>DATGIG010000462.1:0-24851 GCA_035295825.1 Chthonomonadaceae bacterium | reverse complement strand
GCCTGCCCTGGTTCGGACCGTTCGATTAAACGGAGTGTTCTTCCGGACTGAGCCGCATTCCGGCTCAGTCCGGGAACCAGGACGTGACCTGCGCCGCCACAAAGGCGGGGACCTGCTTACACGGCATCTGGCCCAGGTAGCTGTTGATGACCACATCGGGATCGATGCACCACTTGCCGTAGTCGGCGCTGTTTTTGGGGAGCATCACCTTGCCGTTGCCGCCGAGGGGGCAGAACCCGCCTTTGAACGGGATATTCTTGGCATGCCCATCCATATAGTTGGCGTTATAGCGGCCTCCGTGTTGCAGCGCCCCGTTGCTGCTCCCGGCAAACGTCAGGAGGCCGTTGTCAATGGAGTTGGTGTAGAAGGGATAGTCGTAGGTATCCGTAAAGGCGAAGGTCTCGACGGGGGCGACGACCGAAGCCAGCGTCGTGCCCAACCCGATCTCACCTTGAACATTGATGGGGAACAGGTTCACGCTGATCAGGCCCCCCTCCATTTCGCCGTTCACAAAGCCCTGGACCGGTCCCCAATTATACCCCATACCGATGCAGCGGTCCGACGGATTGCTGCCGGTGATGCCGACCTGAGCATCGCAGCCGTTCTGCACGCGATCCGGGCAGGTGAACACGTCCCTGTTTTTGGCGTACGGCTGGAGCTGGTTCCAGACATCCACCAGGATATAGATGCTTGTCTGCGCGCTGTAGACGTTCGGCGTGGTCTCATCGTAGTCCTGGATGTACTGCATCAGCGCCAGCCCGGACTGCCGGGTATTCGAGAGACACTGCGTCTTGCGCGCCTGCTCCCGCGCCTGGGCAAAGACCGGAAACAGGATCGCGGCCAGTATCGCGATAATGGCGATCACCACAAGCAGTTCGATCAGCGTAAACCCCCGATTCGATTGAGACATCGTATGCGTCCCCTTTCATATAGATCTGGAACCCTGTGTGCCTACTCCCTTCAGTATGACACACGTACTTCCGTACCGAACGCGCGATGTATGGGGTTGACTTCTCGAATCTACCGATTTCCTGCCGGGTGTGGAAAACACCCGGCTCTGCTAAAAACTACCCGAGAGGGAGAGGAGGACGCGGCGGCCCTGCATGAAGCGTGTGCCGCTGAACCCCGACTCGAAGTTGATGACGGTGCGGTCGTCGAGCAGATTTTCGACGTTCAGATTGAGGCTGCCATGTTTGTGGAACAGCCGCTGGCCGGTGGTGAGGCGCATATCTATCTCCGTGCGGGGAATACGATGGATGCCCGGCGGGACGGGACTGCTGGCGAGGCCGCTGCCATGGTTGATGGTAAATCCGGCGGACGCGCCGCTCTTCCAGATATAGCTGACGTCCAGGCCGGCAGTGTTGCGCTGATCGTGGTCGTTGAAGTCCGGGGCAGGCGCACCGGTGTTGTCCACGCCATTGGGGGCGGCGATGGAGTAGGTGTAGTTGAAGGAGACATCCCAGCCGACCGTATTGTTGTCCTTGTCCTTGCCTGCCGTCAGGTCGTAGGTGAACTCGATGCCGTGCACGGCGCCGATCTGGAAATTGACGGCGGAGTAGAGGCCGATCTGACTGCCGGGAATGAACAGGCCGGTGTCCACCTGATCGTGGATCTGCTTGACATAGTAGGCCAGGGAGAGGGTCTGGCGGGGAGCCAGCAGATGCTCGACGCTCACATCGTACTGGTCCAGGGTCTCCGGCTGGATGGGCTGGCCTATCACCGCGCCCTGCGCCAGAGGCGGCGTATTGAACAGGCGGTTGTAGGAGGCGCGCATCGTCGTCATTCGGCTCAGTTTGTAGGAGGCGTTCAGGCGCGGCGATATGGTGATGATGTCTACGATGGGCTGTCCCAGGTTCTGGGTCTGCTTGTACCAATCGGAGCGGAGGCCATAGTTGAAGGTCAGGTAACGACCAGGTTTCCAGGTATCCTGGACATAGGCGGCGCGGTAGAAGCCGGAGCGATGCACGTTCAGCGTGGGTGACTGTCCGGAGGTCGGCACATAGACCGGATTGCCGTTGATGTCCACCACCGGCTTGCCCTGCGCGTCCATCTTAGGAGCGCCCGCCGGGGCGAGATTGGGGGACAGCGCCGCCAGGGTATCCAGCGCCAGTTGGCTGGCCGGGATGATCTGATAGCTCTCGTTGCCGTACTGGTCGTCCAGCGTCAGGCCGGTCTTAAAGGCGTGGCGGCCTCGCGTATAGGCGAGGCTGCCGTTGATCTGGACATGGTGCACGTTGCGTGTGGAGGTCGGGTTGTATTCGATGGAGTTGTCCACGGGCAGGTTCAACACATCCACCGCCGGGTTGTCGTTGTGCAGATCCTGGCCGGAGTGGAGGAAGGTGATGGACAGCAGCCCCGTAGTGGAGGTCGCCAGTTGCCGCCGCCAGGAGAGCGTGGCGAACTCGCTCACTTCGCGCTGGGTGATGTCCTGCCCGTCCGCCTGTTGGGAGGGCAAGAGCAGCGTCTGCGCCCCCAGCAGGCCCGCGTTCTCCGGGGTCACATCCGGGCGGGTCCCATCGGCGTTACGCAGGCCTAAGAAGCCGAAACCCTGCCCGGCGGAGGCGAAGGAGGCGGGCAGTCCGGTGCGGTTGCCGACCTGGTAGGTATCCGGATTGCGGCTGATGGTCAGGGACAGTACATCCCGGCTGCTCGGTGTGTAGCGCAGCTTGGCGAACTCGTTCAGGCTGGAGCCGACGTTGTGCGCCGTCTGGTCGTCGGGCTGCTGGGGTTCGGTATAGTTCCGGGTCCGCGTCCCGCCCAGGTCCACCACATAGCTGGCGTACTTCCCCAGCGGGCCGAGTGTGGAGAAGTCGCCGTTGGTGGTCTCATAGTTGCCGCCCTCCAGCGCCAGATCCGTATGGCTCCTGTCCGCGCCGGGCAGGGTGGTCACGTTGAGGATGGCGGCGGTCTGCGCTCCGAACTCCGGGGCGAACGCACCGGTCAGGATCTCCAGGCGGTCAATGGTGGAGGGAACGACGACGGCGCCCTGCCGCCCGGAGAGCGTATCCGGCAGCGGGACGCCATCCACCACGTAGGAGATGTCCGCATGTTCGCCCCGGACATGCACCTGCCCCGCGGAGTCTGCCGCCGCGCCCGCCCCCTTGGATATCAGGCTGTTGGTGCTGCTGCCCACCGGCCCCTGATGGATCTGGGTGGTGTCGAGCGTCTTACCGGGGGACGTGGCATTGGCGTGCATGGGGATCAGGCGGGCCGTCACCTTGATAAAGATGTCCTTGACCGGCGGCTGCCCCTGCCCTTGCAGCCGGACGCTGGCGCCTGCCGGAATGGTCACTTCGGTCGCCGGAACGCGGTCGGCGGCCACGGTCCAGGTGCGCAGATCGAAATCGGCGGTCGTGCCGGTACGCAGCAGCCCCGTGGACAACGTCCGTGCCGAATGCCCCTCGCTCAGGTCCTCGATCACCACCTCGCCGCTCACCGGGCGCTGGCTCTGCGGGTCCACCACTACAAAGCGCACCCGCTCCAGGCCCTTCGCCTGCGCCATTGAACCCATTGTCAAGAAAAAAAGGCAGAACAGGAAAGAAAATACAACTGTTCGGCAGTTCACAAGGGAGTAAACTCCCTCGCTGGTGGCCTTCGGCCAAGTGTCGGCCTGCACCGACACGTACCGCCTCTCAGTCTGTGCGTGTCCCCGCAGGGGGACACTGGGCCGAAGGCCACCAGCGAAGGACTTCAGTCCATCGCGCAGAGTGATGCGGAACGGTAAGTATTCACGGCCCGGCCAATAGGGAAACCCGTCGCGTAAGTCTGGTCTTCTCATTAGTCCACCTGGAACTCGATATGCAGTCGGATATGGCTCTCGATGGGCTGCCCGTCGCGGGTGGCCGGTTTGAAGCGCCAGCGCTTCGCGGTATCCAGCGCGAGCCGATCCAGGTCCTTGTTCCCGGTGGATTGGGCGACCTGGATCTCGGCCGGCATGCCGTCGGTTCCTACAGTGAACTCGGCCACAAAGGTCTTATCCAGCGCCTCGGTGCGCAGATCGTCCGGGAGGGTCGGTTGCGGCTGGCTGGTTGCGACGGCCTCGGTAAAGACCGGCTCATGCGGCTGTACCGGGGGCATGGGCGGTTCCACCGGAGGCATCGGTTTGACGACCGGAGTTGTCTCTTTTATCGGCGGGGCCGGCTTGACGGCCTGGACGTCGGTCTTGGGCTTATCCGGAACGGGCTCGGCCGTATTCTCCTTGGCCGGAGACTTGGTGTCCGTCGCCACCGTCGGCAGGACGCCCTGCTTACCATTTCCCTGCTCCGCCGTGTCCTGGCCATCCCCCGTGCCCTGCGCCATAGCGATATGCGGCGCGTTCGGGTTGGTCTTCGGCCCCTGCTGCTGGTGCGCCGTATTGGTCGGTCCCTTTTTGGCGGCGGGCGTCGGCTTCTGCGCCACCTGCTTCTTGACCTCCGCCTTCTCCTTCTCCGGCGCAGGGGGAGGCGGCAGTACGACTATCTTCGCCTCGACGAAGTGCTGCTGAATCTTCTTGAACGCGCCGAAGTGCGCCAGCACCGGCAGCGCCACGATATGCACCGCAATCGAGATCCCGATGATGCGCATCAGCAGCGGGTTCTTCTGTCTTCTGCGTCGCATGGCTTAGCTCCCTTTATCCGTTGCAATCGCGAACCGGACGACGCCTGCTTTTCGGGCCTCATCCATTGCGCTGACGACCAGCCCGTGCGTCACATCTTTGTCCGCATTGATGATAACCAGGTCTTTGTCGCTGATATGGATCGCTTGCAGTTCGGGCTTGATCCTATCGAGCGTGACCGGTTTCGTGTTGAGGTGGATGCTGTTGTCCCGCATGATCGTGATGGTCACGTTCTGCGAGGAGTGCTCGTTGGACGTGGAGGCTTTCGGCAGGTTGACCGGCAGCCCGGTCTGCACCACCATCGCCAGCGAAGCCACCATAAAGAAGAAGAGCAGGAACATCATCACGTCGATCATGGGAATGACGATGATCTCCGCCTCTTCGACCGGTTTGCGCCGCGCGATCCGGACGCGTTTTCGCATTGCCATGGGATAACTCCTAATCGATGCGCCCGGTCAGAAAGTTGACCAATTCCGCGCCATAAAACTCCATGTCGTCCACGATCTTCTTAGAGAGGTTGGCGAAGTAGTTGTAGAAAATGAAGCCCAGCACCGCCAGGCTGATCCCTGTCGCCGTCGAGATAAGCGCCTCCGAAATGCCGCCCAGGACCTGCGTCGGGTTGGAGAGCCCGGATTGCGAGGCGGCGCGAAACGAGGAGATCATTCCGGCAATCGTTCCCAGCAGCCCCAGCAGCGGCGCGATATTGACGATGGTCTTCATGATCGGCAGGTTGGCTTCCAGTGCAGGCTGTTCGTTCGCGGCCTCCTGCTCCATTGCCATCTCAATAGCGTCCGCCGGGCGATGTGCGTTCTTCAGGCCGCGCGCAAACATCTTGCCCACCGGCCCTCTGTAGCTTTCGCAGACGCCAATGGCCTTCTTCACTTCGTCTTCCGTGCCGGTGTTATAGACCGCCTTGACCGCATCCAGCAGCGCATCGCCGTCTACCGCGGCCTTCCGCAGGGCGATAGCCCGCTCCAAGGCAATCGCGATCAGGATGATAGAGCAGAGGATCAGCGGGTACATCATCACCCCGCCGTTTTTGATGAATTCCAGGACACCAGACATGGTTGCTCCTTATGAATAATGAAAAGTGTAATGAAAAGTGCGTGCGAGCGCAACGAAAAGTATGTGTCTTGCAGACGCGCTTTTTCGACAGGATTCGAACGCTGCATTTCCCCATCAATCCGTGCAAGGGAGGAGTATGCAATGGACTAAAGTCCTTCGCTTGGGGCGCGTTGCGCCAAGTGTCCCCCTACGGGGACACGTACCAACTCTGAGCTTGTACGTGTCGGCGCAGGCAAGGTCGCACCTATGGTGCAGTCCAAATCCGCTTTTCCCTCGCGAATTTGGCCGAAGGACCCCAGCGAGGGAGTTCACTCCCTTGTGACCTATTGTGACCGTTGTGCCAGGTTCGGTTTCGGCAGGAGTGCGCCAGGGGCAGACAAGCCGTTTAGCAGGGGATGTCATTTCCTTGTGCCAGGTCAAAGGTATCGAAAAAGGAGGAAAGAAGGGTCTAGGAGACAAGCGGCGGGGCGCGGGAAGAGGATTGGGGTGGATCGAATGTTGCGGCCGTTACATGATGCGGGACAGCAAAGTACCCGACAAGCACCGGCGCTGTGATACTCTGGATCGGCAGGGCAACAGAGACGTTGTTGGCCTGCCATTCGCAGTAGGCACATCGCGACAGGGGAGCGAAGGCGGCAGAATCCACGGCGCTTCGCCCGGTTGCCGTTATGGGCTCATCCGGAGAGGAGAGCAGCGGCGAGAGGGTGTGAACATGCGTCACCGCGCCGAACGTGCTGAAAAGCACGTAGAGCGTAGCGATCAGCGCGGCCTGAGCGCGAAGCAGTTTTCGATTGACGCGGAGGCAAAGGCGCAAGATAATCGTCCGTAGTCGGAATGTGAGTGACGCCGCAACAGGCTTCTCTTTATATTTACGAGAGCCAGAGAGATTATATCACACTTCACGCCCGGAAAAAGACTTTTTTCAAAATTCCTGCCGCAGGAGGAACCTGGGAAAAAAGTGCTTCCGTACCTGTTGCTGACTGTGCTATAATGGAAGTATCACCATCCGATGGGATACTCCGGGAAGAAAGGAGGCCGCTCTATGCTCTCTGTCCGATCTATCGAGCCCTGTCGCCGCGCGCTGGCGATGGTGCTGACGCTCGGTTACTTCTGGCTCAGCGTCGTCCTACCCTTCCAGCACACCCACTTCCACGTCGCCGCCGTCCCGCTCCCTGCTACGGACGGCAGGACGCAGACGACGCATGCGCGGCCCCTGGACACGAAGTGCTCGGTGCAATCCCAACGCCGCGCGCCTGCTTCCTGCCTCGCCTGCGAATGGGAGGCGGCCAATGTGTCTCCGGCTCTTCCCGCATTCACGCTGGTGTTGGAGAAGCCTCTTGCGCCGCGTGTGGTCACCACATTTCCGCGCTCTCTGCGCTATACGCTCGTTTCGGCCTCTTCCCGCGCTCCCCCACGGGCCTGAACGCCTCTTTCAGGCGCAATAGCGTCTGACACACCGTCATTTTCTGCAAGCTAACCTTATTTTTCGCTCAATTCCGACTTGAGACGGCGTTTGTCGCCCGTAGAAGGTCGCTTCGCGCTGTTGGTATCGCCCAGCATCGCGAGGTCGCGCTATACGGACCCATTCCGTCTCATCCGAGGACGACAAAAAAGGCGCACAGGTGCTGGTAACACCCGTGCGCCGGGCAAGCGTGACGCATCACACCTGCAACCACAGTGATTGTAGCACGTCTTCGCCCTTTCGTCCACTGCCGGCGGCATGGAGCCGCCCCCGGTCCGGTCGCAATCTGCTCGGCCCTACCCTCACCGAACAGATGCGACCCCACCGGGTCATCACCCCACGAAAGGGAGGACTCGTAATCATGAAAGATCGGGGTTCACCGATCCTACGTTCTCTGGGCCTGCTGATAGCCCTTGTCGCCACCTGGCTGTTGGCGGCAAATGCCGCGCTTGCCGACGTTGTCGGTCGTCTTCGCTTCAGCGTCAAGAATGCGGCGGACGAAAAACCCATCAGCGGGGCCAAGATCACCCTCAAGGACAGCGCCAATACCCATCCGGATGTCACCCTCACCACGGATGCGCAGGGCCAGGCCACCAGCCCGGATCTGGAGGCTCGCGCCTGGAAGGTTACCGCCGAGGCGGACAAGGAGAAGTTCCAGCCAGACCTGCCCAGGGACGTCACCGTCGTCGCTGATACCATCACCGACGTGGAGATCCTGCTGGAGCCGGTCGGCCCGGAAAAGAAGATCGTCGTCACCGCCCCGAAGAGTCTGGTCAGCAAGACACAGACCAACGACAGCACGATTCGCGACCAGACCTTCATTCAGAAGATTCCCAATAATACAAACCCCCAGAGCCTGACGCAGGTATTGAAGGCGATCCCTGGCCTCGTTCAGGATTCCGTGAACCAGGCGCATCCGCGCGGCGAGCACTCCTCTACCTCCCTCTACATAGACGGCTTTGCGCTGCCGGGCGTGCTGCAAGGCCGCTTCGGGCCGACCATCAGCCCGAACGTGATTCAGACCCTCGATGTGTTGACCGGCGGCTATGCGCCGGAATACGGAGGAGAATTGGCGGCCGTCCTGAACGTAAACCTTCGGGCCGGTTCCCTCCATCCGTTCCACAGCGCGACGCTTCAGGGTGGTGAGTTCAACACCTACTACGGCGACCTCACTCTGAGCGGGCAGGGCGGAGCGCCCTACGGCTCGAAAGATGCCTCGGGCCAGCAGGCGAGCCGGTTCGGTTACTTCCTGGACTTCAGCGGACGCGCTACCGACAATGCCGTCGAGCCACCCCAGCCGGACGATCAGACAGCCCACAACCACGGGGAATCCCAGACCTACTTCGGCAACTTCACGTTCAAATCGGGTACGCGCGACAATCTGAGCCTGGTCCTCAACGAAGCTCCGGCCTTTTCCCAGATCGCAAACCGCACCGGATTGCCGGATTCTTTTGCCCCCTTTGGTCAGGGCTACGGCTATGCCGGGCATCTCTCCCGAATAGATGCGGCGGCGGCAGGCATCGTTTCTCAGGATGCGGCAGGCCAGGACATCTACCAGCGCGATGAGAATACGTTCGGGGCGCTCAACTGGCGGCACTCCTTCAACAACAATGTCAGCGGCCTGCTCTCCTTCGGCATCGTCCATGCCGGGCTGGACATCCTGAACAATAACCCGGCGGTCAATCTAAGCAACCTTCCGGCGGACAACTCCATCGAGTTCAACCCGACGATCACACGGCACTCGCATAGCTGGCAGATACAGGGCAGCGTTACGGCCACGCAGGGTAAGCACACGTTCAAAGGCGGCTTGCTGAACGACCAACAGGAAGAGAACGAATCGTACCAGTTGATCCCCGCCAGCCAACTCGCCGTCAATGCCCTCGCCGCCGTAGACACGCGCCTCCTGCCCGCAGGTTCCCTGCAGACCGACGCGCAGGGCAATCCCGTTATGGACGCATTGGGCAACCAGGTCTATCAGCTCGCGCCCAATCCGGTCTCCCCGACAGTCAGCGTACACCACACGGGCTTCTACCGGGCTGCTTACGTACAGGACACCTGGAGCGCCACCAACAGGCTCACCATGAACTACGGCCTCCGCATGGACTGGTACCGGGCCGACATCTCTCTGGGCGGCGCAACCGATTCGCTTGACACCGTCCATCTCTCGCCCCGCATCAATATGTCGTATCTGCTGACGCCGAAGACCGTCTTCCGGGCGGCCTATGACCGGCTCTTCACACAGCCGCCGCTTTCGCAGGCCGCGCAGCTTGGCCTGGCGATCCCGCCGCAGACGGGAGACCTGTACGAGGGCAGCCTGGAGCGGCAGATCGCCAGAAACCAGACAGTCAAAATCGCCTACTACTACAAGGAGTGGCACGACTTTGCGGACACCGGCCTGCTGGTTCCGGGTACGCAACTCGGCGTCTATACGACCTTCAGCCACCCTCACGTGAATGTGAACGGCGTTGAGTTCAGCTACGATCTCTTCCCGCGAAATAACGTCGGATGGGGTGCCTACTTCACCTGGGCGAATGCCGTCAACAGGCTGCTGGCTCCCGAGGACGGCTACACCGATCACGATCAGTTGAACACCATCGGCTTCGGCCTCGACTACACCTGGAAGAACCAGGCGAGCGTCGGCTTCAGCCTCTACCACGGAAGCGGCGTGGCCTCCAGTATCGTGGATACGGATCGTACGCCGCGCACGGTTCTGAACCTGCGGCTTGCCAGTATGCCGAACCTCTTCGGAGGTACAACACAAAACGGCCGGGGCGGCCTGGAACTGACCGTCGAAAACCTGCTGGACGACCGCCCCGTCATCAACTTCCAATCCGCGTTCAGTGGAACGCGCTTTCAACAGGGACGGCGTATTATGCTGTCCGCAACGGGCAAATTCTAACTCTCTCCGCCCCTCTCCCCTCGCGGGAGAGGGGCCCCAAAGTGATTTGGGGACCCCAGAGGTGAGGGTACGTAAGGAAACACTATGTCAAGTATCGTGCATTTCATTCAGGCGGGCGGGTTTATGATGTACCCCCTGCTGCTGCTCTCCCTGGCGGCGCTGGCCGTCATCGTGGAGCGGTCTATCGCCTTCTACCAATTGGGCGGTCTGGCTCCCGGCCTGCTCCAGAAGGTCATCACGCAGTGCCGGGCCGGGAACTATGAGGCCGCGCTCAAAGCCTGCGAGGAGCGTAGGGGGCCGCTTGCGGCCTGCCTCGCGATGGTGCTGCGCCATCGCAGCCAGCCCGTGCGAGAGGTGGAGCGGCTGGTCGAGGAGACCGGGCAGGACTACTTTATCCGGCTGGAGCGGCTGCTGCCCGTGCTGGATACGACGACGACCATCTCGCCGCTGATGGGCCTCTTGGGAACCATCGTCGGCATGATCGGCACGTTCAATGCGATCGCCGTGCAGCAGAACCGGGGCAACAGCGATGCGGTGCTGGCGGGCGTAGGCGAGGCACTGTATGCGACCGCGACGGGCATCCTGGTCGCCGTCATCTGCTTCATGGCCTACAACTACTTCGCCTCACGCCTGCGCACCATCACGTCGGAGACCGAGCAGGCAACTACAAAGCTCATCAATGTCCTGACCGAACTGCACCATCAGGAGCGGGCTGAGTTGGGGACCAACCATCGCGTCAGTGGGGTGGGCGAGGAGAGAGAGCATGGAATTCAAACGCCGACGCGAGCTTAAGCGCACCAAGATCGAGATCATCCCGATGATCGACACGATGTTCTTTCTGCTGGTCTTCTTTATGCTCTCGTCGCTGGCCTTGACGCGGCTCAACGGGCTGCCGGTCAACCTGCCCCCGGCCAACCACGTACAAAAGCAGGCCGCCTCGGACCTGACCATCACCATAGATAAGGACCGGCAGATCTATGTCAATAAAGATCCGGTGACGCTGGAGCAACTGGCCGCGAAATTGGTGGAGAAGGCGGGTGGGCCGAACGTGGACTTTGCGACCGCATCGGTCATCATCAATGCCGACCTGAGCGTGCCGCACGGCGATGTGGTGCACTGTATAGATGAGGCTCGCTCCGTCGGCATCACGCACTTCGCCATCGCTACCTTGCCGGACAACGAGCGCAAATAAGGGAGGGAGGTTCGCATCACCCTATGAGCCTTCAAAATACACTCAAAACCAATCCGGTGCTTCAGGACCCGCTGGGCAAGCGGCTTGCCGTTGCGGTAGCCGCGTCGGTGGTCTGCAATCTGGGTCTCTGGGCGATGGCGGCGCAGGTCGCCAAGCATCCGCCTCATCACGATATGGCGCCGGTCGAGATCACCCGTGTGATTATAGACAAGCAGCAGAAGATCACGCCGAAGATCGTCACGCCGAAGCAGATCGAACACAAGCTTGCGGCGCTGCCCAAGCCGAAGCCCAAGCCTGAGCCACGGAAAGAGCCGCAACCGGTCAAACCAAAGCCGACTCCGCCGCCACCCCCCGCAGGCGCACACAATAAGGTGCTCACCGCGCCGGACAAGGGGCCGGCGAAGTCGGACGAGCCTCCAGTCCTGCCGGGTGGGAACGCCGACGTCGGGAAGCCGACCGACGCGCAGAACGCCGGCAACGCCAAGGCGAATCCGCCGGAGCCGGTCAAGCCGGCCCCGCCACCACCAGTCGTCAAGCAGCCCGATCCCAAACCGGCCCCGGCTCCGCCTCCGGTCGTGAAACAGCCCGAACCGATCAAGGTGGCCGAAGTCCCCAAGCCCGAGCCGGAGCCGGTAAAGCCTGCGCCGCCGCCCAAGCCGAAAGGCCCGACGAAGGAGGCGGAGCCGGCGGATACCGTCAAACCGGAGATCCCGGACGACCTGAAGCATGGCGACTTTCGTGCTTTCGTACGGGTGAAAGTGGAGATCGAGGCGGACGGCAGCGCCACACCCATCCTCCGCACGTCGTCCGGCAATCCGGAGATAGACCGGCGGGTGCTGGATGCGCTGAAACGCTGGAAGTGGAAGCCGGCGCTGAAAGACGGCGTCCCGGTTCAGAGCACCCAACTGTTCAAATTCGAGTTTCTGGTGGAGTAGCCGGTAAGAGAGGAACCTGGAGGGGTGGACGGCTGCTGCGAACAGCCATCCACCGGGCGATTGCGGGCAAACCACAACCGTTGACCAACGGCATTATAGCATGTCTCGCCCTCCCAGTCCAGCGGACTGACACCTCTGCCTCGCTTTTTACCGGCCCACGCGTTTATTAACGGAAAAATACGATGCCGCACATTAACCCTGCGTCAAAAGATGACCGGGCCGCCTCGCCTATGCCGCCGCGCTGCCTGCTCACGGGATGCCTGGCCCTGGCCTGCCTGCTCTCCCCTCTGTCTGCCGCACATGCGCACGATGGAGAGGAGGCTGCGCCCCCGGAACTTATCCTCGCCGGCCTGGTTGCATTCGTTCTGGTCTCGCTCTGGCTGCTGATCGCCTGTTACCGCGCCTGGCGCACGCCCAGGAAAACCTCGCCCTTTGCACGGCGCGCGCGTCCTCTGACGCTGGGCTTCCCGCGCTGGGTGCTCTGGGATTCTCCCCGCCGCCCGGCGAAGCGGGCCGCGCGTTCGGCGCAGCGTTCGGATCTGCGTCGCCGCGATTAGTGCCATTCATTCCTTATTCTAGGCTTCATTCTCTCACGGGAGGAATACATGCTATCCAAAGTTCCGGGTGTTTTCAACACCCGTCCTGAAAAAGCGAGCACACCGGGGATTGAAAATCCCCGGCAGCATAATACAAGCGTCTTGCAGACGCGAATGCAGTGTGCGTCCGGAGGGCGCGCGTCCTTTGTTGCCGGGTGTTTTCAACACCCGGTACGGCTGTTTCTGCTGGCCTGGAGCCTCTTCGCTCTGCTGTCGGTCGCTCCGCGTAGCGCCTACGCCCACCCGATGCCTTCCGACATCACGCTGGCGTCCATGCGCCTGCACTACCATCTCATTGACACGATGCTCCAGGGGCCGGCCTCCGAATTGGTAGGGATAGAGGGGATCCAGCCCGATGAACTCAAGGGCGAAGACCTCTCGAAGGCGACCAGGGACAAACTGATGAAGTGGCTGCCTACCAAGTTCCTTCTGGAGAAGGATGGCAAGGCGCTCACGCCGGAGATCGTCTCCGCCGATTACCAGAAGGCCGCGCGCGAGGTCGACTCCACCTTTCTTCTGACGATCCACTATGCCACCGAAAAGCCCGCCAACCACCTGCGCGTCACCAGCCATTTTGTTCATTCCATCGTTACTACCGGTGCGGTGCAGTTTGAAATGTTCGGCGACAAGGATACGGTCCACGAGTTCGACACCCAGGCCAACCTGGACAACGTCACGACGAATGTGCTGGACTTCATGGAGATGGGCATGATGCACCTCTTCACCGGCCCGGATCATATCCTGTTCATCTGCACGCTCATCTTCGCGCTGACGGAATTCAAGTCCGTGGTGAAGATGCTGACCGGGTTCACGGTCGGCCACAGCATCACCCTGATCCTCTCCACCTTCAACGTCATTCACATATCGCCGCGTTTCGCGGACATGGCCATCGCCGCGACGATCATCTTTGTTGGGCTGGAGAACATCCTCCGCAAAGAGCCGCCGAAAAACCGCTGGCTGCTGGTCACCGGGTTCGGCCTGATCCACGGCATGGGCTTCTCCGCGTCGCTGCGTGAGGTCGGGCTGCCGGAGCAGGGCCTGGTCCTGTGCCTCCTCTCCTTTAATATCGGGCTGGAGATCGCGCAGGTCATCATCGTCGCCATCGTCTATCCGATCCTGGTTCGGGTGAAGACTTATAAGGAGGCGATGGCGGAGAGCTTCGAGTTAGGGAAGCAGAAGTACCGGGCGTTTATGAACGTCGGCTCCGCCTTAACGGCCTGTATGGGTTGCTACTGGTTTGTGGAGCGCCTGATCGGCAAGTAGACGGGAGGTATTTTCCGTTCAAGGAGCGGCGGGAGCGGGGCCGGCACCTCCGACCCTGCAGGCGGAGCAGTAGCCATAGATCTCAAAGGCGTGGCTGACGACTTGAAACTGCTGGTCCTCGGCGGGGAGGGGAAAGACCTTGGGGAGCGGGCAGGAGTCCACACAGAAGCTCTTGCCGCACTCCAGGCAGACGGCGTGGTGGTGATGCACCTCGCCCTGAAACTCGAAGAGCGCCGTACCTTTGTTCTGGAGGTTGATCTGGTTGACCATCTCCGTAGTGGTCAGAAGGGAGAGATTGCGATAGACTGTATCCAGGCTGACACAGGGATAGGTGTCCTTTACCCGTGCCATCACCGCCTGCGCCGACATAGGGACGCCTGCGTTGAGCAGGACGCGCAGGATCTCCATACGCTGCGGCGTCAATTTATGGCCCGCCATGCGCAGACGGCGCACGGCGTCTTGGAACTCCATGAGGAAACACCTCTCAGACAGATAGGTCCTTGCTTCAGACTGGTTAAGCTACATCAGTATACCCGATGGAGGGCGGAAAAAATCTATTTAGGAATTTTCCTACTTAGGTATATTTCGGGGTATAATGCTCTGCAAGAGAGCCGCTATACTTCGTCGTTGCGGAGGGCTTTCCAAACCAACAAGGAAAAGTCCATGCCATTCGTTCTGCTGCGTATCCTGGTGGCAACGCTGATCGCGTTTGTAGGGGTCGGCTTTGGCGTCGTTCTCGGCCGGGTCTCTCTGCGCCACTTGAATATGCTGGTATACGCAGGGGTGGGTGCGCTGTTGGCGATCACGGTCTGCGACGTCCTGCCGGATGCCAAGGGGGTTCTATCCTGGCCCGCCTTTCTGGCTGCGACCGTGAGCGGCTATGCCCTCTTCTGGCTGATCGGCAAGTATGTGTCTCCCGTCTGCCCGGCATGCGCGATTACTGCCTTCGATGAACAGACAACGCAAAAGTTGGGACAGACGGCCCTGTTACTGATGGTTGCCTTAGGTGTTCACAGCGCCATGGACGGGATGGCAATTGCCACCGGAGATGCGGTTGCCGGTCGGGCCAATCTCGGAGTTCTCTTCGGCGTCTCCTTTCACAAGCTGCCCGAAGGGCTGGCGCTGGCGCTATTGCTGATAGGAGCTGGATATTCACGCCGTTCCGCGCTGTTATGGTCGTTTGCTATCGAGGCAACCACCGTGCTCGGAGGACTTCTGGGAATGTTCGCCTTACAAGGCGCGTCCCTCGCCTGGCTCGGCCTGCTGTTCGGTCATGTGGGCGGAGGGTTTCTCTATCTGGTGACCAGCGCCCTGGGGCTGTTCCCTGCCCATGGGCGGCGTCTTCCGGAGCGCTCCCTGATGATGGTCGGCGGGCTAACCTTCCTGTTCACCTCACTACTGCTCTGGGTGATTGGGAAGTACGTGAAGTGAATTACAGGTTATGACGAATCATCTTAAGGGAGGGCGTCACGCATGGGCACGGAGACAACGGCAGGACCAATGGGCCTCCGGAATAAGGAGCGCGGAGTAACGGTCGTGGTCAGCAATTTGAGAGTGGACTATCGTTTACGACAGGAGACGCTGACGGTCGTGGACATCCCGGCTTGGTCCGTTGCGGCGGGGGAGCAGGTCGCCATTCACGGGCCATCCGGCTCCGGCAAATCTACGCTGCTCCATGTGCTGTCCGGAGTGATCGCGGCCACCCAGGGGAGCGTCACCGTCTGCGGGACGGATCTTGCGCCGCTGCGCGAAGCCGAACGGGATCGCTTTCGCGCCCGCCACATCGGCTATGTATTCCAGAACTTGAACCTGCTGGCGGGCTATACGGCGCTGGAGAACGTGCTGATGGGCGCGACCTTTACCGGCGGGAAGATGCACAACGAGGAGGCGCGCGCGCTGCTCCGGACAGTCGGGCTGGCGGAGCGGATGCACCACACGCCGGGCGAGATGTCGTTTGGAGAGCAGCAGCGGGTGGCGATTGCCCGCGCCCTGGTAAAGAGACCGGAACTGGTGCTGGCGGATGAGCCGACCGGTTCGCTCGACCCGCGCAATACGGTGCAGGTCCTGCACCTGCTCCGCTCCGCCTGTGAGGCGCAGGGCAGCGCGCTGATCCTGGTGACCCATGAGCCGGTCGTCCTTGAACAGTTCGAGCGGCGCGTCTCTTATGCCGAACTGAACCGGGCGTGGAGGGAAGTCGAGGCAGCGGCATGAGCTTTTTCCAGATCCTGATACGGAACATGCGGAAACACCGCCTATCCCTCCTGCTGGCGCTCTTCAGCACAATGCTCGGCGTGGGTCTGCTGATCGCCGTCGTCTCCTTTCGGGAGCAGTCGCACCGCCGTTTCGTCACGGAAGGCACGGGCGTGGACGCCATTCTCGGCCCCAAGGGGTCGAGCCTGCAGATCGTGCTGAACGCCCTCTACCATCTCGACAGCATGCCCGGCACGGTCAAATGGACCTACTACGAGAAAGTCCGGCGCGATCCGCTGGTCGTGGACGCGATCCCGTTCGCGACCGGCCACTCCTATGCGGGCTTCCGGGTGAACGCCATTGACGGCCGGTTCTTCAGCGCGTTCGCATATCAGCCCGGCAAGAAGTTCTCGTTTCGCCCGGAGGACGGCGGGCAGGGGCGTCCGTTTCAGGCCAACGACGAGGCCGTGGCGGGCTGGGCCGTCGCCCGAGCGCTGCATCTGCAACTGGGGCAGACGTTCAATCCGACGCACGGCGTCCGCTCCGGCGATCCGGTGCATATTCACGATATCATTCGCTTTGTGGGCATCATGGCGCCCACCGGGACGCCGCACGACCTGGCGATCTATATGCCCCTCACCAGCTTCTATACGCTGGAGGGGCACGGGGCGGCGGTCGCCCGTATGGCGGTAGACCCGTCGCAGCGTGAGATCAGCGGGGCCTATCTCCAGCTCCGGCGCATTCGGGGCGGGGCGATGCATCCGGACGTGCAGGAGTTGAAGTACGAGATCAACCAGTCGCCCGATGCGCAACTGGTCGTGCCGAACGAAGTGGTCCCGCAGATCCTGAACATCATCGGGTGGGCGGACCGGGTCATCTTTGTGCTGGGCGCGCTGGTGGTCTTTCTGGGCGTGGCGTTCCTGTTCGTGGTGCTGGTCACGGCGCTCCGGGAGCAGCGGCGGGAATTGGCGATGCTGCGGATGCTGGGGGCGAGCCGGCGCACGGTCTTCGGGCTGATCCTGTCGGAGGCGCTGCTGTTGAGCCTGGTAGGAACGGCGCTGGGGGTCGCGCTCGGGCACTATATCGTCTCGCTCGGCAGCCAGTATGTGGCGCAGGAGACGGGCCTGCAGTTCTCCGCGTTCACGCTCTCGACGGCGGACATCTGGGTGCTGCCCGGCATGCTGGCGCTGGGCGCGCTGGCAGGCTTGTTCCCGGCGTTGCAGGCTTACCGGCTGAATGTGCTGGAGAATCTGCGCGCCCTCGAATAGTGCGCAGGAGGAGAGGATTATGAACAGACGAGTACAGGGGAGCCTGGCAGCGGCTTTGGGCCTCCTGCTGGGCGGATGCGCTTCCCAGCCGACGCCCAGCACGCCGATTGCCGCCCTCCCGGCTAATGCCGCCACGGCTCCTGCTCCGCCCACAGCGGGAGAGCAAGAAAAGGGAGCGCATGAGACGGCGCACGGCGGGGTCCTGAACGCCATCGTGAAGTGCGAGATCGGCCATGCGGAGGTGAAGCGGGAGGGCGATATCCTCTCCGTCTGGTTTGTCGGGGGCGCGCCCGATACGACCAGGGCCGTGCCGATCCCCGATAAAACCGTCACGCTGCAGATAACGACGTCCGGCAATGCCGCCCCCAGAACGCTGACGCTCACGCCGAAACCGCTCGATCTGGCGGGCGAGACGGTCGGCCACTGCTCTCGCTTCGAGGGCAAGGCGGACTGGCTGGCGCGCCTGGATACCTTTACGGCGACGGCGCAGGTCACCTTCAAGGGCGCCAAGCAACCGCTGCGCATCGAATACCCGAAGGGCTACGATCCCGATTGATAGGATAGACGGCCATGCTGTATGTACGCAATCCCGCCCTGTTCAAGAGCATGTTGTTCGTGCTGGGCGTTGTATGCCTGATCAACCATGGAGACTCCCTGCTCCGCCGCCGTATCGAGGCGGGGCAGAGCGCCGACACCCTCAATATCAATGTGCAGTCGGAGGGCAGCCTGCTCGGCCATAACTCCATCGGCATTGACGAAAACTCGCTCTCCGCGCCGGGAGCGGAGCGCTTTCTGCACTTCTCCACCCTGGGCCAGTGGGACTTTGAGAAGGAGAAGCCGACCGCCTGCCCCAAGCCGATCCAGGACCTGACCGGGCAGAAGTTCAGCAGCGTCGGCTTTATGTACCCCCTGGAGGCCGGCGAAAAGGTCAAAACGTTCTGCCTGCTCCGCAGCACCCAGACCTGCTGCTATGGCCCCCGGCCGCAGTACAACCAGTACATGCTGATCGAAATGAAGACGCCCGTCGCGTTCGAGCGCATGACGCCGATCCTGGTCAACGGCACGTTCTTCGTCGAGCCGAAGCCGGAGGACGGCTATATCTACCGCATGGAGGCCGATGCTGTGCGGCCGGTAGACAGCGATGCGCCGGACATAGACCCGGTGAGCGCCGCCAAGCAAGCGAAGCTGCCCCTATTCGACTATGCGCCGCTGACCGGTATGGGAGCAAAGCGCGATCAGAAGGCGATCCCCGAGGCGCTGCAGGCCCTCTCCGGCAAGACCGTGGTGTTGGGAGGTTACTGTGTGCGCCGAACGCGCCATACCCCGCCGCATATCCGGGTCAGCAAAGCCTGGTGGGACGGCGTGGCGCAGGGTGAACCGCCCACCATCTACAATTCGGTGGTGGTGCTGCCGGAGGATGGAAAGCAGGTCCCTCCGCTCTGGAAGCCCTTCCAGGTCTTTACGGGCGTACTGCATGTGACGTCCGACCCCTCGCAATGGAGCCATGAGGGCATCGTGCAGTTGCTGCACGCCCGCCTGGGCGTGCCCGGCGTCACTCCGGCGCGTGGGGTCATGCATGGCCCGCTGCTCCCCTGGGAGGTCGAAACCCTCTTGTTGGCACTGCTGCTGGTGGGTTTTCTGCGGTGGCGGAGACGCGCCGAAGATCCGGCATAGGTGGGATAGTAGGGACGCCGGAAGGCGCGGCATGTAGGGGCGCTGCTTGCTGCGCCCTCTTGCACTCAGGCGTAAAGGCCGCCTGAAGAGAAAGGAGAAAGACGATGACGAACGCAACACGGAGAGGCGCAGGACGGATCGGCGGACCGTTCCGGCTTCGGGGCAGGGCGGTCGCCCTCCTGCTGGTGAGTGCAGCGGGCTGCGGAGTGCTCAGCCTCGCCTCGCTCCGAACGGCCGGGGCGGACAGAGGCAATGTCGTGGCCCGTGTTAACGGAGAGGCTATCTATGATGAGGACATCATGCGTGACATGCCCTCCGACCGCCTGGACGAGGATGTCGCCGATCTGCGTCAACTGAAACTGACCCGTCTTATTAGCCAGGTGGAAGTGCGCCAGTTCCTGAGTACGCATAAAGTCGCCGTGGAGGAGAAAGAGGTGGACAAGGGCATCGCGGAGTTACGCAAGAACCCGCCGTCGCTCGGCTGCCCCTGCTGCCGCTACAGCAACCTGGAGGAATATCTGAAGGCCAACGTAAGCTCTATGCGCGAACTGCGTGTGGATGTCCGAAACGAACTCGGACTGGGCAAGTATGTGCAGGAGGTCTGGAAAAAGACCTATGCGACCCCGCAGAGCCGCCAGACGTTGATTGCTACGCAACGTAAACGCACCGAGAAAGAGTTCACGAAAGCCTGGCAGATCTTCTTCAATACCTTCCAGCAGGTGGATTCGAAGACCGATCCCAAGAAGGTTCAAGCCGAAGCACAGCGCAAGGCGGAAGCCGCCTGGCAGCGCCTTCAGAAGGGCGAGGCGTTCTCCGAGGTCGCCAGGCAGGTCTCGGAAGACCAGATGAGTAAGCCAAACGGCGGCTCGCTCGGCTTCATCCTCAAAGGGTCCTATGGCAAGGAGTTCGCCGCGACGCTCGACCATCTCAAGCCGGGCGAGGTGAGCCGCCCCTTCCAAAGTCCCTACGGCTGGCACATCATCAAGTGGGAACCGATCAAGGACGACGAACTGCTCGACGTGGCGCAGGTAGACTTCACCCAGATCAAAATCGACGAGATCCTGACCAATCTGGAGAAGACGGCGAAAGTGGTGAAGTACTGAGGGGGTGAGGGTCGCGATGCTCTTTATTCGCAGCCGAAAGTGGCTTCTATGGGGTCTTGCCACAGCACTGCTCCTGATCGTCGCCAATCATGGGGAGTATGCGCTCTTTTGCCGGGCGGAGGCGGCGCGGCACATCAGCGCGGTCAATCCCGCCGTGCAGCAGGAGGACGGCACGCAGGGCCACAACACCATCGGGATAGATGAGAACACGCTGCCGGAGGAGGAGACGTCGTGCTTTCTGCACTTCTCCACGCTGGGGCTGTGGGCGTATGAGCGGCAGAAGCCGGTCGCCTGCCCACAGCCCATCCAGGCGCTCAGCGGGCAGCGCTGCAGCAGCGTCGGGTTTATGTATCCGCTCGAATCGGGCCTGCAGGTGAAGACCTTCTGCCTGCTCCGCAGCACGCAGACTTGCTGCTATGGCCCCCGTCCGCAATGGAACCAGTTCCTGCTGGTGGAGACGCCGGTTCCAGTTCCTCTGGAGCGGTTGGCTCCCGTGCTGGTGAACGGCACGTTCTACGTCGAACCGAAGCCGGAGGACGGCTATGTCTATCGTATGGCCGCCGATTCGGTCCAGGTCATCGAGGGAGAGACACCGGACATAGACCCGGTCGTGGCGGCGAAGCGTGCGGGGCTGCCGCTGTTCGATTATGCGGCGCTGAGCGGCCTCTCCATGCAAACGGCGGCGTTGCCGCCGTCTCTGCGCGCACTGGAGGGCAGAACGGTGGTGCTGGCCGGTTACTGTGTGCGGCGCAGTCGCGATGTTCCGCCGCACCTGGTGGTGAGCCACGCCTGGTGGGATGGCGTCGCCCAGGGCGAACCGCCGACGGTCGCCAACTCCGTCCAGGTTCGGCCTGCTGATGCGGGCCAGGTCCCGCCGCTGTGGAAGCCGTTTCAGGTCTATACCGGGCGGCTGCATATCCGCGATGAGCCCGGAGATTGGCCGCGGGAGGGGATCGTACAACTGGAGGCGGCGCACCTGGGCGCGCCGGGTGCATTGCCCACCACACGCGCCCGCCGTAATGGCCCGCTTGTGCCCTGGCAGATCGAGGCCGGCCTGCTGGCCTGCGTGCTGCTCCTCACGCTGGGATGGCAGCGCTCCCTGTCGGGATCGGCGGCCCGCCCGCCGCTCTCGCCACGCTATGTGCTGATGGGCCTGACTTTGATACTGGCGTCGTTGGGCGCGTGCTCCTGGGCGATGGCCTGGACAGAGCGCGCGGAACGCGATACCGCGCTGGCCGGCGCGATCCTGGAGCAGCGCGCGTCCGATGTCATGGTCCTCCTGGAGCAGGGAGCGAACCCCAATGTGCGCAGCTCCGACCTCCCTACCGAGAAACAGGAGGGTCCGGAGATCCCGATGTTGCTCTATGCGGTGCAGCGCTCGGAGACGAGCGCGGTCATCGTCAATGCGCTGCTGGAGCGGGGAGCGGACCCCAACGTGCGGGACCACGACGGTAAGACGGCCTTGATGTTTGCGGCGGAGCAGGGAATACAGGCGACAGCGCGCCTGCTGATGGAGCGAGGCGCGTCGGTCAACGCCCGTAGCGCCATCGGCTGGACGGCCCTGCGCTACGCCGAGCATAAGGACGGCCTGGAGATGATGCATCTGTTGCTGGAGAAGGGCGCGGACCCGAACCTTCCGGACGCGAACGGTAAGACCGCCCTGATGGCAGCCGTCCGCGATCCCGATCAGGTGCGCCTGTTACTGGAGAAGGGCACGGACGTGCAGACAGGAGATCGCAACGGCTGGACGGCGCTGATGTTCGCGGTGCAGAGCGATTGTCTGCCAAGCGTGCGCCTGCTGCTTCAGAAGGGCGCCAAGGTCGCCTGGCAGGCACAGGATGGCAACACAGCGCGGACGCTCGCGGCAACGCAGCACGACAGCGACCTGGAACAGTTGCTGCGCCGCGCCGCCGCCTCAAAAAATACGGACGAGCGGGAACATACGTCTCCGCAGGTTCCGTAGTCCTGATGATGGCAGATAGATAGGAATATTTGTAAGACGGATTTTTCCTGTCTTCATGTTGCTTCTACACTCTATCGTAATGGATTCACGCTTCATGCGGCACTCTCTGAGACAATCGAAGTTGTTCAGCGCGTTGACGCGGATCATCCTGTGCGTCTGGCTGGCCTTTGTCGTCGCCAGCGCCGTAGGCCATGTCCACGCCCATAAGCCGCCGATTGGCCGTGCGCAGGCGGCTCTCACAGCTCATGACGACGGTTGTCTGGTCTGCCAATGGCTGGATATACTGCACCAGGCTGTTTTTCCGCCCCCTTCGATCATTGTCATCGCGGACATGGTAAGGCTGGAACCTCCTGCCGCGCGCCTGCCGGATCGGCAATGCATCTCCCTGCGTTCTACCTCACGCGGTCCACCCCTGTCTGCTCCTGTCTGATTTGGCGTGCCTCCGGCTCTCGTCTGCGGTTTATCGCAGGACGATCTGCTTCGGTCGTGTACGCCTGTCTCTCATACCGATGCGGCGTAAGCAGTGCCGCTCCAAGAACACCCCATGCCACAGGAGAAATCATCATGAACCGAAAGGGCGCTTTCGCAGTTCACAAAGGGGGCTTTACCCTCATCGAGCCGCTCGTCGTCATAGCCATTATCGCCATTCTTGCCGCCATCCTCTTTCCGGTCTTCGCGCAGGCCCGCATGGCCGCTCGCAAAACCGTGTGTATGTCGAATATGAAACAGATCGCCACCGCGATCCGAATGTACAGCGACGACTACGACGGCTATTTTCCCCGCATCCAGGCCAGCGATGGCAACGGCCACTGGTCGGTCATCAGTTGGTGGGCCGTTCACTTTTACCAGCAATCGCTCGACGCCTATATCAAGATGGAGCGCGGCACAACGAACAAACTGAATGTCTGGTGGGATCCCTCGGACCCCTCCAAGAACATGCCGTATATGTGGGGGTCCTTTGTCAACAACGGGCTGCTTACCTGCAACAATACCAGCGAGGTCTCCATCGAGAAGCCTTCGGAGACGATCTACTCTGCGCTCCGCGCCAAGGCATGGGATGTCGTCACCGGCACCGCGCCGCTTCCCATGCCCCCGCCGCCTGCCACCGATCCCTTCTGGACCTCAGAGTACTTCGATTTCGGGATTGATCCCTATGAGAAGTCGGATCCGACCAGCCCCTACTGGTGGAGTAATGGCAAGATCTTTCCGCCCTGTTCCCTGTTTCCCAACGATCCGTACTGCCTCGATTGGGAACCACTCCTGGACACGCATCGTTATGCCAATCAAGCGCCGTATGCGTTTGTGGACAGCCACGTAAAAGTGTTGCCGTTCGCCGCCACATACCGGGCGTCAAACGATAATATGTGGGATCTCCACTGATCCTGGGTCATTCCGTTCTCGGTATCTGCCCGGCTCGACCCGTCTATGTGGTACTTCGTGCCGTCCAGGGTCCGGCCCTCTAAGCGTGCGCGCATTCACCCGCCTGCGGACGCGAAAAACAGTTGCCCGGCGAGAACGGAATGACCCCGCCTCTGATCCTAGCCCCTGATATCCTGGTAGAGACGGTAAGGATTGTGATAACGGAGGGAGATATGCTATTATTCCTCTGAAGGGGGAAGAAAAGATGAAACGTCGGGAAGTTCTGGGACTGTTGGGCGGCCTGTTCGGGTTAGGTGCGCTCTTGAGTGGCGCTCCGGCGCATGCGGGACAGAGAGGGGCGGGCAAAGCCGCGGCGGACTATGCCAAGTGCGCGAAAGCCTGCAACGACTGCATGGCGACATGCCAGGCCTGCACCAAGCACTGTGAGGCGATGATCAAGGCGGGTACCAAGGGCCATGAGACGACGCAGAAACTCTCTGCCGACTGCGCCGACATCTGCGCGGCGGCAGCCAAGATCTGTAACCGGCAGGGTCCGATGACCGTAGCCATTTGTGCGATATGCGCCAGGGCGTGCGAGTCCTGCGGAGCCGCCTGCGCCAAGTATCCCGATATGAAGCCCATGCAGGACTGCGTCAAATCCTGCAAGGTCTGCGCGGCGGCGTGCCACGACATGGTGAAGGCTCTGCAATAAGAGCCCCCGAAGGCAAACGCCGGGACCGACGAGAGAGGAACTTCCCACAATGCCTGACCGGGAAGGACCTCTTTTTTTGTTCGCCCCAGGGAATGGGGAGGAAGCGGAGAAGCGCCTGTCGAAGAGTCGCTCTGCGGATGGGCGCGTTGGGGATAGGCGGAGCTGCGGGGTGCCGCGCCCTGCATGTCGCGCCCCACACCCGCCCACCCAATCCAACACGTGAGGAACATACGCATGGCGAAGAAGAAGATCGGCGTCGCCGTCATCGGCAGTGGCAGCATCGCCACGCACCGGCACGCGCCGGAATACGCCGCCCATCCCGATGTGGAGATAGTCGCTTTTGTGGATCGCGTCCCGGAACGCGCCGAGAAGCTGGCGAAGAAGTACGGCGCCAAGGCGCTCCCCAAGTACGAAGACGTTCTCGACCTCAAAGGCGTGGACGCCGTCAGCGTCTGCACGCCCAACGCCTTCCATGCCCCCATCACCATTGCCGCACTCAAGGCCGGCAAACACACCCTCTGTGAGAAGCCCATGGCGACCTCCGATCAGGAGGCGAAGGACATGATCGCCGCCTCC
>DATGIG010000461.1:0-5731 GCA_035295825.1 Chthonomonadaceae bacterium | reverse complement strand
GCGAGGCACGGTCTGCCAACTGGGCGGAGAAGCAGGCTTACGACTACACTCGGGTCGCCAATCCGACCACCGACATTACCGAGGCCAAGATCGCGGCGCTGGAGGGGGGAGAGAAGGCGCGCTGTTTCGGCAGCGGGGCGGCAGCGGTATCCGCCGCAATCTTCTCCTGCGTGAAGGGGGGCGACCATGTGATCGCGCCGCAGACGGTCTATGGTCCCACGCGCCAACTGCTGGCCGACTATCTGAAGCGCTTCGGCGTGGAGACGACCCTGGTGGAGGGGAGCGACCCGCAGGAGTGGGCCGACGCCCTCCGGCCCAATACCACGCTCTTCTATCTGGAGTCCCCCTCCAGCATGATCTTCAAGCAGCAGGACCTGGCCGCTCTGGCCGCCCTCGCAAAGGCGCACGGTATCGCGACCATCTGCGACAACTCCTGGGCAACGCCCTACTTCCAGAACCCGCTCAAACTGGGCGTGGACCTGGTGCTCCACTCCGCGACCAAGTACCTGGGCGGGCATAGCGATGTGGTGGCGGGCGTGGTGGTCGGCAAGAAGGAGCGGATGCAGAAGATGGTCTGGGAGGAGGGGTGCCTGCTCGGCGCGGTGCTGGACCCCTTCGCCTCCTGGCTGCTGCTGCGGGGCCTCCGGACGCTCCCGATCCGGATGGAGCGCCACCAGCAGAACGCCAAACGCCTCGCTATCGCCCTGAGCGAGCACCCCGCCGTCGCGGCGGTCTTCTATCCCGGCATGCCCTCCGATCCCCAACACGAACTTACGTGCCGGCAACTGCGAGGCACGAGCGGTCTCTTCAGCATCGAACTCAAAACGCCCGGCAAGGACGCCATCTATCGCTTTGTCAACGCGCTCCACTACTTCGGCATCGGCTGCAGTTGGGGCGGCTTCGAGAGCCTGGCGACGGCAGCCGCATACCCGGCCTCGACGTTCGGACGTCCCGGCGACGAATACGTCTGGTTTGTGCGCCTCCACATCGGCCTGGAGAGCGCCGACGACCTTTGGGACGACCTGGAACAGGCCCTGGCGCAGGTTCCTGGAGCCGGAAAATGAAGGGGATTTTGTGGATACTCAGCGGGTTGCTGTGGATTTTGCCCTGTGCGGCTGGGGCGCAGCGAGGTGGCGTAACGCAGCCGGTGAATTCGGGTTTCGAGGCGAACCCGGTGCAGCAGGGCTGGGAGGTGACGGTGTATGGCGCGCCCTCCCGTTTGGAGCGCGATACGCAGATCGTGCATGAGGGGCGAAGCGCCCTGCGGATCAGCGCCTCTGCGCCCTCCGATACCGCGCTAGGGCAGGAGATCCGGCTCACGCCGGGGCATGCCTACCGGCTGCGG
Organism: Chthonomonadaceae bacterium; assembly: GCA_035295825.1. Taxonomy (GTDB): domain Bacteria; phylum Armatimonadota; class Chthonomonadetes; order Chthonomonadales; family Chthonomonadaceae; genus DATGIG01. The sequence continues at coordinate 4,386 of DATGIG010000461.1, read as the reverse complement.
GGGTGGGTGAGGACACGGGGATTGGACCCGCACGGCGCGCCGGTCTATGGCACACTCCAGGTCCAGATGCCCCACGGACAGGGTATCCTGGCGAGCGGGGCCAGCCACGGAGGCGATACGGACTGGACCGAGGTCGCCGCGCCCTTCCTGGCGCCTGCCGATGGCCACGTGCGCCTCTGCGTCTTCTTTGTGGGCTTTGGAAAAGGCACGGGGGCCGCGTGGTTCGACGCGCTCCGTCTGGAGGAGATAGATCTTGCCATGAACCCGATCACTGTCACGCGTGAACCGTTTTGTGCGGGCGAGATCAGCCCGCTCCAGTATGGGCAGTTTATCGAATACCTGTGCGACCTGGTGCCCTCCATGTGGGCCGAGAAGCTATACGACGGCAGCTTCGAGGGCCTCAGCCCTTACAAGTTCGTCTATCTGAAGGAGACGGACTTCAAGGAGAAGCCCTGGTATCCCAGCGGAGCGACTAACCGCGCCGAGTATAGCCATGACAATACCACCAAGGTGAGCGGCGAGGTCTCCCAGAAGATTGCGGTGGTCGGCGGCGCGCCCTGTACGGTCGGCATCTCTCAGAACGGCATCGCTGTGCAACACGGGAGCGCCTGCCGCTTCTCCTGCTACCTGCGCGCACAGGACCTCGCCGGGCCGGTGCGGGTCCGCCTGCACCATGAGGGCAAAGTCTACGCCTCTGCCGAACTCCATCCGACCGGGGAGTGGGGCAAGGTCCACGTGCGTCTGATCCCCTCGGAGACCGACGCGAACGCCACGCTCTCCATCGAGTACCGGGGGCCAGGGACCCTCTGGCTCGACAACGCCTCCCTGATGCCCGAAGACACGGTGGGCGGCTGGCGCAAGGACGTGGTCGAGGCGGTGCGCGCCCTCAAGCCGGGGGTGATCCGGTTCGGCGGCAGCGCTCTGGACGATTCGAACCTGGGCGATTTCCGCTGGCTCGATACCATCGGCGACCCGGATAAGCGGAAGCCCTTCCGCGCCTGGGGCGGCCTGCAGCCGACGGGGCCGGGGCTGGAAGAGATCGTACAGCTCTGCTATGCGGTGGGCGCGGAGCCGCTCCTCTGCGTCCGCTTCACCCACACCACACCGGAGCAGGCGGCAGAGCAGGTGCAGTACTTCAATGGCCCGGTAAACACGCCCTTCGGGGCCATGCGGGCGAAGAACGGACACCCCGAGCCGTACCATATCCGGTTCTGGCAGGTGGGAAACGAGCGCTCCAGCAAGGAGTACGAGGAGGGACTGCCCGCCTTCTGCAAGGCCATGCGCCAGGCCGACCCGACCATCAAGCTGCTCTCCTCCTATCCGACGGAAGGCGTGCTGCACAACGCGGGCGACCTGCTCGATTACGTCTGCCCCCACCACTACAGCACCGACCTGCCCGGTATGGACAACGACCTGTACTCCATCGCCAAACTGATCGCCGCTGAAGCGCCGGGCCGGAACATCAAAGTGGGCGTGACGGAGTGGAATACGACGGCGGGCGACGCCGGGCCGCGCCGCGCCATGCTCTGGGACCTGGACAATGCCCTGGCCTGCTCCCGCTACCAGAACCTGCTGCATCGCCACTGCGACCTGGCGGAGATCGCCAACCGCTCCAACCTGACCAACAGCTTCTGCTCCGGCATCATCCAGACCGACAACCATCGCCTCTACAAGACGCCCACCTACTACGCCCAGCAGCTCTACGCCACCTTAGCGGGCAACCGCCCGCTCAAGCTCCACTCCGACCTGCCGCCGGAGATCGGCCCGGACCTCAGCGCCACCCTCTCGGCAGACGGCACGACCCTGACCCTCTTCGCGGTCAATTTCACCGGGCAGGAGATCGCCCGCCCCCTCGACCTCTCCGCCTTCGGCGCGCAGGGGCAGCAGGCGGAGGTCTGGACCCTGGCGGATCGCGAGCATGCCGGCGAGCCGGACGTGACTAACAGCTTCGGCGACCCCACACGCATCGCCCCGGTGAAGTCGGCCTTCTCTGCCCCATCCGCCCACTTCACCTACCATTTCCCGCCCTACTCTCTGACCATCCTCCGCTGGAAGGTCACACCATAAGACAGAAACCGTAACTCATCTTACGCAACCGAGCATTTTGCGAAGAGATGAATCTCTTCGCATTCTCTAATAGCTCGGCTGCGTAATGATGAGTTCGTAAATATCTCTGCCCGTTAGGTTTTGCTCTTACCCCTTCGCTCCCTTACCAACTGTTCTGCAGGCGTTATCACCTGTGCCGATAATGCCTCAATGATTCCTGCTTCATCGGAATACTCATAAATGGGGAGAAACGAACCATACAACTCGAAATCAGACACAATCACATTTTTGGGTGTACCTGCTAGTAAAATGGGTTGTACCGGAACAGATGGATGGTTCTTGACAATAAGATCCAATTCTTGGAGTATGACTTTCGCGTCGGTTATATCAGCAATAACGAACCGAGCCATATTGGCTAAAGTATTCACTGTCTCTGTGTAACCTTTGCTTGTAGGCTTCTCAAAGTCAAATATCACAGGTACGAAATCGAAGGGAGGTTGACGAAGAGCATTGCGAATAGAATCAAGAACAGCTTTCCTTTCAGGAGTAAAGCGGCCCAAAATGAGGACTACCTTGCTGGTGATGGTATCGATAACATGGCGAACCTCCTCATTATTGAGGATAAGATAGATGAATTGGGCGATTTTGATACTGTCTACTGTAATAATATGCTGTCCGTGAGGAGTAATGATAAGATTTTCTTGAACGGTCTGAGCATCAACAATGAGGTCCCATGCCGATATTCCATGTATGTAGCACCCCTGAAGATTCGCCCCAGCCAAATTAGCTTTTGTCAATTGGCAACCTTCAAGGTAAGTACCAGAGAGGATAGCGCCTGTGAGATTGGCTTCGGATAGATTTGCTCCTACCAGATATGTCTCCGTCAGGTTAGCGTGGGTTAGACTGGCAATCGAAAGATTAGTAAAACTGAGATCTGCTTGGTATAGCTTTGCTTTATACAGGTCGGCGGCACAAAAATCAGCGTGATGAAGCTTTGCAGATAACAGGTCAGCACCAGTTAAGTCTGCCCGTGTAAATTCGGCGTGTCGGGCTGTTGCGTGGTGTAATATTGCATGGTGAAAGTTCGTTTCAAAGAAGTCCATACCATCCAAATTGAAGTGTGTCAAATCGGCTCCGCTCAGGTCTGGTGTAACACCAGGGTTTTGTCGTCGCCAGGCATTCCAATGGTCTGAACCGCATTTTAACAGATGGATATGTTCTTGATTAGCCATGGGCTTCCTTAATCTGCCGATCTACACTTCACGCAGCGCTGGGACTGGCAGTAGGATCTAATCCGTGTTGTAGCGCTTTTTCGAGCAGACGATTGAAGTCGCTCTCTTCAACGATGCCCTTCTCGATGGATACTTTGCGAATGGTCATCAGATAATGGGGGCGCGCGAGTTCGTGCGGCGGTGCGGCAGGAAGATACTTGATGGCATCGAACTTAGGATTTTCCCATAGGCGTGCGCCCTGTTCCGGCGAGGGCGTTAAGCGGTATCCAAGTTCTGTAAGCAGATATTCTAGCTGCCCATAGGTAAGTGTTCTATTCCTCATGATGTTCGACTCCTCGTACCTGATCCAGTACCTGTGCTTTGAATCGAGCAAACTTTCGGACAGCATCTGTATGTACAACATCGGATGCGTTTAAGTGAATCGTAAGAGTCTTACCGACCAGAGCCAGATTTGGTTCGGGACGGCGCTCGAAATAGGACTGGATATAGACCCAAAAGGCGATATCCCGCTGTGCGTCGTAGACGATCAATATAACCGGAAAACGCTCTCCAAGCCAGTATTCCAAGTCCGCAATCTCGACGGGAAATGCAATCGTTTGCCCATCTTTCAGCAGAGGAAGGTCGTCTGTCGCCTTGAGTTGGATACTGACGGTTTCATTTTCGATTTCGCCCTCATCCGTGAAGGTGTAGAGCAACAGGTCTACGCCATAATCGTGTACAGTACGTTCCACGGTATAGCCACAGAGCAGAACTTGCTTTTCTACATGGTTTGCGCTCAAGTCAGCAATGATGTGACTGCGAGTACGTCGCTTTTTCATGAGACTGCTCTTCTCCTGATGCTCTCCATGTATCCAGTATATCATGGGAAGCGATTCATCGCCAATGAGCGGAGGGTTGTGTTGGAAACTCCAGGTCAGCGCGTCTGGCGCACGACCAGATAGGGCTGGTTGGAGAGGTCGGCGTTGAAGCCGGGATAGAGCCATGCCTGCCCGGTCGCGTGATGCAGTTCAAAGAAGTACTGAAGAGGATAAGGTGAGTTGGTGTATGCGCCTGGGATCACGGCCCGGTAGTGGTCTTCCTGTGCCTCCATCTCCAGTGCCTGGTACGG
>DATGIG010000460.1:0-6832 GCA_035295825.1 Chthonomonadaceae bacterium | reverse complement strand
CTATTTTGATTGGTGCCTGCTCTGGGTCGTCCTCACCGAGGTGTGGCCATCCAGTGAGAACCTGCATTTGTATTATCGGTTACGGCAGTCGTACGGAGACCACGAACACATTCAAGACCGGCCCGCGTTGCTCGCGTTGCGTCATGAAGAGGTTGACCTGGTCTCCTTTGTCCACCTCGGCATGCTGTTCGGTTGGGAGATGTATCTTCTCACCTCACACGACTACGGCCGGGGCTTTATCTCGCACGATGGTTTCATCGACCTGACGGTGCGTGGTCCTGATACCATCGCCAGCGACGCGGATACCTCTCTTTTCCCGGTTCCCCACGGCGAAACACTTTGAAGCGATCGAATAGAGAAACGAGTCGCCTTCTTTGAGGCGACTCGTTTCAGAGACCGGTTCCACGACGCGTCATAAGGACGATGCCCCTCTGCCTTGCGTTTCGGTGGCGCAGCCTGGGCACGGCTCAGTTGGTGGTCGGTACCGACCCGCCGTCCACACGAACATTCGCCCCATTGATAAAGGCGGAGCGCGGGCTGCTCAGAAACGCGATCGTATCCGCGATCTCCTCGACCGTTCCGATCCGACCGACAGGATTGGGCAGGTTCTTCAGGAACGCCTGCTCGAACGCCTCGAAGGTGTAGGTTTGGCCTGCGCTCTCCATGCTGGCGCGTGCGAACTCCTCCATACCGGGGGTACGGATCGGACCAGGGCTGACGGCGTTCGAAGTGACGCCCGTTCCCGCCAGCGCTTTCGACAGGCTGACCGCCAGATTGACATTCGCGCCCTTGGTCGCCGAATAGGGCGCCATCTCCGGAAACGGCAGGCTCGAAACGCCGCTGGCGATGGCGATCACCCGCCCCCAGCCGCGCTCCTTCATGCCGGGAACCAGATGGTTCACCATCCGCACCATGGAGCCGACATTCTGATCGTAGAGCGTGACCCAGTCGGCGGCGGTGGTCTCCAGCCAGGGCTTGGCGGGAAACGCACCGGCATTATTGACCAGAATATCCACGCCGCCGGTTGCCTTCAAGGTGGCGGAAGCCACCTGTTTTGCGCCCTCGTCCGTGCCCAGATCCCCGAGAACCGCGTAGGCTCTGCCGCCCGCCGCCTCGATCTCCTGCACCACGCGGTGAACTTCCACCTCCCGGCGACCATGCACCACTACAAATACGCCCTCTTGCGCCAACGCCTTGGCTACCGCCTCGCCGATGCCTGCGCTACTGCCTGTCACCAGAGCCCGTTTGCCCTGAAGCTGTAAGTCCATGCTGTTCTATCCTCCCCTCGGATCGCTAGCGGCGCTCCCTACCTATCCGGAACGTCGATAGTTTGATTGTCATCAAAATTTACGACTATCGAACTTTCACAGTTGCCGAAATCGCACCTTGCGCGAAAAAATCTGAAAAATCACATTAGAGCAGGATGGAAGAGCCTGTTCCTCTGAAACGTAGGAACAGAGAGGAGGAATTTCTTATGGTAGTTATCAATATCTACCAGGAAGCAAGAGAGCCTTCAGGAGGGGCGAGGAGTTTATGAAACAGTTTCCGCATCCGGTGCGGGAGGAGATCACGCTGCCCGGAGTGCTGCACGCATTGAGCGATCCGGTACGGCTTTCCGTGGTTTACAACCTGATGGGGCAGGGGGCGGAGTTGCCCTGCCACCGGTTCGACGTTCCAGTACACAAATCCACCATGTCGCACCATTTGCATGTGTTGCGGGAGGCCGGCGTTCTGCGCATGCGGCCTGAAGGCACGCAGAATATGCTCTCTGTGCGTAGCGAGGACCTGGAAGCGCTCTTTCCGGGCCTGCTGGAGAGCATCCTCCAGGCGGCGAAAAATTGCGCCGCACGTTCCAACACCGATAAAGAGAGATAGGAAGCATGGCGCGAACTCCCGTTCAGGTTCAACCTCCCCTCGAATTCATCCCGCCTGCGCTCACGCCCTGGGTCGTGCATGCCGGAGCGCGCATTCTGCCCTTCTGGCTGAAGCGCTTCAGCGCAATTGCCGACATCGAAGTACAGCACAGCGAGCGCCTGGTGGAGCTCTATCGGGATTTTCAGACCGGCAAGACCCGCTTCCTCATGGCTTTTCGACACCCCAGCACGCTGGACCCGCTGGTGTTGTACTATCTGCTGTCGCACGAGGTACCTCAAACGGCACAGAAGATGGGAGTGGCCCTGGCTACCAGGCCCCACACCTACTTTCTCTATGATCGCGGCCTCCCCCTCTGGATGGGACCGTTGGTGACCTGGCTATTTCCGCGTATGGGCGGCATCTCCCTGCAGCGCGGGAAGCTGGATCGGCAGAGCCTCCGTACCACACGGGAGATCTTCGCCAACGGCGATCAGCCGCTGCTGGTAGCTCCCGAGGGCGCGACCAATGGCTTGAACGAGATCGTCAGCCCACTGGAGCCGGGGATCGCACAGATGGGCTTCTGGTGTATGGAGGACCTGCAGGAGAAGGGGCGCAACGAGCGGGTCGCCATTCTGCCCATCGGGCTCCGCTACCACTACCTGCAGCCGCCATGGGAGGCGCTGGAACAGGTTTTGGGGCAGCTAGAGACGGAGTGCGGCCTGCCGCAGGATGGCGCGCTGGACCGTTACGCCCGCCTGATCCGTATCGGCGAACGCCTGTTGGGGCTGCTGGAGCAGTACTACGCGCGCTTCTATCAGCAGAGCCTGCCGGAGGAGAAGGAGTTTCCCGTCCGCCTGCAAAACCTGATGGAGGCGGCGCTGCGGGTGGCGGAGCAGTTCTTTAACCTCCAGCCGAAAGGTGGGCTCTCGGACCGCTGTCGTCGTATCGAGCAGGCGGGGTGGGATCGGATCTACCGGGAGGATCTGAAGGGGCAGACGCTTAGCCCGGTGGAGCGTGGGATGGCGGATCGGATCGCAGAGGAGGCCGACCTGCGTATGTGGCATATGCGCCTGGTGGAGAGCTTTGTCTCCGTGACGGGAACCTATGTGTTTGAAAAGCCCACCGCCGAACGGTTTGCCGAGATGGTCAGCATCGTCTATCAGACCCTCCAGCGCCTGCAGGGGAAGACGCAGTTCGATCCCCTCACACCGGGCAAACTACGCGCACGCATCACCATCGGAACGCCCCTCTGGGTGGATGAGCGCTGGGAGACGTACCGTTCCGGACGCCAGGCGGCGAGGCAGGCCGTGGCGGACCTGACTGCGGAACTGCAGCACTGCCTCGAAGCCATGATTACCCAGGAGGAGAATTAACGGATGCGTGTTCGATCCCCCTTTGCCGTTGGGCTATGCCTGGTCGCGCTCGCGCTGGCACGCTGGATACCGACCCAGGCGCAGACGCCGAAACCACCGTCCACCGCACCGCTGTATGAGGATAACGTCGCCGCATCCAACCCGTTGCGTAGCGAGCAGGCGAAGGAGCTGGAAGATTATATCGCCGCGCTCAAAGCCGACAGCAGCCGGCTCCATACCCTCTTTACACCGGACTACGCCTCTCCCAGAGCCTTCGAGGCGTCTACAAAGCGGCTGCGCCAGAAGTTTATGGAGAGCATGGGCTATCCGCCGCCCGGCAAGCCGGATACCGAGCCGCCCTCCTTCACGCAGATCGGCGAGGATGGACTGGGAACCTACTACCGCGCCAAAATCTCCGTGCTGCCGGGGGTGCATGCCGAGGGGATCTACATTGTGCCGAAGGGGTTGAAGGGCCGTGCGCCGCTCATCATCTCCATGCATGGCGGGGGCGGGTCGCCGGAGGTCGCGCTGTTTCATGGGGGCGCAAACTATCACGATATGGTGCGGGGCGGGGTGAAGCGCGGGTATGTGGTTTTTGCGCCGCAGCACCTCTTTCAGGCGGACGGCTATCCCGGCGACGTGCGCAACCGGACCGACGAGCGGATGCGGCTGGTCGGCACCAGCCTGACCGCCGTGGAGATCGCCAAGATCACACGGAGCCTGGATGTGCTGCTCAAGCGGCCCGAAGTGGACCCCCGGCGTGTGGCGATGGTCGGTCTCTCGTATGGCGGCTACTATGCGCTGGTCACCCCCGCGCTCGAACCTCGGATCAAAGTCGCCGTCTCCAGTTGTTACTTCGGGGTGCAGGAGTGGCGCTATGAGCGGAACGAACTCTCGGTGCCGTCCGATTTCAAATTCATGGACCGGTTTACGCTGCTGCGCGACCCGGAGATCGTCGCGCTCATCTGCCCCCGCGCGCTGCTGATCCAGGCGGGCGCTCAGGATGACGCCGACCATCGCGACATGGGGATCCAGCTCGCCCCCCAGGCGGCGGAGTACTACCATCGTTTAGGCCGTGGCGACGACTTCAAATTCCTGGTCTTCCACGGGGGCCACGAATTCGACGACGCCTCCGCCTGGGAGTGGGTGGAGAAGCACCTTTAAATTATTTTGGGTTCGGGATGAAAGCGCCGCCCCGGCACTGCTTCAGGTAGTTCAGGCCGTAGACCTGGCCGGTCATCTCCAGGTCGTCGCGATAGACCGGGTCGTGCCAGCCCTCGATGTCGATGCACCCGCGATAACCTGCGCTGCGCAGAATGGAGATCACATCGGTCCAATTGGTGTCGCCGAAGCCGGGAGTGCGATGGTGGACCACGGTCTGCCCTCCGCGCAGGCCCTGCTCCCGAATGACATCCCAGGAGATCGTGGCGTCTTTGCCATGCAAGTGGTAGACTTTATGCACCCACTTGCGGAGTTGCGGTAGCGGGTCGATAAGCGAATTCATCTGGTGGCACGGCTCCCACTCCAGGCCCAGCACGTCGCCCGGTACCTCGTTGAATATCATCTCCCAGGCGCGAGGAGCGTGCGCGATATTCCACTTGGGACGGTGCCAGTCGCCGCCCATATCGCAGTTCTCAAAGGCGATCCGTACGCCCTCGTCCGCCGCGACTTTCGCCAGGTGGCCGAAAACCTCTTTGAACTTCGGCATGTTCTCCGGGACGGAGCGGTCCTCTTGCGCCCCAGCAAATCCGCAGACCAAGCTGCAGCGGAAGTGCTTTGCGCTCTTGATGCAGGTCTCCCAATCGCGAGCGGTCTGCTCGTCCTGAAGTGGGTTGCCGAACATTCCGATGCTGCTGATGATAGCCTGATCGCCGATCACATCGAGCACGCCCTTCGCATACTCCGGAAGATCGGCATTGCCGATATGCTGCCACATGAATGCCTGAAAGCACTCGAAGCCATGCGGCAGAATCTGCTTGACGTAGTCCACCCCATCGGGGACCCTGACGATAGTTCCGATCCGAATATCCTGATGTTCCACCCGACTGCTCTGTTGCGGCATCTGCCTACCCCTTTGTTATGTCCTGCCTGCGCCCCATGAAACAGTGCATGCCTCTCGGAGCGAAGCGTAAAGAGGAGTATACCCGATCTACGATAGGCAGGAAATTGCGGGGCAAATGGCGAACAGGTGTGCAGCAGAAGGGAGCGGTCCGTGCGATTTTGGTAAGAAGGGAAGGCGAGTAGGAAATGGTGGAGTTGAGTGAGTGGCGAAACGGGTTGCTGAACGAACTGCTGCTGACCGTACCCCAGGAAGGGGCCTGGGAGGACGTTCTGGGACAGGTCGAGGCGCAATTGGAGGGGGAGAAGACCCGCCTCTCGCGCTACCGCGCCCAACTGACGCTGCATTTCGGATTGCGCGCAGTCTCCCTCCCGGCGCTGACGGCGCTGGTGGAGCGTTTGAAGACAGAGTATGGCCTGTTGACCGTCGCCGTAGTCAGCACAGATACGGTGACGCAAGAGGCGGCGCGGCAATTGATGCTCAACGCCTATATGATGCTGCCGGGCAGCACCAAGGCGACCAGCGAGCGCGAGATCGATACAGGCAACAACGCCCTCTACCTGCCGCATACCGTCCGATCCGGGCAGCGGATCGTGCATCGAGGCACGATCGTGGTCGGCAGCGATGTGAACGCAGGCGCCGAGGTGATCGCGACGGGGGATATACTGATCTTCGGTACCCTACGCGGACTGGCCCACGCAGGCTGTGAGGGGGACGAGAAGGCGCGTATTGTCGCCGGAAACATGCGCCCCCAGCAGCTACGGATCGCCGCCCAGATCGCCCGCTCCCCAGAGGATGCGAAAACGCCGATTGGCGGGACAAGAAATCCGGAAGTCGCGCGCATCGAAGACGGCATTATTCAAGTATCTCCGGTATAATACAGGGACTTCGGCCGCAGTCGGCAGCATCTTACGCCGAAGTATCCGAATTCGTTTTTTCGCCCGTCCAGGGTGCAGGAGGAGCGTCAGCAATTTATGTCCGCTACGGGAAGAGTCATCGTTATCACATCCGGTAAGGGAGGGGTAGGGAAGACCACCACCACCGCCAACATCGGGGTCGCGCTCGCCAATCTGGGGGAGAGGGTCGCCCTCGTGGACGCGGATATTGGGCTGCGCAACCTCGACCTGGCGCTCGGCCTCGAAAACCGGATCGTCTACGATATTGTGGATGTGGTGGAGGAGCGGGCGAAACTCCGACAGGCTCTCATCAAGGACAAACGCAACCAGAACCTGGCCCTGCTGCCCGCCGCGCAGACGCGGGATAAGAACGCCGTGAGCGTGAAACAGATGAAGCAGGTCCTGGAGGACTTGCAGGCGGAGGGCTACACCTTTATCCTGATCGACTGCCCCGCCGGGATCGAGCAGGGGTTCAAAAACGCGACCGCCGGAGCCACCGAGGCCATCGTGGTGACCAATCCGGAGATGGCCTCCGTCCGCGACGCCGACCGGATCATCGGTCTGCTGGAGGCGCAGGAGCTTCACAACCCCATGCTGATTGTCAACCGGCTGCGGGTCAAAATGGTCAAAAATCAAGAGGCGCTGGGCGTCGAGGATGTCCAGGAGGTGCT
>DATGIG010000459.1:0-3180 GCA_035295825.1 Chthonomonadaceae bacterium | reverse complement strand
CCTGATTCTTCCGGCCAGGATTAAGCACCAGCGCGACGGTTTTGTCCACCTGTGCCACCACATGCTGATTGGTGACAAAAACGCCTGCCGGGTCGATGCAGAAAGCCGAGCCGTAGCCTTTTCCGCCTGCAACCTCCACCAGAGCTGTCGCCGCTTTGCCCCGATTGACGATTTCCGGGGAGACGTCCGCACGACAGAGATTCGTTGCGGAGATACAGGCCAATACAACAAAGAGCAACCGTTGCCACATGTTTGCCTCCCGCCTCCCCAAGGTCTACTGGTAAGTTAGTTGGAAAAATGAAAGCGCCAGAATACCTACGCACTTCCTCCTAACACCAACACCAATACAGCGCCTGATATACAGGCGACCATACAACCTATCGTCCACAGCAAAGGTTTACTGAATTTCTGCTTGCGCATTGTCGTCATACCCTCTTGCCGCTTAATTTCGGAGTGGTTTTCCCTCTGTGTCTTTGGCCGCAGGGTCACTTCCCGCTTTGAGTAACAGACGCACTTCCTCTGTATATCCTTCCTTCGCGGCCAACTCTGCGACCGTGCGACCGTCCACATTCCTGATGTTGATATTGGCATGATGTTTCAGCAAGATCCGCATTGCGGCGACCTGATGGTACGCCACGGCCCACATCAATGCTGTCCATCCCTGGCTGTCGCTGAGATCGACCTTTGCGCCGTGTTGCAGTAGAAGGTTCAGTACTTTCAGATGCCCCGTCCATGCCGCCAGATCCAGTGCGGTAACCTTACCGACAAAAGCGCCTTCATCGTTAGAAATCAGCGCACGGTTGTATTCCACTCCACTGGCGTTGACATCCGCTTTTTTCTGCAGCAACAACTTTACAATCTCAAGATCGTTGTTATATGCGGCCTCCATCAGCAAAGTAGGCGGTCTCCTGTCCGCTTCCTCTATGGGAGCTAACATGCCGGGAGGCAATAACTTAAACTGTTCTTCCCATGTGGTTCTAGTGATTCTGGCATTCGGATCGACGCCTCGATGAAGGAGCATTTTGAAGGTAGCGATGTCATTGTTTTTGACCGCATTTTCCAGATCTCTATCATCGCTCCGGGTTTGCTTTGAATCTTGAGGCCGTCGTGTCAGGAGTGACAGGGGCATATCTCGCCACACCTCTCCTGCGTAACAGGACACTCCAGGCAGACCGACAGCCACTGCCAGAAGAAGTAACAAGCCGTGTGATCGTGGTCGCATCTCCGTTTCCTTCCATGCCCATTATACCTACCGCACAAAGATATTTTTCCCGGCTGTTATATTTCGCCGCTCGCTGCCGTCAATTGGGGTTGAAGACGCCAGATGCGTTCTGGCGTGCCATACCGTCTCATGAGGAACTACCCGATGTCCCTTACCCCTGGTCGCCCGGAACACACCCGTTGGCCCGCGCTCCTGCATGACAAACTGGAGCGCACCCACCCGCTCGTCCGCAAACTGGCGGCGCTCGATCCTACCGCCAGCGTCGATCTGGCCGCCGACCCCTACACCCTATCGCTCGCCGAGGCGGACGCAGGCGAGTATGAGCGGGTGCAGGCGCAGGGCAAGCTGGTCTTTCACACACTGGGCGGCTCTCGAAGCGCATGGCATCCGGATGCCCGCGTTGCTGTGGTAGCTGCGATGACGGCTCAACTCCAGCAGCCCGCTCCGGCCTCCTTTCTCTACCACCTGGGCGATATCATCTCCGATACGGGAGAAACCGATCTCTCACAGCGCTATGCGGAAGAGTTTTATGCTGTCTACGACGGATACCACCGCCGGATCTTCGCGATTCCCGGTGACCAGGACGGGAGCTATAGAGAAGAGGAAAAAGACGGCAGGCTGAAACTGAACGAATCCTCCCTGTGGCGCTTTCTGCAGAACTTCTGCGCGCCCACGGCAGAGTTCTCCCCGGACGCCGCCGGGCGCTCCGGGCGCAAGACCATGACGCAGCCCGCTCCCTACTGGCTGCTCGATACGCCCGTCGCCTATCTCATCGGCCTGCACACCCATGGAACGAACGGCGGTCACCTGGACGACCCGGAGGCGGCGGACTATCCTTACGGTCCACAGTACCGCTGGCTGGTCAATCGATTGACAGCGATTCGGCGGGAGAATCTGCAGCGGGCGCAGCGGCTGTCGCCACCGAAAGCGACCCTGCTCATGCTGCATCACCCGCCGTACTCCGGCGGAGCGAATTTTCACGCTGAGGGAGACCCCAGGGTATGGCATGCGCAGCCGCGCTACCCGCATGCGATTCCGCTCGGCATGCTCTTGCAGGAGGCGTTTCGCGATAGCTCCCAGCGGCCAGACGCCGTGTTCTCAGCCCATGCGCGCCACTATGAGCGACTTACCTACTGCTATCGGGATGGGTTCCAGATCCCCTACGTGAGTATCGGCGACAACGACTGGACGCCTGCGGCAGCGCCCGGGCGGAACTACATGCCGCACACGCATGGCGAGAGGCCGGCGATCCCGCCGTTCGCGCTGAATCCCATGGCGCTTCCGGAGGGCCTGAAACTGGGAGAAAATCGGGGGATGGTCCATCGGTACAACGCCTGCGACCCCGGCTTTCTGCGTCTTGTTGTAGACGAAACGAATCGCCAGTTGATCGGCGAGTTCTATGCGCGTCCTGTTCTGCAAGTTCCTGCCGAACCGGGAAGCCGTCTCTATGAGGAGGCCGCGCCCGAAACCTTACAGGACCTCCCTTCCGATCAGTTCGTCCTCGATCTGAGGAGCCACAAACTGCTGCGAGGCCCGCGCGGAATGCGTTCCCCGAGCACCCCGCTGAGAACGGTCGCGTATCGCCGGGCTTTCTCCCTGTGGAACAACCCGCTGTTTACAGCGAGAATCCGTCCGTCGCATCGGAGCGAATAGTTCCGTCATTCATCCCGCCGATTTTGCCGCACAGGGGTAAACGATTTCTCGAATCTTCTCATTTCCCGCTAAATTGTGACGCATCCTATTGCAATCCTACAGGCGATGTGTCATAAAGACTCCGGGACCGGCGCGCAGGCTGCTGCGCGCCAGGGAAAGCCTGCTTCGATGCAGTCGCCATCAAACTCTTCCCCGCTTTCCAACGGCCCACGGAGGCTCTCGACATCGCCTGGAAGGAGAAATTCTATGCGTCGCCCGATACCCATTCTTGCTGCCGGCCTGACCCTGGCCCTGATGCCTCTGGC
>DATGIG010000458.1:0-11346 GCA_035295825.1 Chthonomonadaceae bacterium | reverse complement strand
AACTTGTCCGGATGGGTGAGGGCCAGGGCGCGGCCATCCAGCGTGGCGGCGGAGACATCCGCAATCGAGGCGGCGAAGTTCCCGATGATGTACGCGCCCGGTGACCAGGTGGGGATCTGCAAAGAGACGCTAGGCCCCTTGATCTCCGGCACGGTGATCTTTATCTCGAACTGTTTGTTCGCGACGTCCGACGTCACGTCATAGCGGATACGCTCGGCGGCCTGAGCGGTGCAGGCCAATCCCAACAGAACCATCCCCCAACCGAGGGACAAAACAGCAGCGCGATTTCTCATCAGGGCCTCCCGAAACAAAAGAATCGAATAGAGTGGTATTCGACATGCGAAACGGGGTTTCCTACGCTAAGTGCGATTCTCGCACCCGGCAATTGTCTCCCTTTTGCGGTCCAGGCCGTGAACGACCTGTCTCGGGGGCGCTCCGCGCCAACCGGTCTGCGACCGGGAATGCATTGTCCGCCCACAGGGCAGTTAGCCGAAGGCCCTATAGGTAAGCCAGCGGGGCTATCAAATGCACCCTCGGATGCACGGTATAGGTTCTCAGAGCGGCTGCCAGCGGAAGAGGCGCGCCACCTGCGGCGGGGTGAGCTTCGCGCCCTGGCGGTTGAGGTGCGCGACCACCTGCTCCCGCGCCCTGGGGACTTCGATCCGGGCAGCCGCTTCGAAGCTATCGGGAAAGGCGTCCTCGCAGAGACACCAGCGATAACCATAGTTTCCCCGTGTGCGCCCCGTCAGATCGAACTTGGTGAGCAGGAACTTCTGCTGCAGGGTCGCCAGGTAGAGCATGCGACTGCCGGGCGGCCAGGGGAGCGCAGCGGTTGCCGTGGGGCCAACCCGCTCGATATGCTCGTAGACGCGCAGCGCATTCGATGCCAACAAGCCCTTCTCATGAAGCGTGCGGGCGTCGATGTCTCCCTGTGCCGCGATCAGAGCCGGCAGAAACGCCAGAGAGACGAATACGGGCACATCCGGCGCGAGCAGCATTCCGAAGTAGAGCTTCCGCTCGATGTGGAGGTCGTCCTTCCAGAACCAGGTCTGGTTGGTCACCTCCCCGCCCCGCCACGGAGTCGCCATCTCCAGCGAAGGAATACCGAACGTCTGCGGACGGTAGCGCCAGGTGCAGAACCCCACCTCCTCGACGTAGCGGAGGCAATCCTCCGGCGTCTTGACCGTCGCCTCCTCGGCCTCCGGCGCGCTCATCAAGGCTTCTTCTCTTCCGTCGGGAGCGGGATCAGCGTCGGAACGCGCGACTTATAGTCGGGCAGGATCGGACCATCGCCCTCGGGGTGGTCGATATAGTAGTATCCGACCGTGGTGTAGTGGTTGGTAAACGGCTTCCGGTCGCGGTCTCCCCCGCGCTTACCGTGCTCCAGGGTGAACAGCAGCGACTTCTGGAAGGGAATGGGGTCCTGGATATGCCAGCGGTAGCAGGTGTTCAGGATGCCGCGCTTCTCGCCCCCCTTCTCGGCATTGTCGTAGTAGGGGACGCCGAAGTAGGGCGTCCAGAAGGATCGCCCGAAGTCCCAGCCGCCGCAGAAGTAGTCCTCGCTGCCCGTGCCGCTGATGGTCGGCTTCGCCGCGCCATCCACAAAGAAGTAGTCGTTGCCCTCGCCCCACCAGCCGTCGGAGTTCGCCATCACCGAGACGAACGTGCCCACATAGTGGCCCGCGCCCTTCACATCGCAGATGGTTAAATCCTTCCCGACCGGCGCGGGGAAGTAGGTGCGATACTGGGTATGGAAGTAGCGCACGTCTCTGGGCATGCGTTTATCGAGGCGGTAGTCCAGGTTGAAGTAGAGCGCATCCACCTGCTTGCTGCCCTCGTTGGTGACCGTAATCATGGCGTGTTTTTTGAAGGGCATGGGCCAGTAGCAGTTGAGGCCCTTATGCGCCCCGATGCTGACGGCGGCGCTGGCGAACTCCACATACTTAGCATGGCCCAGTGCAAAGAAGTCCCCTATAGGGCACTCGACTGCCGGCGCGACCGCGTCATCCCAGTAGATCCGAAG
The DNA here is from genome assembly GCA_035295825.1 of Chthonomonadaceae bacterium. Classification (GTDB taxonomy): domain Bacteria; phylum Armatimonadota; class Chthonomonadetes; order Chthonomonadales; family Chthonomonadaceae; genus DATGIG01. Next base: position 9,323 of record DATGIG010000458.1, on the reverse strand, counting down.
CACCAGTTCCCGCAGGTGATCCTCCGAGGGGGCGGCGATGGTAAACCAGAGGTGCGTGATACGCCCTGCGCCCTTGATATCGGCCACGGTGAGCGTCTCTCCCGCCGGCACCTTGCGCATATCCCCGTTGGCGCCCTTCGGGTCCGTACTCGACGCACGCAACGCCGAAAAGTCTTTCTTATCGGCCAGATCGGCGGGCACCTGAGCGCGCGCCAGCGTCGCGCTCAGCGCCATCAGTAAGAGCGCACATCCCGCCTTACCTAATCCTCGCACCCTCATCATAACGATCTTCTTCTCCTCTTGTTGGGACTATTTTACGGTCAGCGTGACCTGTTCGATAGAATTCAGCCCGGAGTGCGGCAGCGGGCGGGGCATCGGCTGCCCGACGCCGTTGGCATCCACGGTACGGCAGCGCAGATCGTAGACGCCCGCAGGCACGCCCTGTAAGGCTGCGGTCCAGTGGACGATGGAGTAGCGCAGCGGCCAGGCCTTCGGCTTGCCGGTCTGCGGGTCGAAGCCCAGCGTGTCCGGCGGAATACGATCCTGCGAGAGCCCGCCGCCCCAGTGATCCGGGCATGGGAGTATCTGCGCGTCGCGCCAGGGCGCGGTCTTGAAGTAGGGGTCGCCGGCCGGCAGGGGCGTATTCTGCCGTTGCAGCCAGACCTGGACGCGGCTCAGCCCCGAGATGCCGACCTGCGCCACGCCCGAAACCGAGATCGGGCTGCCCCCCTTCACCTCCGCAGGATAGGAGAGGAACCGGGCGAAGGTCTTCATCCAACTGTCCACGTCGTTGTTCCATTCGGCGTAGGTATCGTTTGCGCCCGGCAGGTTGGAGAGCACCACCCGCTGCAGCCACTTCACGGATTTGAACCCGTACGCCTCCGGCACGATCATCCGCACCGGCCCGCCGCGCTTGCCGGACAGGTATTCGCCATTGAGCTTGTAGGCCAGGATGACCGGATAGTCGCCCGGCGGATCTTCGAGGATACGGCTGAGCGAGAGCGAGCTCTGAAACATCTGCTTTGGGTCTTCGTTGTGGTGGCCGTAGTAGATGACCCGGCGGATGTCGCTCACAGGCCGGGCCATCCAGACCACTTCCCGCAGCGGCACCCCCTCCCAGAGCCCCATGCCCAGAGGCGCATTCAGGTTGTTGCAGGTGACGACCTTCAGGAAGCGCACGGCGCGCGTCTCGGCGAGTTTCATCAGGCCCGCCCAGTCCAGCGCCGTTCCCCGCTCCTTCGAGAGGGGCGCTTCCACTTTCGCGCCGGTAGCAATATCCGGGACCATCTCCAGCTTCCAGGTATCGCGGGTCATTCCGATCTCACGCAGTTTCGCCTCCGGCTGCATGTAGGGCAGCGGGTCGCCCCGTTCCACTGTGCCGAAATCCCGGTCCTGGGTCAGATACTCCAGCTTCATGTGCTCATGCCCAGGCACATCGATATGCGTCTGAGCATCCGCAAGTCGGGACGACAGGGCGGCCAGCCCTGCCCCGGCAGCCGTGAGCAGGCGGCGACGCGTCAGTGCGGCCCGCTCTTCCGTAATCCGTGTCCGATCCTGTTCCATGTGGGGTACGCCTCCCTTGCGGCGGCAAAACGCCTCGAAGCAAGCAGCGGTCCAAAATGCTGCCCTCACGATACGACACCGTAGGCCCGCTTTCCTGCTCAAATAGGAATAGTCGCAGGGTCATTCAGTTTTCCGATCTGGCTCCGCTCGTGGGCCGGGCACAGAACGTGCCCGTCTGATGTGGCGCTTCGCGCCGAGCGTCCTGGCGGACGCGAAATACAGTTTCCTGGCGAGAACTGAATGACCCTGGGAATAGTCGGAGGAACGAGCGGGCGTTATGCCGAATCAAAGGAGACTCAACGTGAGGAGGCAGGCGTGGAACAGGTGACCGCAATAAAGCCATCCACCGGCGTAACCTGGCAGTCGGTACTATGCGTCGGGCTGGCGCTATCGATTGGCTGGGGGATACGGGGCAATTTCGGGCACGAGTACGGCGCGGCCATTCCCGGCGCGCTGGCCGCGATGGCGGTCGTACTCCTCTCAGGACGGGAAGACTGGCAGCGACGCATCGCCTATTTCGGGATGTTCGGCGCGGTCGGCTGGTCCTTCGGCGGCAGCATCTCCTATATGCAGGTGATCGCCTACACGCACTCCGGGGATTCGCTCACGGTCTGGTACGGCTTCGCCTGCCTCTTCGTCATCGGTTTCCTCTGGGCCGCGGTCGGCGGCGCCGGGACCGCCCTCCCCGCCTTTCTCAGCCGTGAACGCCTCACCGAGTTCTTTGCGCCGCTGATCGCTGTCTTCGCCTCCTGGCAGTTGTGGGACTTCGGGCATGAGCGCCTGATCAATTCCGATTTCCGCCAGAACGATCCCTTCTACTGGTACGATTCGGACTGGATGGCCGCGCTCCTGGCGATTATCGTCGTCCTGGTTTTCGCCCTGATACGCCGCCGCCTGGATAAAGCCGGCAGCCTGATCCTCCATATGGCCCTGGGCTGGTGGGCGGGCTTCCTGATCCTGGTGGTCGCCCTGCACCTGCGGATGACCCCGCCGCGCGGCGACAACTGGGCGGGCAGCCTGGGCATGACCGTCGGCATGCTGGTCTACCTGCAGCGGAATAAGCTCCAGGGCGTCACCTTTGCGGCGCTGGTGAGCGGCATCATCGGCGGCCTGGGCTTTGCCGCCGCCCCCCTCTTCAAACTGATCGAGATCAAGAGCGGGCTGGATACCAACTGGCACAGCATTCTGGAACAGACGTATGGCCTGATCAACGGGATCGGGATCGCCGTGGCGATGGGTCCGCTGATCCTGCGCGCCCCGCGCGTCAGCGACGATCCGCCGGTTCGCCGCTGGACGGAGGGATTTGCGGTCTGCTTCCTGCTGATCTTTGTCACCTATTTCAACCTGGAGAAGCTGGTGGAGGATTGGGTGAAGGCGAAGACCGTCCCCAAGATGCTCTATTTCCTTCCTGCGCACGGCTGGTTCGATCTGGCCTATGCCGCACTGGCGCTGGCCTTCGTCTGGCTCCTCTGGGAACACATGCGCCGCCCGCTGCCGCTGGTTCCCACCTCCTGGCTGGGCAAAGGCCAGATGCTCTGCCTGCTCTTCCTCTGGTGGATCGTGATCGGTAACTTCGTGAAGGCCATCGTGGCCTTCGCACCACAACGGCTGGTCACGGAGGGGACCATCCACGTCAACGCCCTGCTCTGCACCCTGATGCTGCTCCTCTGGAGCCGACACAGACGGGAACCTTCAGAAACTCCCTCTCCCCCCTGGAATCCGGCATTGTCCCGCGCGCTCCTCTCCGGAGCGGCAGCGGTCGTCCTCTTTCCCGTGCTGGCCTGGGGGATCGTCCGGGCACTCTATGGAGACATCCACGCCCCCTATGCCAGCCTGCATATCCGCTTCGGCCCGCACGCCACTGCGACCACAGAGAAGCCGAAGGCCAATCAGCCGCATCCCTAAACAAAGCCTCACCCCTCTCTTCCCAAGAAGAGGAGAGAAACGAGTATGCTACATTCCAGGGACACGGATCGAATTATAGAACTTATCCACGTCGGGGCCGTGCAGCACCGTATCGTCCCCCATGACCATGAATTGAAAGAGGCGGTTGCCGACGATGAAGGTACGTGACCGCATGTTCTGCATCCCAGGTCCGTGCGGATGCAATAGAGTGTAGTCCTCCCCCTGCTGCGATCCCACGGTAACACTCTGCTCTTCGGCCAGTTCGCCCTCCAGCCCCTCTGCTTTTGCCTTCTTCAGGGCATCGAGCACCGCCTGGGGATTGAGGATCGGCCCTCCCTGCCCCACGTCAATGTAACTGGCGACATACTGCGTCGTCCCATCGCTGCTCTGGAAGAGATGAACCGTGACCCCGCCGTCCGTTTGGGTCTGAGGCTTGGGATCGCCCGGCATCAGTACGGTGAACTCCCCCATCGGCGGCGAATACTCTTTCCAATCGGCTCCCCGGTTCTGAAAGCCGATCACTGCCCCACCGATGACGCCGAGCAGCAAGAGCATTCCGATGGCAGTCAGGATCGGATAGAGAGGACCGCCGGACGCCAGCGCCGGAAGCCCATATGGCGTTGCCAGGGGTTGTCCCCGCTGCTCTTGCCATCGGGAAACCCTCTGTACAATGGAGATGAGGAGGATCGCTGCGATCACGCTGAGCACTTCGGCGGCGACCTGCCCCCAGGTTCCCAGCAGCAGGCCCTCGATCTTCGCCTCCTGCCCGAATTCCATGGTACTGCTCACTGTCATCTGAAGGGAGAACCACACGGTCACTCCGCAGAGAAGCCAGCAACCCCACCAGAAACCGACACGTGCGGCGATTGGGACCCTCTGCCAGCCCAGGGTTCCGTAGGACACGGAGCGCGGATCACTACACCGCCATATCTCGCTCATCGCCTGGTAGGGACGAAACAGGTTGAGGATGGGCACAAAGAAGCTGCCCACCGCCCAACCAGGCGAAAAAGAGAGCCCCTGCGTACCCAAGGCAAACAGGTTGCGGTAGGCACGGTACATCCAGACAAGGAAGCAAGGCCCCGTCACCAGCCGCAGCACGATCATCATCGCACCGACAGCCACCAATCGGTGGCTATTGCTCACTAATTCACCCAGCCGGAATCCCCCTGGCGTCTGCATTTGGGAGAGCAGTTGCGTTTGGTTCAGGCCGAACACAACCCCCATCAGGTCAAGCAGGATATTGGCAACCAGCAGCACGAGCACACACCACCCCAGTGAGGCAATGGATTGGAATGGGGTTGGGCGAGACTGCCATCCGCCTGCTCCATAAGGAGCGCCGCCGGGTACCGGTTGGGCATACGGAGCCGGGCCGCCGGCCTGGGGCGTCGAGCCGGAGTAGTCGGGAGGCACAGCCGGCGCGCCATAGGGAGAGACAGGGGGCAGAGGGGGAATGGGAGGTGCGGAAGGGACATATGGGTTCTCCGGAGGGACTCCCATGTTCACGGTCGCCCCCTGGGGCACTGTCCCGGCCTGGAGTGTCTGGGGCGCCATGGCCTGTATCTGCTGGACAAGGGTTGCCAACTGGGTTTCCGAGGGAGGCATGTCCGCAAGCACTGAGATAGCGATCCGGAGCATATCGAGCAGCGCGGGAGGGGTCCGATGGTTTGCTACACGCAGCACGATCAGGGGCAACCCCTGATCTCGAGCGCGGGTCACCTGCTCGATAAAGGCCGGATTAGCCTCCGTGTTAGGGGAGAGGATCCATATGCAGGCGACGCTGGCATCCACGGCCTGGAGGGCCGCCGTACTTATACTCGCTCCTGCCGGCATATCCCGAACGATCAGCCAGCCGCGCATCCCATTTCTCTCCAGAGCCGCGCAGACCGAGGACGCGATCTGCCAATCTCCCGGCGCATGTGCAATGAATAGTTGTGCTGCCATGCTGTGGCTCCTCTCCCTTCCCGCGCGCAGGTTAGGCGCGATAAACAGCCTGCATCCGATACGTCGTTCACCGCAGGTGTTTTCGACGTACCGGAGCTGTATTCCTTGTATTGCATTGCAGGCGGAAGAGGAATTTATGCCTGGTTGGTCTCTTCGGTTTTGGGACGTCTCCAGGAGGGTTCCAGGTTGACGGAAGCCTGGGTGAACTTACGCAGGGCGCGGATGGATTTGCCGTAGATCGAGATCGCCTGGGAGGAGAGGTGGGATCCCGGTGGCTGGTCCATGAAGGGCATGAACTTGTCGGGAAAGCCGGGCATGGTGCAGCCGATGCAGATGCCTCCCACGTTGGGGCAGCCGCCGATGCCGTTCATCCAGCCGCGCTTGCCCACATTGCACTGTACGACCGGCCCCCAACACCCCAGCTTCACGATGCACTGGTGACCGCCGTACTCCTGGGTAAAGTCGCCCTGCTCATAGTACCCGCCCCGATCACACCCCTCATGGACGGTGCGACTGAAGAGCCACTCGGGCCGCAACTCCTTATCCAGCGGGATCATCGGGCTGCTGCCGACATACTGATACAGCATATAGAGCAGGACCTGCATGAAGTTATCGGGCTGTACCGGGCAGCCGGGCACACAGATGATCGGGATACCGGCCTTCGATTTCCACTCCCAGCCCAGGTAGTCGGGCAGGCCCATCGCGCCGGTGGGATTGCCCTCCATGGCATGGATGCCGCCGTAGGCGGCGCAGGTCCCGATGGCAATGACGGCCCAGGCATGCGGTGCAAGGCGATCGATCCAATCACAGGTAAGTATGGGCTGTCCGGTCGCATGATCCGTGCCGAACCCCGCCCAATAGCCTGCGTCTTTGTTCTTCTCGTTGGGGATCGAGCCTTCGATCACGAGGATAAAGGGGTCGAGGGCGCCCTCGCACGCCCGATAGAAGGGTGCGAGGAACTCTTCGCCGTTGGCATACGCGAGTACGGGGTTATGAAGTCTCACTTTCGGGATGCCCGGAAGGGCTCCCAAAACGAGATCCTCGAGGCTGGGCTGCGTCGCGGCGGTCATCGAGATGGTGTCGCCATCGCACCCTAATCCCGCCGTGATCCAGAGTACATCTATCTCCTCAACTGCCATTCAGGCTCCTCCCACTCTATCTTGCGGCATATCGTTGAGAAAAGTATACCTACGTCTTCCGCTATTTCACGTATCTAACGAAAATGGAGCCGGAGACACAAAAGCGTTTGAGGAGGCGGTCTATCGCGTGGGGATCCATACGGTCATGGGGCCAGGCGTTCGGTTGGCCCATGCATAGTAGGGAATGGCCGTCAGGCGGGAGGCGCGCTGCGAGGGCGCACCGCTCCGGAGGCCAGCATCTCCGGCCTGGAAGGGGCGGTACAGCACATGCTGCCAGTCGGAGAGATCCTGAACCCGGGCATCTCCCCGGAGGGTGACGATCCCTCCCAACAGATTGGCCTCCACGATCGGATGCAACTCCGCGTCGGCAGGCAGCCGCAGGGCGGTCAATTCGACGTCGGGATGGTCGGCCTGCTCCACACAGTAGACCAGTGGCCCCCGCATCAGGGCGACCCGGCCATAGGTATCCACAACATTGGGGTGTCCGACCACGTATTGGACCGGCAACGGCAGGCTTAAGCGCAACGTATCGCCCTGCTTCCAGACCCGCTCGATCCGAGCGTACTGGCCTGCACACAGCGCCGTGTCGGCGGGCGCGCCGTTGAGGGTTAACGCAGCGTCCTGCGCCCATCCCGGAATGCGCAGACAGAGGGCAATCGGATTACGGGGGGCGTCTGCGATCCGGATCTCGATCTCGCCCTCCCAGGGATAGCCGGCCCTCTGCTCCCAGGCAACGGTCTGCCCTTCGGGCAGGGTAACGCTCCCCATGCTCGCGCCATACAGATGGAACCAGACCGCCCCTGCGGAGACGGAAGCAAAATAGCCGGGGAGCGATGCCAACATACGGGCGACATTGGGCGGGCAGCAGGCGCACTCGAACCATGCCGTGCGCCGGTGCGTGCCATCGTCGGTAAGCGGGTTCGTATAGAAGTAGGCCTCGCCATCCAGCGAGATCCCTGAGAGCATCCCATTGTACAGCGCCTGCTCCATCCTGTCGGCATAGCGTGCTTCCCCGGTGTTCAGGAGCATGCGCCAGTTCCACATGATGTTGCCGATGGCTGCGCAGGTCTCGGCATAGGCGCTGACACTGGGCAGATAGTAGTCCTTCCCGAAGGCTTCGCCATCTCCAAAAGCGCCCACGCTGCCGGTCACATAGATCTTGCGCTCGGTCATATTGGCCCACTGTCTGTCCAGCGCCGTCTTCAGCGCGACCTCTCCGGTCTCGGCATAGATATCCGTTGCGCCGCAGTCGAGGTACATCATCCGTACCGCGTGGCCGGTGACCTTATCCAATTCGCGGAACGGGACCAGATCCTGGGCGTAATCCGGTTCAAAGTACTTATAGGGCTTACCCAGCACGCCATGGCCGCGCGTGTCCAGGAAGAATTGCGCCTGCTCCAGATAGCGGCGTTCGCCCGTCGTCCGATAGAGCTCGACCAGCGCCATTTCGACTTCCGCGTGGGCGTCCAGTTTCCGTTGCTTGCCCTGCTCCTCCGGCCCGAAGCGGTCACAGATGTGGTCGGCAAGCCGAATAGCCACCTCCAACAGGCGTGTGGACCGGGTGCAGCGATAGTGCGCCGCCGCAGCCTGGAAGAGGTGCCCTGCGCAGTACATCTCATGCAGATCGAAGTTCGTCCAGCGCTCCCCGGCGCGCTCTGCGCAGAAGTAGGTGTTCAGGTAACCGTCCGGCTGCTGCGCCTCGGCGATCTCCGTAACCGCCTCCTCTATCAGAAAACGCAAGGCGGTGTCTTTCGGATGGAGCGCCAGGGACCAGGAGGCGGCTTCCAGCCATTTGTAGAGATCCGAATCGTTGAAGCAGTAGACGCCTTGAAAAGGAAGCTGCTTCTTCCCGGCGGCCCGCCGGAAATTGTCCAGCCTTCCCTTCTCCTCCAGCAGTCGATACTGCGCGCGCAGCGTGTTTTCGTGGTTCCGCTGCAGCCTCGGCGCCCAGAAGGTATCGGTGAGACGCACGGCGGTAATCGGCACGGGGCGTAGCCGCGCGCCTGGGCTGCGCGTGGTATCTACCACCACCGCGCCGGGAGCGGCGGAAGCGGATGGCAAAGTATCGGACAAGGCGATTCTCTTTCTCTATTGTATCATTGTGTACTCTATTGTGTATTGGTATGCAGGCGGGAGTAGATACGGCGGAAGGCGAGCGGGGTAATGCCCTCGTGACGCTTGAACAGGCGGCGAAAATAGCCCGCATCGCTGAAGCCGCACGCCCGGGCGATCTCATCTATATTTCGGTCGTCATCCAGCAAGAGCTGGCGGGCATAACGCAGGCGACATAACTGAATGGCCTCCGTTAATGTGTGCTCATAGACCTGATGGAAAACACGGCTCAGGTAGTTGGCATTGCAGCCCAGCACCTCCGCAACATTGGCGGGGCTCAGCGGCTGGTGGAAGTGGGTGCGGATATAGGTGTCCGCCCGCCCTGCCAGCCGGAACGAGGCGCTCTCTCGCGTGCCGCAGGGCGGGCGAGAGCGCCCCACCTCGCACAGCATCAGCATCACCAGCGCCGCCGCCGACACGCTGTCCAGCGCGCCGGTCTCCTGGTCGTCCAGGAACCGGCGAAAGAGTTCGGTCATATGGTCGGGCCGGCTCACAGTCACATATTGCGGGATTTTAAGGCTCTGGGCCTCCGCTCTTGCCGACGCTGGCTTCAGCAGAAAATGGATCCAGTAGAAAGAGAGGTCGGCGGAGCAGGGAGCGGTTCCCCAATGGCGACGCTCAGGCCACAGAATCAGGGATTGTCCGGCGCAGACGTCAAAAGCG
>DATGIG010000457.1:0-3913 GCA_035295825.1 Chthonomonadaceae bacterium | reverse complement strand
GGAGCGATCCTGCTCAATCCGGCGAGCATCGTGCAACTGGCGCTGTTCCCCGGTCCCTCGGAGACGCCCCCTAACGCCTGGCTGGCACACCCTCTCACTGGCGGCTGAACGCCAGATCATAGATTCCAGCAAGTGCGCGCTGGCAAAGAGAGATAGCTGGCAAGCGGGCAGTTTTCCATCGCATTGCCCCTGGCCGGTGGAATGAGCCTGTATGGTTATTGAGCGATCTTCTCGGCCACTCTGCGCGCCAGCGTCAACCCTGTCAGTACCGGGTTGGACGAGCCGACCGTAGGAAACAGAGCTTGGTCTGCACAGTAAGCGTTGGCGACGTGATGGAAGCGGCCATAAACATCGGTGATGGAAGCGGCGGGATCTTCTCCCATCCAGAGGGTTCCGGCCTCATGGTAGGTGGTGCCCAGGCCGTCTCTGCCCGTTCCCAGAGCGGGTGGCTCCTCATGGGGCGCGCCGGCATAGATATATTCGATTGCCTTCCGGTCGTCATTGGCGAGCTTTTGCGCCAGCGCGATGCTCGCCCGGTCCATGGCATCCCAAAGATGCTCTTCCGCCGGGCTTATTGCCAGCCGCACGAAGGCGCGGCGCATTCCAAACTCATCCCGTTCCAACGCGCTGAGATCGATCCAGCGCCCCGCCGGGTCCCCTTTGGGCGTCTTCCGATCTCCCTTTGTTTCCGCGCACCCGCGCAGAGTCAGGCTCACCCAGTCCGTCTTCTGCGCGGCCAGCAGCCGGTCCACCTGATCGATATCGGGCACCATCCGAAATAACAGCGCGTCCGAGATACACCCTGGATCGCTGGCAGCAGTGATCTGGATATGGAACTGGCCTTCTGGCGTGAACCCACGCACCAGCAGCGCCGCTGTCTGCAATTGCTCGGGCAGGGGCATCCCGGCCGTTTCCAACGCCGAGCGGCGGATGCGCACGGTGGTATTGGTGCGCAGATGGATCATCAGGTTGCGGCCCATGCGCTCTTGCGCCTCCACGGAAGCGGTCGGCAACGACTCCAGGGCCAGCCGTGTGGATTCGATGCTTCCCGCCGCCAGCACGACAGAGCATTCCGGAGCGATAGGGAGCAGATGCCTGCGTCCTTGCACATACACCTCGATCTCCCGCACGGCTCCCTCCCGTGCCGTCAGCCGGGTAACATGGGCTTTGGGCACCAGGAAGAGCCGCCGCTTCGTGTCGTCGTTGCCTGATTCCTCCACGGCATCGCGAATGGCGCTGACCAGCAGAGCGGCGCTGCTGTATTTGTTGAAGACAAAGAAGCCGGAGGCAGGATCGTTTCCCTGGACGGCCAGCGGCGGCGGCTCGACGGCCGTCAGAGCCGGCACCTCGCCGAGAACAGCCGCCGTTCTGGCTAAGAGCGCTTCATAGAGCGGTCCCTGGATAAAGTCGGTCGTCTCAGTAACCCCGGTCTGCCGCTCCAGAATCGGATAGGTGGCCTGCAGGTAGCGGGTGACTTCGGCGGGCCACTCTGCCAGGTCCGCCTCCGTCAGGCGCGGGCACCATCCCCCCCAAAACAGCGACTTGCCCCCCACGCAGTAGGCTGCGCCATTGAAAGGTTCGTTGCTTCTCCAGGGTAATCCCCAGACGAGGTTGCGCGGCTGCCCGGTGTCCAGAAAGGTATCCAGGGGAGCGGGGCTGCGCAGCGGGATATTCGGCAGGTTCTGCACATGCTCCGGCAGGAGGAAGCTGCCCGCTTCCAGCACCAGAACGCGCAGTTTGCAGCTCTCTCCATTGCGGTAGAGCTTGTCGGCACAGTAGGCCCCATACATCCCCGATCCGATGATGACTGCATCAAAGGCTGGATTAGTAAGCGCCTCTTCCCAGGTGTTGCAAACATAACGGCCCAGCAAGTCGACCGAGAAGGAGGTTTCCTGAACCTCTACATTCTCCGCCGAATCGGCATACAGGTGAGGCAAATGCGCAGCCATTGTAATCCTCCTTCCATTGTTCTGCCGGAATGTCCTGGATCATGGTAACCCTCTTGCCGGCATAAATAGCCATTTCATTATGAAGGGCGGCACACCGGGAAGCATCCACCAAATGCCTGGTTCAAGGAATTCTCCGGGCGCAGAGATCGTTTTTCAAGGAAGGGATACGTGCATAGCAAGCCACACGCCCGTCCAGGCTTGCGGGCAGATAGCCTTCTTCCTCCAGGCTGACTTCCCGATTGCTGTCAACCTGCCGGTAGATGCCGGCTGCGACGCACTTGCCTGGAAGGAACAACTCGCCGAGAATGGGATCCGTTTCCCGCTGCTTGTGCATGAAGGCACTGACCTTCATGAGAGGGTATTAACCAGGGCCAGGGGTTGCACGAGGGATGGGCAGCCCCTGGCTCAGAGCCTCTTGCCCTTCCGTGACCACCGGAAAGGCTTTTGGCCGCTTAGAAGTAAGGGTCGATGCACAGATGGTCCTCTACCCTCCGGACACCACGGGTGTTGCCCGCTGCTCCCAAAACGGCCTGCTTCTCATTCCAATTGTGTACCCGTCCGCTCAACGAGACCGTGCCGTCCTTGAGGGTGATGTGAATACGCTCCGCCTCCCGATCCGCGCGCCGCTCCAGCGCCTGCTCGATCGAGCGCTCCACCACCTGGGCCTCCACCGGCGAGGCGGCCACCAGGATGTTGTTGGTCAGCCCACGCACTCCCCTGAGATTGCGGATCACGTGCTCCGCCCGATTGCGTTCCACCCAGGCATGCACATTGCCCTGCAGGGTCACCCATCCGTCAATCACCGTGGTATGAATCTTCTCCTGGGGTACCCACACATCCCACTCCAGCGCCTGCCGCACCGCCTGGGCAATCTCAGTGTCTGTGCGGACCGGGCTGCCGGGCAGCTCGACCTGGATGTCGTTGGCTACGTCCAACACGCCCGAAACACAATGGACGGCCTCCTGGGCGGCGATCTTCTTACCGAAGCTGTCTACCGTGCCGGTGAGAGTGACCACGCCATCATTGACCTCGACACCGATTTCGGTCTCGTCGACGCGTGGGTCCCACTTCAACTCGGCCAGAACTGCGGCATGGATCTGGTGGTCCGTCTTCTTGGCTGCTGTCTGTGTCATGGCTCTTTCCTCCCTGAACTGCCTGAATTGCGGGAACAGACTCTCGGCCTGGGATAGATGACGGCGCACAGCCCGTCAAACCTGGCTCTGCCAGGGCGGCTGTTGCCTCTCCCAAACCGTATGTCTGTTCTTGCAGGCACTGGCATTATACTGAGGAATGTAAAGGGCAAACATCCGCTAAATGGCCGATTATGGGGAAATAAAAAGAGACGGGAGCGGCCCCAGCGTGGTGAGCCGCTCCCCTGGCATACTAGGAAAGGAACGAGATTTTTCAGAAGCAAGATCAAGAGGGATTCATATTGGAAGAGACCAGTCCGTGCCTTGCCGCCCAGACGGCTGCCTGCACCCGGTCCGAGACGCCCAGCTTGCCGATGATGTGCTCGACGTGCGTCTTGACCGTGCTCACCGACAGGAACATCTGATCGGCCATGTCCCGATTGTGAAGTCCTGTCGACAGCAGTTGCAGCACCTCCTGCTCCCGCTCGGATAGCGGCTCGCTCAGGTCCATCGCGCCGGTAGACTGCGCGCTGATGCCTCTTAAGGAACGCACCAGGTCCTGGGCCGTCAGCAACATTTCCCCGTCCGCTACGGCTCGCAATGAGGCGAGTAACTCATCACACTCGATCCCTTTCAAGAGATAGCCTGCCGCGCCCCCGGCCACCGCGCGCGCCATGTAGGTAGGGTTCTCGTAGGTGGTCAGCATCAGGATGGCCATGCGCGGATGCTCCTGCTTCAGGCTCACTAAAGCATCTAGGCCGTCGCCATCGGGCATGCGAATGTCCAGCAAAGTCATCTGCGGTTTTGCCTGGCGGGCGACCTCGATGGCTTCCT
>DATGIG010000456.1:0-15591 GCA_035295825.1 Chthonomonadaceae bacterium | reverse complement strand
AGCGCGATGGGCGCCTGCTGGCGAACGAGATGGCGCCGCGCGTCCATAACTCGGGGCACTGGACCATCGAGGGCGCGGAGACCAGCCAGTTTGAGAACCATCTGCGCGCCATCGCGGGCTTTCCACTCGGCGCGACGGCCCTGATCGGCGTCTCCGCCATGGTCAATATTCTCGGTGCGCCTCCCGATATTGCGGCGGTCCTTGCGCTTCCGGGCGCGCACCTGCATCTCTACAACAAAGCGCCGCGTGCCGGGCGCAAAATCGGCCATGTCACCCTGCGCGCCGACGATCCCGTGCAACTGTCTGCCGCACTGGAGCGCCTGCAAACCCTCATAAAGTGAGAAAGAGAATGCCCCTTCCCACCCTGTTTCGCCTGGTCGGAACCTGCCTCTGCATGGCGCTGCTCTGCGCGCTGTTCGCGCTGCCCCTGGACGCCGATTCCGCCGATAAGGCGAAAGAGCTGCCTCCTGCCCCGCCCCGTGAGTTTCGAGGCGTCTGGGTCGCCACGGTCGCCAACATCGACTGGCCCTCGAAGCCGGGGCTGCCGGTCGAGGACCAGAAGGCGGAGCTGCTCGCCATCCTCGACCGGGCCGCGCAGATGCGCCTCAACGCCATTATCTTCCAGGTGCGCCCCGCCTGCGACGCCCTCTACGATTCCAAATTGGAACCCTGGTCGGAGTATCTGACCGGGCAGCAGGGGCAGGCGCCTGCCCCCTACTACGATCCCCTCGCCTTCGCCGTCGAGGAGGCGCACCGGCGCGGATTGGAGCTGCACGCCTGGTTCAATCCCTACCGCGCCCGCCATGCCGAGGCAAAATCCACGCCCTCGGCAGACCATATCAGCCAGACCCACCCGGAGATCGTCCGGCAGTACGGCGGCTACCTCTGGCTCGATCCGGGCGAGAAGGCCGTGCAGGACCACTCGCTCGCCGTCATTCTGGACGTGGTCAAGCGCTACGACATCGATGGCGTCCACATCGACGACTACTTCTATCCCTACAAGGAGACCGACGCCAACCGCAAGATCCTTCCGTTCCCCGACGATGCCAGTTGGCAGCGCTATGTGGCGTCCGGCGGCAAGCTGGACCGCGACGACTGGCGGCGCGAGAATGTGAACGTCTTTATCGAGCGGCTCTATAAGGGTATCAAGCAGGAAAAGCCCTGGGTGAAGTTCGGCATCAGCCCCTTTGGCATCTGGCGTCCGGGCCATCCCGACCAGATCAAGGGTTTCGATGCCTATGAGGAGATCTACGCCGACTCGCGCAAATGGCTGGTCAACGGCTGGTGCGACTACTGGACGCCGCAGCTCTACTGGCCCATCCATCAGACGGCGCAGTCCTATCCGGCGCTGCTCAAGTGGTGGGTGGAGCAGAACAAGAAGGGGCGGCATATCTGGCCCGGCAACTACACGAGCCGCGTCACCGATGGGGGGAAGTCGTCCTGGACGCCCGAGGAGGTGGTGCATCAGGTGGATGCCACCCGCGAACAGAAGGGCGCGAGCGGCAACGTCCACTTCAGCATGCAGTGCCTGATGCAGAACCGCTGCAACCTCGCCGACACCCTGGCGACGGGCGTCTATGCGCACCCGGCGCTGGTCCCCGCCTCGCCCTGGCTCAAGGGGCACGCCCCCGGCAGGCCGAAAGTCGAACTGGATAAGGACGCGACCAGCGAAACGCCGACGCTCTCGTGGCAGCCCGGCGGCGGGGAGCCGGTGTGGCAGTGGGTCGTGCAGACCTATGCGAACGGCGCATGGACCACCGACATCCTGCCCGGCAACATCCGTACCTTTGTGATGGCTCCCGACAGTCCGCAGGCCCAGGCGACCCGGATCGCCGTCTCCGGCGTGGACCGTTGCGGCAATCAGGGACCATCCACCCTCGTGGACGTCCCGCATCCCTGAAAGTATTGCCACTGTAGGGGCAGGCCCCTGTGCCTGCCCTTTGCCCGGATTATTCAGGTGCAAGGCTGAAATCTATAGATATTCGACGTTTCCTTCCATATCCTCGGCTTCGAGTACCTGATATATCAGCATCAGGCCTCGGATGATGTCTCCAATTGGCGTCCCCTGTGGTGCGTAAACAATCCCTGCATGCTCGATGCCTGCGGCATGTAAGCGCAGAAAATCATCGTCCTGCGTGAACACCGTTCGGCCTTCACTTCGAGCTCTTGCCAGATGCTCTTCATCTTCAGCCCCGTGGAGACCCGCCTCTATCACTGTCAGTACATTCACGCCTCGCTGGCGCAGCCCATTTACGACCGCTCTGGCAACATGCTCGTCGGTGTAGTATCTAATCGCCTTTCCCACGCCGCTTTTGCTCCCTCATCTTTTGTTCAAGCTTCGAAGGGGTCTGCGTCCTTAGGGCTTCGGCAAAGGCTCGACCTTCCTCAATGGACCGGTCAATTTCTGGGCGGTGATCGAAGTAGTAAGCGAGCGCTGCGTGGACATCAGAAAGCGTCAGGTTGTATTCGGTGGCGATTTCATCAACACTCTTACCTAACCGTTCGTGCCAGATCGCGATGTCTTGCACAGTAATGCGATGCCCTGCAATACGCGGTTTTCCGCCCGCTATTCCTTGAGTGATTTCGATATGTTGGTCTAGTGTTTCTGTCGCCATGTTGGCCTTCCTTTTTTCGTTCACTACAGACGTTCGAAAACCGATCCCTGACGGGGTACGAACAATCGTTCATACATGCGTGTCGCGTACGCGTCGGTCATCCCCGCGACATAATCACAAATAACGCGTAGCTTGCCTTCTTTTTTGATTCGATTTTTATATCTATCGTCAAGGAGTCTATCAGAATCCGACTCCAAGGCTTCGAAGATAGACATCACAATCTGGCGACCGCGATATTCCAGCGTTTGAACCGTTTGCGTGTCAATCATACGGCGCTTTTTAAGTTTTTCGAGCGCCTGCAAGAAATTATATGGTTCGCCCTCCAACTTGGCTTCGTAAGCCAGCAATGGTGTCTCGAACTGTTCCCGCTTATCTATGCGGACAGAGTTTATCAACGCATTTACAATCTGATTTACAGCAAGCTTCCGACTGCACTTTTCGTTGGTAGGTAAGAATAAATATTCAGGAATCAAATTCTGTTTATCATCAATATATTTGTTCATCCAATCTGTAGATAGTCCTGGGTCTTCTGATTGTGCTTCATCCCAGTCCTGTTTCGTAATCAGATTTAAGGTGATCCCATCCTCAACATCGTGAACGCGATAGGCGATGTCATCGGCAATATCCATGATAGATGTGTCTAGCGCTTTGTATTTGGATTTGCCATGCTTTTCTTCTTTACGTTTATAAGGCTTCTCTTCTGAAGGTTCGTCGTCCGTAGGTTCGTCGAAATCTACAAACTGCGCTTTATCCGATTCGGACAACGGTTTCAGTATCCACTCGACAATAGATGATTCCGTATCGAAATAGCATTTGGGAGGCTCCCAATCGGAGCGGTTCAGTAAAGAAAGTCTCTTTGGCAGTGTGGATAGCTCTTTCCGGCAAACTTGCTCGTACTTAACCGGGTATTTCAGAATACCAAGAAGTGCGCGACGGGTTAGGTCGAGACCAAATTGGAAGGTACGATCTTCTAGCTTGGAAAGGATTCTCAACGTCTGGCCGTTTCCTTCAAAACCGCCCGCGTTGCGCATCATGAAGTTGAGCGCAACCTCGCCGCTATGACCGAATGGAGGATGGCCGAGGTCATGCGCAAAGCAGATCGCTTCGATCAATGGAAGAGTAGGTAACGCTGCCCTTGCGGAATCAGAAACCTCCTCACTTCGCGAAAGCTGTAGCACAATAGCACGCCCGATCTGAGCGACCTCCATAGTATGCGTCAGGCGCGTACGATGAAAATCGCTTTCTGTAATACCTAAAACCTGAGTCTTCCCCTGCAGCCTCCGAAAAGAGACGGAGTGGATGATGCGCCCTCGATCACGCTCATCTGAAGGTCTCAAGTCACCTTTATGGCCTCCTTCTCTGCCACTCATGCGTTCGCCCCACTCCTGACCATCCTTTGCCAGTTGCGCCGCCAGCAATTGCATCAGCCACAGTTTGTCCGCACGCGGCAACTCCTGTACAGAAGGTGGCAATTCGGTCAGTGACATGGCAGTTCCTCCCCATGGTGAGATAAGCTATTATGGGTGATATATCAGCGATTGTCAACGAGCGTGAGGCGACGGAGGAGGGTTGCGGCGGCTTCCAGGGTCTCCGGCTTTTTGCAGTAGCAGAAGCGGATCTTGGAGCGTCCGCGTTCGGGGTCGCGGTAGAAACTGCTGCCCGGCACGGTGGCGACACCGATCTCTGCGATGAGCCGGCGGGCGAAGGTCACGTCATCTTCGTGGCTCAAGCCGGCGATGTCGGTCATGATGTAGTAGGCCCCGTGCGGTTCATAGACCTGAAAGCCGACCTCGCGCAAGAGCGCCAATGTGAAGTCGCGTTTGCCGCGATAGTGGTCCGCCAGGCCATGGTAGTAGGCATCGGGGAAGCCCAGCGCGTGGGCCGCGCCCTCCTGAAGTGGCGCGGCGGCCCCGACGGTCAGGAAGTCGTGGACTTTGCGGATGGCGTTGGTGGCTTCGGGCGGCGCGATCAGCCAGCCGATACGCCAGCCGGTCGCGCTGAACGTCTTGGAGAGCCCGCTGATGGTGATGGTAAGCGCTGCCATCCCCGGCAGGTCGGCCATGCGGAGGTGCTGCCCCTCATAGACAATATGCTCATAGATCTCGTCCGTGATGGCCGTCACGTTCCACTTCTGACAGAGGTCGGCGATGAAGATCAACTCCTCCCGCGTGAAGATCTTCCCGGTCGGATTGTTGGGCGTGTTGATGATGATGGCGCGGGTCCGGTCGTTGAAGGCGGTGGCCAGAGCGTCGGGATCGAAGTGCCAGTCGGGCTCGTGGAGCGTGATAAAGCGGGGCACGGCTCCGGAGAGGATGGCGTCCGGGCCGTAGTTCTCATAGAACGGCTCGAAGACGATCACCTCGTCGCCGGGATCTACGATGGCCAGCATCGCGGCCATCATCGCCTCGGTCGCCCCGCAGGAGACGGTTATTTCGCGCTCCGGATCGGGCGTGACGCCGTAGAAGCGGGCGGTAGGGGCGGAGATGGCGTTCCGAAGTGGCTTCGCACCCCAGGTGATGGCATACTGGTTGATGTCGGCCTGGATCGCGCGGCAGGCGGCGTCCTTCATCTCCGCGGGGGCGGGAAAGTCCGGAAACCCCTGCGCCAGGTTGACGCCCGGTTTGTCGCCACGGGCTAGAAAGAGGCGCGTCATCTCGCGAATGACCGATTCCCCGAACCGCGACGCCTTCTGTGAAGTACGAATGGACATGCTGCTCCTTCAACTATCCTGAAGACATTTTTTCACAGTATCAAGCAATGGACAAAGTGGCTCGGCTTGAAGGGTTAAATGTTCAGCCGAGGTGGATCATAAGCGAAGATAAAATGCAGTATGATAGACAAAAGACGAGTATCTCAGTATACGAGAGAGCAAGCGAGTTTGTCAAGAGGGTCAAGGAGGTGGGCAAAACGTCCAAATAGTTTCTCTCCGTCTGTAGGTGGGCAATGATAGGAAAGCAGGCAAACGAAAAAATCAGGTACAATTCCCGATATTATGACAGTACCATGACAATCCCATCTTCTCACGGAGGATATGCGTTTGAAAATTGCTTTCCGCTCCCGGTTTGTGGGCCTCTTCCTTGTTGCATCCCTGTGGATAGTATCTACCGTAACTACTCAGGCTCAAACGCCCACCGCCCCATCCGGTATCCCGCTCGGCCACACGGGGTTCTACTTTACGGGCAGTTGGCGCCTGCGCCTGGAAGATTACAACTGGTGGCCGACCGACAAGGCAGACGGAGGCTATAGTTTCCTCAGCTCCCTCATCAAACTCGATTTCGACCGGAAGAGCAAACAGGACGACGAGTACCTGGAGTTGCAGCAGACTTCCCTGGTCAATCTGCCGACGAAGGCGATTGCTTCCGCGCCACAGGGTGCGCTGGGGCTCGGTGCGCTCTATTACGATGCCAATGGCAGCCAGGTCGCCAGCCTGTTCGTCAAGCAGGCTTACGTTCGCCTGAAAGACCCCTCCCACCCAGGCAAGAGCCTGCGTGTCGGTCGCTTCGAGTATTCGGATGGCTCGGAAGTCGTTCCCGCCGATCCCACTCTCAATTGGGTCACTCAGAACCGCATCTCGCAACGTCTGCTCGGCCCCACCAACTTCACGGACATCGGACGCAGTTTCAATGGCCTGCACTATGAGGCGGCCCGCCCGCATCTCAATCTCACTGCGATGGCCGCCATTCCCTCGCGCGGTGTTTTCGACCTGAACGGCAACGACTTTATCTCCAAAATCAAAGTCGGTTATCTCAATGCGACCTTCTCCGACCCGGATAAGCAACATCCTAATGTATCCCGGCTGTTCGGTATCTACTATGAGGACGCACGTACCGAAGACCTCAAGATAGACAATCGCCCGGCAGCGACGCGCGCTGCCGATAAGAAAGCGCTCCGTATCGGCACGGTCGGCGGCGAATATCTGCGTGCGATCCCTGCCGGGGCAGGCAAATTCGACTTGATGGGATGGGGAGCCGCGCAGTTCGGCGATTGGGGCGACGAAGCCCAGGGCGCATACGCCTATGCTGCGGAGGCGGGGTATCAAATGCCGAAAGCGACCTGGCAGCCCTGGCTGCGCATCGGCTACAACTTCGCCAGCGGCGATGGCAACCCCAACAACAAGCAGCATGGCACCTTTATTCCCCTGCTGTACACGGCGCGTACCTATGCCCGCGATGTCTTCTATACGGAGAGCAACATCGAAGATTTATTTGCGCAGTTGATCCTCAAGCCCGGTTCGCGTACGACGGTCCGCACCGATGTGCATGGGCTGCGCCTCGCCGAGAGCAACGACCTCTGGTACAACGGCGGCGGCGCGTATCAGAACCGCACCTTTGGTTACACCGGCAGACCGAGCGGCGGCGCGAACAACCTGGGGACGTTGGCCGACATCAGCGTTGACTATCAGTGGCGCAAAAGCACCAACCTTACCCTCTACTTCGGCTATGGCAATGGGGGAGACGTTATCAGCAAGATCTACAAGAGCCGCGACTCGGTCTTCGCCTATCTCGAAGTCTTACAGAAATTCTGATACCGGCTCGGTCACAACGAAAAACAGGCGTCCTTCCACAATGCAGGAAGACGCCTGTTTGCATGTACCTGGTATACTATCCAACATGCAACGCTTTCTCCTCATCGGAACCCGTGATTGGCAAACGCACGCCGCCGCATTGGCCGCTGCCGGGTATGACGTCCGGACCGTCGTACCGGAGGAAGCGCCCCTGCACACCGCGGTTGAGGTCTGCTTTCCCGACCTGCTGGTGCTGGAATCGGACGCAGATGCGCTGATCCTCCAGCATGTGCGCCGCGTTCTGAGGGCGGAACTGAATGCACACCCCATTCCGCTTCTGGCGCTCACCCCCTCCGCCCCTCGCCAATCCTCCCTGCTCACGGTAGGCGTAGACGATTTTATCCTGCCTCCCTATGCGCCGGACGAGCTGCTGGCCCGCGTGCAGATGCTGCTCTGGCGCTTCCAGAAGACCCACCCCCAACAGCACACCCAGGTCGGCGGCCTGGTGCTGGACATGGCCCGCCGCGTCGTCACAGCGGATGCGCATCCGGTTACTCTGACCCTGCGTGAATTCCAATTGCTCCAATTCCTGATGACGCATCGCAATCGTACTTTCACACGGGAGGCGCTGATGCAGTTGGTCTGGGGCTACCATTTCGAAGGAGACGTGCGTGTGGTGGATGCCTATATCAAGCGCGTCCGCGCGCGGCTGGGCAAAAAATACGGCAAACTGATTTACACGGTCCGCGGCATCGGCTATCTCTTTCAGGAGACACCGGAGGAGTAGCCCAATCCGGTCCGACCTTTTCGATAGCAATCCCTCTTGTGGAGATTACCATGGCTCTCTCTTTTCCGACATCCGAGCGTTTCGATGCCCTGCTGGCGACAGGGAAGGCGCGCCCCGTCCTGCTTCAGGGCGTCTTTCCCTTCCTGGGCGATGGCCTGATGAACCCACGGCTGCTCAGCCCCGAACTGGTCTATACGGTACCGGAGGACGCCAGGGCTACCCTGATCTACTTCCGGGGCGGCAACGCTTCCGACCAGTTGATCTATCTAAGCGTCGTCGGCAACGGGCAGGCGCGGCGCTATTTTCCCATCGGGCCGCAGGGTGATAGCCATGTCGCCCTCGCCATCACGGAGGATATACCGGGCGGCACGCGGCTGGAGATCCACCTGGCGGCGGGAGCGGGCGTACTGGGCACCGCCATCCTGGATGTGGGGTTTTTGGAGTGGAAGGAGTGATGGTCCGGAAGAAAGCTTCCGAAATATGACAAAAATTCATCATTGCGTCATACGTTGTTCACATTGATATGTTATCCTATGAACACTGTAGGCCGTAGAACGTTCTGCGCCTGCAACCAATGACGATTCTGGTAGACAATTTCATCTGGCCGACGCGGTGGTTGGCATTCCGTAGCGAGGTTCCTCGCGACGAATGCTGACGGACAGCGTCGGTATTTTCGTGCCTGCCTCGCTACCCGGTAACCCGGTCTGTGTCCTGAAACGACACGCCGTTTTCCAGTAGAGAGGCAGCAACACCATGCGACAGCAGCGTCGAAAGATAGTCGTCATCGGCAACGGCATGGCGGGGGCGCGCACCGCCGAAGAGATCCTGGCGCGCGACCGTGAGGGCGTCGAGATCGTCCTGTTCGGCGACGAACCCTACGGCAACTACAACCGTATTCAGCTCTCCAACGTCCTCAACGGCTCTCAGGATGCCGGCGCCATCTTCCTCAACCCCCTCTCCTGGTATGTGGAGAACGATGTCGCTCTGCACGCCGGGGTGCGCGTGGATCGCGTGGATCGCGCGGCCAGGACCGTCTATGGCTCCGACGGCTGCTGCGAGCCCTACGATACCCTGATCTTTGCCACCGGCAGCCGTCCCTTTGTGCCCCCCATCTCCGGCACGGACCTGGGCGGCGTCTTCGTCTTCCGTACCCTGGACGACTGCGAGCGCATCGCGGACTGGGCCGGCGGCTGCGAAAACGCGGTGGTGCTCGGCGGCGGTCTGCTGGGATTGGAGGCGGCACGGGGTTTAATGACGTATGGCGTCGAGGTCACCGTGCTGGAGGCCGCTCCCTACCTCATGCCCCAGCAGTTGGACGCCGAAGGCGGCGCGATGCTGGCCCGCATTCTGGAGGGGATGGGCATTCGGGTGTACACCAACGCGAAGACCACGGCGGTCGCCGGCAACGGGCAGGTGGAGGGCGTCCGGCTGGAGGATGGCACCACGCTGCCCTGCCAGATCCTGGTCATCTCCTGCGGCATTCGCGCCAACCTGGAGCTGGCCCGCGGCTGCGGCCTGCCGACCGAGCGCGGTATCCTCGTGGACGACAGCATGCGGACGGAAGACCCGGACGTCTACGCGGTCGGGGAGTGCGTGCAGCACCAGGGCGTCACCTATGGCCTGGTCGCGCCGCTCTATGAGCAGGCGCGCGTCCTCGCCGACGTCGTCACCGGGACCCATGCGGCCGCCCGCTATACCGGCTCCCGGCTGGCGACCAAGCTCAAGGTCATGGGGGTGGAATTGGCCTCGATGGGCCGCCTGTCGGAGATACAGCCGGGCGACGAGGTCGTCTCCTACTCCGAGCCCGGACGGGGCGTCTATAAGAAGATCCTCCTGCGCGGCGACCGCATCGTGGCGGGCTGCCTGCTGGGTGAGACGGACACCGCCCCGGCGCTGATGAGCCTCTACGAAAAAGCCGAGGACGCGCCGGTCCGCCGCGCCGACCTGCTGTTCGGCCAGATAAGCCAGGCGAGCGGCGACAATATCCTCACGATGCAGGACGACGCCTATGTTTGCACATGCAACCAGGTGACCAAGGCGAAAATCATCGAAGTCATCGGGCAGGGCAAGACCTCCATCCTCTCCATCGGCGGCTGCACCAGGGCTGGAACAGGCTGCGGCGGCTGCCGCGCCCTGGTACAGCAGTGCATCGAAGCCTACGCCGGCAATGCCGCCGTAGATCCGTCGGCGTACTGGTATGTGCCCGGCGTGCCTTTCGCCAAGCCGGAACTGGCAGCGCAGATCAAGGCGAAGGGCTTGAAGTCCGTGAGCGCCGTCTTCGATGCGCTGGCAGGCGGTAAGGACGACCCCGCCAGCAAGCCGGGCCTCGCCTCGCTGCTCAAGTCTATCTGGCACGAGCAGTATGAGGACGAGCGCGACAGCCGCTTCATCAACGACCGCGTCCACGCCAACATCCAGAAGGACGCGACCTTCTCCGTCGTGCCCCGCATGTACGGCGGCATCACCACCCCCGACGAATTGCGCCGTATCGCCGAAGTAGCGGATAAGTACCAGGTACCCATGGTGAAGGTGACGGGCGGGCAGCGCCTCGACCTACTCGGTGTGAAAAAGGAGGACCTGCCCGCCATCTGGCGCGACCTGGGCATGCCCTCCGGCCACGCCTATACCAAGGCCTTCCGTACCTGCAAGACCTGCGTCGGGACCGACTTCTGCCGCTTCGGCGTCGGTGATTCCACCGCGCTCGGCATCAAGATCGAGCGCCGCTTCCAGGGCATCGAATTCCCCCACAAGGTCAAAACTGCCGTCTCCGGCTGCCCCCGCAACTGCGCCGAGGCCACCGTCAAGGACATCGGCGTCGTAGCGGTCGAAGGCGGTTGGGAGGTGGTCGTGGGCGGGGCGGCGGGCAGCCGCGTCCGGGCCGCTGATCTGCTGGCTCGCGTGGGGACCCATGAGGAGGCGCTGACGCTTATCGGGCGCTTTATGCAGTTCTATCGCGAGAACGCCCGGTACATGGAGCGCACCCCGGCGTTTGTCGAGCGGCTGGGGATCGATCACATCCGTGACATCGTGGTAAACGATATAGAGGGGATCGCCGCCCGCCTCGATGCCGAGATCCAGGCAGCGGTAGACGCCTACGTAGATCCCTGGCAGGAGGCCTTGGAGCCGGTTCACCCTGCCCAATTCTCCGGCCCGACCCTCATTCCTCTGGAGCCGGCTCGCCGTTAAACAACCTGCCTTATAGAAAGGATCGTGCAACATGGCTGCACCCGCAATCATCGCCAATACCAGCACATTTCGCGCCGCCCCCTTCCGCACCCTGCCAGCGCAGGAGGTCTGTCTGGGCGCGGTGGAAGCCATTCCCTCCGGGCAGGGACGGGCCTTCCACGTAGGATCGGAGGCCATTGCGGTGTTCCGACAGCGCAATGGAAAGCTCTATGCCATCCAGAATGTATGTCCGCATCGGGGCGGCCCGCTTGCGGAGGGTATTCTGGGCGCAGGGACGGTCCTCTGTCCGTTTCATGCCTGGAAAATCCGGCTCGACACCGGCGAATGCCAGACCGACCCCTGCACGCTGCAAACCTATGCCGTGCGCGAGGAGGGCGGACAGATCTATCTGAGATTGCCATGAGGTCTTACCTATGAGCCGAGAGCCCTGGAAAATCCCATCGCACTGCTGTTACTGCGCCTTTCAGTGCGGCATGAAAATCCACGTCAATCCGGAGACGGGGCGCGTTGTCGGGGTGGAAGGGAACCGGGATTTCCCGGTCAACCGGGGGAACATGTGTATCAAAGGCCAGACCTCCGCCGAACTGCTCTACCATCCGGACCGCCTGCGGTTCCCCCTGATGCGCTGCGGCGATCGCTTCGAGCGCGTTACCTGGGAGGATGCGCTGGATTTTACGGCGCAGCGCCTGGCGGCCATTCAGGAGACCTACGGGAAGGCGGCGGTGGGCGTTTACGGGGGCGGGTCGCTCACCAACGAGAAGGCCTACCTGCTCGGCAAGTTCGCCCGCGTTGCCTTGCAGACGCCGAATATCGATTACAATGGGCGGTTCTGTATGAGTTCGGCGGCGGCGGCAAGCATCCAGACCTTCGGCATTGATCGGGGCCTGACCATGCCGCTGGCGGATATTCCCCGCGCAAAGTGCATTCTGCTCTGCGGTACCAACCTGGTCGAGACCCTGCCTCCCCTGCTGAACTATCTTAAGGAGGCCAGGAAAAACGGCTGCCAGTTCATTGTGGTGGACCCGCGCCAGTCGCCGACAACCCGGTGGGCCAACCTGCACCTCGCCATCCGTCCCGGCAGCGACCTGGCGCTGGCCAGCGCCCTGCTCTGTGTGCTGGAGGAAGAGGGCCTGCTGGATAAGCCCTTCCTGGCGGCGCGAACGTCCGGCTTCGAGGCGGCGCTGGCCGCTGCGAAGGAGTGTCCCCCGCTTCGCGCCGCCGAAATCTGCGGCATTTCGGTCAAAGAGATATACCGTGCCGCCCTGATGTTCGGCAGAGCGCCGACCGGCATGGTCCTGACGGCGCGGGGCGCGGAGCAGCACAGCAAGGGAACAGATACCGCCTGCGCCTACCTCAACCTCCTGCTGGCGACGGGTAAGGTCGGACGTCCGGGGTGCGGCGGAGGGCCGCTCACCGGGCAGGGCAACGGCCAGGGCGGGCGCGAGCATGGGCAGAAGGCCGATCAGTTGCCCGGCTACCGCAAGATAGACGACCCGGCGCATCGCGCCTATATCGCCTCGGTCTGGGGCGTGCCGGAGGAGAGCATTCCCGGCCCCGGCAAGTCGGCCTACGAACTGCTGGATGCGGTCGCGCATAAGGAGATCCGTGGGCTGCTGGTCATCGGCTCGAACCCGGCGGTCTCCGCCCCGAATACAAGCCATACGAACGCCGGCCTGGCGGAACTGGATTTCCTGGCGGTCTCCGACTTCTTTCTCTCGGAGACGGCGGCGCGGGCCGACGTGGTCTTTCCCGCTGCACAGTGGGCGGAGGAGGAGGGGACGGTAACGAACCTGGAGGGGCGCGTTCTGCTGCGCCGCCGGGCTGCCGACCCACCCGGCGAAGCCCGCTCGGACACGGCCCTCTTGATCGCCCTGGCGCAGCGTCTGGATCGCAGAGCGTTTTTCTCTTATCGCCATACAAGGGAGATCTTCGAGGAGCTGCGCCTCGCGAGCAGGGGCGGCCCGGCGGATTATAGCGGCATCACCTGGGGGCGCATCGAGCAGGAGGATGGGGTCTTCTGGCCCTGTCCCGCCCCACACCATCCGGGTACGCCCCGGATGTTTACGGAGCGGTTTGCCACGCCGGATGGTAGAGCCCAGATGCAGGCGGTCCGCTACCGCCCCTCCGCCGAGGAGCCGGATGCCGAATACCCGCTCCGTCTGACCACCGGGCGCGTCCTGCACCACTACCAGAGCGGCAACCAGACCCGTCGGGTCGCGCCGCTGGTGAAGGCGAAGCCCGCGCCCTACGCGGAGATCCATCCCGACCTGGCGAGGCAGCATGACCTGAAAAACGGCGATCCGGCCCGCCTGACCACCCGGCGAGGAACAAAGACGTTCCCGGTCAAGATCGTGACGACGATCCGCCCCGATACGATCTTCGTGCCGTTTCACTGGGGTGGCGAACAGTGCGTCAATGACCTGACCAACCCCGCCCTCGACCCGATCAGCCGTATGCCGGAATTCAAGACCTGCGCCGTCCGTATCGAGGCGGCCTAACTTTCCCCGCGACGTCGCGCCTTCTCTCAATGCTGAGGAACCCTTCTATCCCTTACTTTAGAGAGGAAACCGATGAAACTGGGAGATCTCAAACGTGGCGGCCATGCGCCGTCGCTGTTCAGCGCATTCCTGCACTTCGATGTCTCCTTCATGGTGTGGGTCATTCTGGGGGCGCTCATGCCCTTCATCATGACCGACGCGCGCCTGACCGGGGCGAACCTGTGCATCACCCCGACCGCCCAGGTCGGAACCGGTCAGTACACGCTGATTATCAAAGGCCCGCAGACCGTCCGGCAGAACCCACAGCTCAAGGCAGACCAGCCGAAAACCGTTTACAATCTGCTTATCAAGCCCGGCGACCCGGCGACCGCGACCCGCGCCAGCGTCAAGCCGGTCGAAAAGTATGTGCTGGACAACGCCAGGCCGGAGACCCTGGCCGCGCTCAACGCGCAATCCCAACTCATCCATGTGGCGCTGGCATCAGGCGCGGTCGGCAATCCGAATGAGAATGTGATCCCACTCCAATCGGCGGCGGCCCTGGCAAAGGAGGGCAAGACCGCGCAGCCCCTCGCAAGCGGCTACTCAGCATCCGTCAAACTGACCCTCGTCGCCGTCCCGCTGCTCGCCGCCGCCTTCTGGCGTATCCTGGTCGGGGTCCTGGCGGACCGGTTCGGCTCCCGGCGGGTCGGCATCGTCTCGCTGCTCTGTACGCTCCTGCCGCTCTGGATCGGCTGGCAGTTCGGCAACTCCTACAACTCCCTCCTGTTCGTCGCTCTCTTCCTGGGGCTGGCGGGGGCTTCGTTCGCAGTGGCGCTGCCGCTGGCTTCCCGCTGGTATCCGCCCCACTTACAGGGGCTGGCGATGGGGATTGCGGGCGCGGGCAACTCCGGCACCGTCATGGCGACCATCTTCGCACCGCTCCTGGCGAAGTCGTTCGGCTGGCACGCCGTCATGGGGCTGCTGATGCTCCCCGTGGCGCTGACCCTGCTGGTCTTCTCTCTCCTAGCGAAAGATCCTCCGGCGCAGGCGCGCCCGGCCCGCCTCGCCGACTATGCTGCCGTCCTGAAGGAGCCCGACACGCTCTGGTTCTGCATCCTCTACTTCGTCACCTTCGGCGGCTTTGTCGGCCTCTCGTCCTTCTTCAATACCTTTTTTGTCGATCAGTACGATGCGCCCAAGGCGGCGGTCGGCCTCTGGACATGGCCCTTTATCGTCGCCGGCTCCCTGCTGCGCCCTGTCGGAGGCGCACTGGCGGATAGGTTGGGCGGCATCCGAATGCTGACCCTGCTCTACCTGACCGTGATCGCTTCCTCCCTCGGCATCGGGCTGTGTATCGGCAACTTCCCGGTCGCCTGCGTGCTCCTCTTTCTCCTGATGGGCTGCCTGGGCATGGGCAACGGCTCCGTGTTCCAGATGGTGCCGCAGCGCTTCCGGAAAGAGATCGGCGTGATGACGGGCCTGGTAGGCGCAGCGGGCGGGGTCGGCGGCTTCTACCTCAATATTGCCCTGGGCCACCTGCAGGAGAGCACCGGCTCCTACGCATCGGGTTTCTACGCGTTTGCGGCGATTGCCGTGCTGGCCTTTCTGGTGCTGCAAAGCGTCGCCCCGGCCTGGACCCGCTCCTGGCTGGGCGCAGGAGGCGTGGCGCAGGGCGTCGCGGCTGTCCCCCTCCTCCGCCACTCCATTGCGCCTCCTGCCGAAACCGTGAACCGAACGTAGTTCAACCTGAAACGTGGTTGCGCGGCGCTATCAAGCCGCGCAACCGCGTCCATTTGGTCTGGATTGCTCCTAAAGTTTCCCTGAAAAGCTCCGACAATCTGTCATCATTCTGTCATAAAAGGCCGCGATGCCAGGACAGGATAGAGTCTCTTTTTGATAGGGAGCATACCCATGACATGGTTTTCACATCTCAAGACGGCGCAGAAGCTCCTGCTTGGCTTCGGATTGTGCCTTGCGCTCGCCTTTCTGGTGGGCGCTCTCGCGCTCTCGCGTATGGCCGCG
>DATGIG010000455.1:0-3529 GCA_035295825.1 Chthonomonadaceae bacterium | reverse complement strand
TCCGCCTCCGTCTCCAGTTCGATACGCGGGATGGCAAAGCCCTCGCCGATTTTTTCCAGATGGACATGGGCGACCGTGTGGATGCGCGTCGGGACAAAGCCCGCCCCGGACAACTGAGCGGAGAGGGCCATGGAGAAGCATCCGGCATGCGCCGCACCGATCAACTCCTCCGGATTGGTTCCCGCTCCATCCGCTGAGCGGGAGCGCCAGTCGTACGGCCCCTCGAATGCCCCGCTGCCTAATTTTACCTTTCCCTTGCCGTCAAAGAGATTGCCGTTCCATTCGGCTTCTGCGGTTCTGGTTGGCATGAATTGTCTCCTTTTATCATGTGAGTGCCAGCGCTATTTCGGCGCGGGCGTGTTGTAACGAAAAGTGCCCGTGCAGGCGAGTATGGTGAAATCGTCTCACTGAGAGCGCACGCTCTAGCCGGTGATCTGTAGGACTGCCTTGCCGGGATAGCGGCGGTCCATCAACTGCTGCGCCACATTGGCGACCTGGGTCCAATCCGCCTCGACGCTGATACGCGGGTTGAGCTTTCCCTGTGCGATCAGGTTCGCCAGCCGGGCCAGGCCGTGTGTCGCGGATTCGACGGTGCGGAGTTCATCGAACAGCATCATACCATATAAGGATACCATGCCCGTCCCATAGAAGTGGCTTGCGTCGAACGTCACCTGCGATCCGGCGGAGGTTCCCAGCGAGACCACTTTGCCGCCCTCCTCCAGCATGGCGAGCGCATCTCCCAGCGTTTTCCCGCCGACCGAATCGATGACCAGCGCGAAGGGGCCATACTGCCGCGCGTCGGAGAGGTCGTCTCCGATGGCGACCCGCTGCGCCCCGATCTCCCGCACAAACGCCGCCTGGTCGGGCTTTCGAACGCTTGCCACGATGTTGGCTCCCACCAGCCGGCCCAGTTGGATCGCAAAGTCGCCCACGCCGCCGGTCGCACCAGTGATCAGCACCGACCGCTCCAGCAGAAAGCCGCCCTTCCAGAGGGCATGCATGGCCGTCAGACCGGCGACGGGCAGCGTTGCGGCCTGTGCGAATGTCACGGCATCCGGCAGCACCGCCAGTTGGTTCGTCGGAAGGGCAATATACTGCGCCCAGGCCCCTGACCGCGCAATCCCCACGACACGCGCACCCGCTTTCGGCCCCGAGCCATCCGGAGCCCCCTGCTCCACCACGCCCGCCAGGTCCCATCCCGGAGAGAATGCGGTGTTGGTGCTCATCGCGCGGCGCACTTCGCCCCGGTTCAGCGAGACAGCGGCCACCTTTACGAGGGCCTCATGGGCAGCCGGGGTCGGAATGGGCGCCTCTCGGAAGACCAGGCGCTCCGGCACGCCGGGATCCGCCACGACGATTCGATGCGTTCCCATTGCCACCTACCTTTCTATCCAATCTATCCAAACACACAACGCGTAAGCTAAATTCCGCCACCGCGGCCTCACCAATCCACGGGATTGCCCAGATGGAAAAAGCCGCCGGTCGGGCCATCGGAGGGGAGCGTCGCCAGCCAGACCGAGGTCTTTGCGCCGTCCGCTACCTCCAGGAATGCGGCCGAGCCGCCCATGTCGGTTTTGACCCAGCCGGGGTCGGCGGAGTTGACTTTGATCGGGGTATTTCTCAACTCGTTCGCCAGGTGGATCGTAAAGGCGTTCAGCGCGGTTTTCGAGGAGTTATAGGCCAACGCCTTGACCTGAGATGCGCCGTCGTTGGGATCGCTGTGCCGCTTCAGGGAGGCCAGGCCGCTGGAGAGATTGACAATACGGCCCGCATCGCTCTTGCGCAGGAGCGGAAGTAAGCGGAGCGTCAGCTCCACCGGGCCGAAGAAGTTGGTGTCGAAGGTGTTGTGGAGAACCTCCGGTGAGGTCTGGCTGATCGGTTTGCTTATATCCTCCAGCACGATCCCCGCATTGTTGACCAGAATGTCGAGCTTGCCATACTCGGCTTCGATGGTCTGCGCTGCGCGCTGAATACTGGCGGGGTCGGACACATCCAATTGCAGGAGGACGACATCCAGGCCCTCCTGCCGGAGTTCTGTGGCGGCCTGCTCACCTCGCGTAAGGTCACGAGCGCCGAGCAGCACCTTCATGCCCTGCCGCGCCAACTGCCGCGCCGTTTCAAAGCCGATCCCCTTGTTCGCCCCGGTAATGAGGGCGAGCTTTCCATTCGCCTGTGCCATCGCGTTCGCTCCTTTCCGTTCACCTGTATCGTTGCAAAACGAAGAAGAGGCGGCAGGAGTTCCTTCGAGAGTAATTCCTTTTGCGTTGCAGGTATCATAGGGACAAGTATTTCCATGGGAGAGAAGAGGAGAATAGAATGCCCTCGGAGCAGGGATTTTTACTGTATCGAAACGCCACGCTCGTCTGTCTGGGAGACAGCATTACCCAGGCGTCGGATGGCTATGTGCGGGTCATGGAGAGCCTGATCCATGCCGCCTATCCGGAGCGCAACATCCGGGTCATCAATGCGGGCATCGGAGGGAACCGCGTGCCGGACATGCTGGCGCGCCTGGAGCGCGATGTGATCGCGCATAGCCCCCATGTGGTGACCGTAAACGTGGGTATCAACGATGTCTGGCATGGCTTTAGCGACATCTATCCGGAGGGTGACGGGCCGAACGGCATCCCCCTCCCGGCCTACGAGGCGCAACTGGGGCACCTGGTGGACATGCTGCGCGAATCCACGGACGCGGAGGTCATTCTTGTCGAGCCGACGGTTATCGGGGAGGATGTGGACAACCCGGAGAACCGCCTCAATGCGAAACTCGATACGTATGTCGCGGCCATGCGCCGTATCGCCGCGTCCCGCCAGGCCCTCCTCGCGCCCACGCACGACGACTTCGTGCGGGCTGTGCGCGCCGGGCAGTCCGTCAATCCCGCGTTTCGCCTGACCACCGATGGCGTCCACCTCAATCCGGTCGGCAATCATGTGATGGCCCTGACGATCCTGGCGACGCTGGGATTTGCCGGGCTGTGACGAGACAGGTGTTTCCTAATCCCGGAAAATCCCGCCGGTCCAACGCACAATCCTGCCTGAGTGACAGTGGAACCCTCCGCGCCGGGTATACTATAACTCACCATTACGTTTGCAGGGATTCATGAGACATTACGATGCTATAGTTGTGGGGGCGGGGCCGGCGGGCAACGCGGCGGCGTTTGAACTGGCGCAGGGCGGGGCGAAGGTCGCCCTGCTGGAGAAGCAGACGCTTCCCCGCCATAAGACCTGCGGCGGCGGCATGCCGATGCGGGTCGGCGAGACGCTCCGGTTGCAGGAGTTGTGCGATCTCGGGCCGGAAGCGTTTGTGGAGGCGGACACCCGCTTTATACGCCACACCTGGCGCTTTGGCGATCCCTGCCTGATGCCCATGAACCCCGAGGGGACAGAAGGGCGCGCGCTTTCGCTCTGGATGGTGCGCCGCTCCGTATTCGACCATGCCCTGGCGCAGCGGGCCGCCCGCGCCGGAGCGGAACTGCGCGACGGATTGCCGCTGAAGAGCCTGGAGATCGAACGCAATGGGCCAGTGCGCATC
>DATGIG010000454.1:0-4332 GCA_035295825.1 Chthonomonadaceae bacterium | reverse complement strand
CGACAAGATCCTGTACGACGAATTGACCTGGCCCGAAATAAATGCAGCGGTGCAGGCGGGAAAGGTGGTCCTCCTTCCCATCGGAAGCACAGAGCAGCACGGGCATCACCTTCCCCTGGATACCGACAACTTCCTCGCCCGCAGCGTCTGCCTCGCCGCCGCGCGGCGACTTCCCCGCCAGACCCTCGTCATGCCGACCATTCCCTCCAAAAGCAGGCTTAACAAGCGGTTACAATAGAGGCACCGACCGAGCGGGTGGCTCACTTTTAAACGGCGCGTAGTGGTTCACGGCGTATGACAGAGGGGCAGAAAGAGTTTTCTCCACCGGCGACATGAGCACTGTTTCGGGCGTTATTTCCAAATAGTGCGGAAATCAGGTATGGTAAGCATTGCAAAGTCCCCCTTTAGAGCACAGGAAGAATATAGGAATCACCGCTTTGCTGGATTTATACTACGCGCATCTGGAAATCTGGACATCTCGTGAGGCACATAGCCGAATTTCCAGGTGCGGGCAGTATAAAAACGGCCACGGGCCTGCGGGAGATATTTCCGCAGGCCCCTGGCAGCCGCCTTTCACGATCTCCCGGATGTCCTCAAGAGGGCTTTTTCTCGCTCCCTTCGGGCTGTATGGTAAGCGGGTCTGCCGTGCGGTGCTCTTGTATTTGGAAGCGCAGGAACTTGTGGATGGCCGCCACCGCCTGCTTGTTGCGAGTGCGTATCCGAACCTGGGCTCCGTCCGGCATCGGCTCATAGGGATAGGTGATCTGCTTCTTCAGCCGCTTCATCGTCTGCATCCCTGGTGGCTGGGTGGCGTGAATGAACATGGGTAGATCGAAGTTGCCTGCAGCGAACATGGCGCTAATCTTGCGGAGATGTCTCTGAATGGCCTCGCGGCTCTCGGCATCCTTTGGATCATTGGTTTCCACAGTGATGGCCCCTCCGTCAGGAAAGAGCCGGAAATGATGGGCGGTCTTGGTGTGATCGAACCCCATCGCCATGTCTCCCCGCTTGTCCACGGCAGCCGCATGGTTGCGGTCGTGATGCATGGGAGCGTGGGGCTGCTGTGCGTATACTCCGCTGCAGGCCAGGAGCAAAACGCCCATGACTATGCCAGCGCTCTTTATCCCCGTCATCTTTTTCTTCTCCTTGTTTGCCCCAGGAGTGTTGGCCTGGGAGGAACTTCATTCTTGATCTGCTCGTTGAGCAGCCTCTCCAACAGTCGGGCGCGCTCTCCCTGTTGCGTCTCGTCCAGGCGTGTGTCCCACTCGTGGAGCAGATGGCAGAGATGGTCGCGCATCTGCTGCATCTGGCTCAGCCTTTCCTCGACTTCCTTCAACTTGTCCGCCGCCAACGCGCGCACCTGTCGGCAGGGAATGCCTCCCTGGTCGCGAGTGCGCAGTAGAGAGGCCAATTCCGCCAGCGTAAACCCGACCGTTAGCGCGCCCTGGATCAGCCGCACCCGCTCCAGTGCCGAAAAGGGGTATTGCCGGTAGTCATTGGCGGCGCGTTCAGGACAGGCGAGCAGCCCCAGACGCTCGTAATGGCGCAAGGTGTCGGTGCTAACGCCTGCCAACCGCGCCAGTTCGCCGGAGCGGAGGCGGGCATGCGGAGAGGATTTGCTGTCCATGATTAGATGATACACCCTGGAACCTGTTCCAGAGTCAAGGGGTCATTATTCCTGTCGTTCCTGATCCGCAATGTCAATGCCGTTATCGCCAATCCAGAATTGCCCGCTCTCTGGATCAATCGCAGCGACTTTGCCGAGTTGATCCGACAAGACGTGTTGTTGCTGATAAGCCTCCCAACTCTCTTGTGCCCGAGTTGTATACTCAGGCTTCCAGGTTGTTGCCAACTTATTCTCCTGCAGAGCATCGGATAAAGCACGGATTGCCTTTCAGACCCAGCAAAGATCGCGACCGATCAAGAGTTCTGTCAGCTTGGCATGGTGTGTATTTTTCATTGGAATCGCTAACGTGGCGAAACCATGCTGATCGGCAAGGCACTGAACGCCCTCGGCGTTATCATAGGTCATCAAGAAGTCGCCTTTCAGCGTCTCGGCAATACGAAAAAGCTCTTCATGGTCCAGTTCGTTATATGTATAGAGCCGTGCGCCTGCCTTCTTGCCTGACGCCGTGTAGGGAGGATCAATGAAAAACACGGCCTCTGACTGGTCAGCATTATTGTTGAGGGCCTGCAAACCGTCAGCGTGGAGGAAGCGAATTTTATGGGCTACCTTCTCGATATTTAGGATACGGGAACGCAGCGTCTGCGGATACCAGCGAGACGCAAGCCCTTTGCCATTCTCCCCATGCTTGATCCGTCCGCTGCCGGGAGCCAGAATACCGCCGTGATGGGTGCGGTTTTTCAGCAGCGTTTGAAACGCTCTTTCCTTTAGGCTTGTGGCAGGACGAGCCAGTTCGGCAGCAACGGTCTCCGGCGTGAAAGGAAATGCCAGGACTGTATCGGCAAGCCACCGGGCATCGCCATCCAGAATGGTCTGCCATACGGCGGCTACGTCCGCGTCGAGTTCCACCATCGTGACCTGCTCGGCCAGGTTCTCAAAGGCGACGGTAAGGCTGATAATGCCCCCTCCCGCGAACGGCTCGATGAAGTTTGCCGGCTTCCTGGGCAAGCTTAGCAGCCACCGACGCAGGCGCGGCACCAGCCATGTTTTGCCGCCAGGGTAGCGGAACGGGCTGCGCTGCGGGACCGAGGCGACATTGACGATGGTTTCCGTCTTCGAGTCATCGAAGCGGTATTCTCGACCGGGACGCATGGCCTCCTCGAACTCCGGATCGTCCTTATAGATGCCGACGATCTTCTTCCACCAGGCGGTTTCGGCGGCCACTATCTTGATCCGTCTGCCTTGCGTTTTGCTGCGTCTATTGTACCAAATTGCAGAAGGTTCGTGGGAGGCATGAGGAAGGTGGATCAGGACGGCGAGAAGAGGACCGTGCAGGAGACCCCTGCGCTTTCCTGCTGCAGGGTCAGCGTCCAGCCGTTGAGGCCGGCGATCGCTTTGCAGATCGCCAGACCCAGCCCGGCGCCGCCGGTTTTGGAGGTGCGGGAGGCGTCCGGGCGATAGAAGGGCTCGAACAGCTTTTCGGGATTCCAATCGGGCAGGGGCGCGC
Organism: Chthonomonadaceae bacterium; assembly: GCA_035295825.1. Lineage (GTDB taxonomy): Bacteria > Armatimonadota > Chthonomonadetes > Chthonomonadales > Chthonomonadaceae > DATGIG01. Next base: position 1,201 of record DATGIG010000454.1, on the reverse strand, counting down.
ACTCGTTGAAAATCTTCAGACGCAGGGCGGGAGAGACGCGGGCGATCTGCACGCGCACGCATCCGCCGGGGCAGGCATACTTGACGGCGTTCTCGATCAGGTTGCGGACCAGAATTTCCGCGTGCGTGGGAGGAGCCTGGATGACCGCCTCCGCCGGCAGTCCGGAGCCATCCACCTGCAGCCCGCGCGACTCGATCAGCGGGGTGAAGGCGCAGAGGATACGCTCGCAGACTCCGGCCAGGTCCACCGGCTCTTTCGGCAGAGGCGGCGCCGTATCGAGCTGGTCGAGCAGCAGCAGGTCGCCGGCCAGCGCGATCAGCCGGCGGGTCTGCGCGTACGCCTCGGCGATGACGGCGCGGTACGCTTCCGCCGCGCGGGGCTGGCGCAGGGCGAGATCGAGATGCCCCGACAGGGCCTGCAGGGGCGTCCGCAGCTCATGGGAGGCTGCCGCGTGGAACCTCCCCTTCGCCGCCGCCGTCTCCGACAGCCGCACCAGCAGGCCATTGAGGGTCGAGACCAGCTCGACGATCTCCGCATCTTGTGAGGGCGCGTCGAGATGCAGGCGCAGGTGATCCGCAGAGGCCGCCCGTGCCTGGCGGGAAAGCCGGCCGATGGGCGAGAGCGTCCGCCCGACGAGCAGCCAGGCTCCGACCGAGGCGATGACGACGACGAACAGGCACAGGGCCAGCAGGGTCAGCGCCTGCCGGCGAAGCTCCGCCTCCGTTTGCCGCCAGGGCAGCCCGATGACGATAGTGACCGCACCGTCAGGCACCGTCGCGGTCCGCCAGCCTTCCTCCCGGCGGGGCCAATGCGGGACGGTCCCCTGGGACTGCAGGAGGACGCGGCCCTGCCCATCTACGATCAGCAGCGCCAGACGGTCGGGCAGCAGGTCCTGCCGCTCGTCCGCCATCAACTGCGCCAGGGGCACGCTGCGGTCTTCCCCATTCAGATCGGCGCGCACTTTGCGGGCCGCCGCCTGAAGCAGGACATCAGCGTTGCGCTCCGCCACGTGACGGGCATACGCGATCAGCCCCGCGCAGGCCAGCAGCAGCAGCAGCGCGATGCTGCCGGCGAAGGCCAGGGTCATGCGGGCACGGATAGATTTAGGCATCATGGTCTGCGCTCATCCGGAACCCGACACCGCGCACCGTATGGATCAGGGGAGACGCAAAACCCTTATCGATCTTGCTGCGCAGATAGC
>DATGIG010000453.1:0-4310 GCA_035295825.1 Chthonomonadaceae bacterium | reverse complement strand
TATCGGCAGCAGTATGCGGGGATGGTGAGAGAGTGTCGGGCGTTTCTCTCCAGGGAGCGTTATGGAACGCTCCAGCGCTTGGTGAAACGACCTTCCCGGCGGCGCGCTCTGCTGCGACTTTCCAGTGGGAGGTATTGATGTAGGGGCAACCCCCCGTGGTTGCCCATGTAGGGCAGGGGCTCCGTCCCCTGCCGATGGATTGAGGGCAGGTCCTTGTGCCTGCCCCTATGGGAGGACGGATAGATGAAAGCATTATTGAGCATCTTCAAAGGGCCTATCGAGGCGATCGTGACGGCCTGGTTGCAGACGCGCGCCCTGGTGATCCCGGCGGCGCAGAAGGCGGTGCTGGCGCAGAAGTACGGGATTGACGCGGACAAGATCCAGGCCCTGGCGCAGGAATTGGGGGCGGTCGCGGTCTCGCAACTCGATTCACTGCTCTAAGCAGGATAAGCATTCCAGCAGGAATCCAGGAAGACAAGAACTCAGGAAGGGGAAGAACGCAAGTTAATTTTTCCGCATTTTTCTTGGCTTCTTGGTTTCCTGGCTTTCTGCTGGAATGGATGATAAGGAGAACGATAAGTGGCTGCATCCAATAACACGCTGGCGGTCTGGACGCCGAAGGACGCGACGGTCCCGTTTGGCGGCCAGGCTCCGCTGGTGAAGATCAATTCGGGGGTGTTTCTGGCGTTCGGGCCGAATGCGGTGGCGCCGGACGCGAAGGTGCCGGAGTATGTGGAGTTTATGGCGGTCCTGCCGCGCTCCTCGGTCAACGGCTACACGGGCACTACGGGCATCAAGGTGGTGATTACCTGGGCCTCGCGGAATAAAGTAACCACAGGCAACGTGGTCTGGGGCGCGGAGCTTCTGAATGTGGGGGCGACGGACCTGCCGGACCCGACCGTAGATCTGTGGAATACGTCCAGTTATGAGGTGACGGGTACGAGCGGAGCGAACTCTTCGACGGCGGGCGGCCTGGTCCAGGTGACGATCAATGTGACCGTGGCGAACATCAAGCATGGGCAGACGACCAACCCGGCGGCAGGCGATGTGGTCCGGGGTCGTATTCGTCGCATCCTCTCGAACGCCTCGGATACGATGACGGGCGACGCCATTGTGCAGACGGTCGAATTATACGATTACTGATAGGACACTATGAGCAGATCAGAACCCAAAACTCCAGACCACGCTATCGAAGCGTCGCATGAGCCGGAAAAAGAGGACCTCGAACTTCCCTTCACCGCCCTGGCGGTCTGTATGGGCGCACTGACAGCGCCCAGCGGGCACGCGGAGCGGCGCCCCTACGTGGCGAAGAAGCGCGGGGAGCGGGAGGTAGAGCTGAGCATCCCGGCCTCGGCGGAGGGTGGGCACCATCGCTACCGGGTGACGTTCCCGGATCGGGTGGCGCTTCCCGCCGCACGGATAAGCGAGTAACGTATGCTCCCCATCCCTTCCAACCCTACGGCGTTTACGGTAGGCTCCGGCCCCTTTCCGGAGGAGCCGAGCCAGACCTGCACGTTTGCGATCCCGGCGGGCTACTGGGTTTCGGCGACATGGGGCGTAACCGCAACGTGGAGCGTACCCTCCTCCAGCCATGCGGTGATTACGACGGGCGTCAGCGATACGGCGGCGACGCCCTCACACCTGAGCGGGACGTTTACCGATACGGTGGCGGCGTCCGTCGCGCAGATGGCGGATATCAATGCGGCGGTAGGGGGCAACCTCACGGCGTCGTTCGGCGGGCCGCAGCCGGCTCCGATCCCGCCTACAGCGGGTGAGATCGCGGTGTCGGCGTTTACGCTGACGCTGGTAGGGTGTACGTACAGCCTGAGCCCCAACGAGGCCAGTTATGATTGCCATCCGCACAACGGGACTTTCCAGGTTCTGACAATATCTTCCTGCGGTTGGACAGCGGCGAGTGATAACCCGGATTGGCTGCATGTGGTAGGGGGTGCGAGCGGGAGCGGGAATGGGACGGTTGACTATACCGTGGATGAGAATGTGTATCCCGGCGCCGCTCGTATGGGCGCGATTTCGATAGGCGACCAGGTGTTTACGGTGGCGCAGGGGCAGAGCATCGACCCGTTTTCGGGGACGGGCGCAACGGTGACGCTGGTCACGGGAGACGCCATCCCGCATCCCCACACGCATGCAGCAGAGCAGTTTATCCAGGTTTTGTATCCGCACGGGTATCAGCCGGGCGTGGAGACGAACGTGGGAAATCTCCAGCAGGTTCTGTGGTCGTTTGCGCGGCCCAGGGCGGATCTGGTGTGTCTGTGGACGGGCACGCAACTACGGCTGTACGACCTGGCGGGCAATGAACTGATCCCAGGTTCGCCGGTGGCGGGTGTGGACATCTGGCGCTGGGGATATTGAAAGGCAGGCAGTAGGCAGTGGGGAGTAGGCAGTAAGGGAAAACGAGGCTGTTTCTACTGCCTACTGCCTACCCTCTACTGCCTTTAGGAGACTTTCATGGCGGTAGCAAGCCTCACAACGCAGGCATTCGACAGCAACCTGGTCCTGGACCCTACCGGGAAGGGGCATCCGTTCCGAACGGCGGCGAACGCTTCGACTTCAGCGCTGGTCCAGGGCGACGGGAGCGTCCAGGTCAAGCCGCCGACCGGCCCGACCGGGACGCTGCGCGTGACAGCGGGCGGCCCGGCTTACGGGCAGAGCATCCTGAGCTTTGAGTCGAATGGCGGCGTGTCGATTACGGGCGGAGTGACCGTCCCGCTGGGCACGATCCCGGCAGGCAAGAACTTCTACCTGACGGATATTTCGATCGTGCCCGACTTCGCCAACACCAACAGCGCGCTCTTTCAGATCACGGTGAACAATATCGTGCTGTGGGAGAGCTATGCCAGCAACACCTCCGCCGTCGAGCTGGCGGGCCTGGAGAGCCAGGAGGTGGTGACGACCGGCGGCGTGCTGCGCCTGGTCTGCCCGAACATTACCGGCAACATCTCTTACGACATGAGCGGAGTACTGATGTAATATGGCGAACCGAAATGTGGAAATCAACACCGGCGACGGGGCGAATGTCGCGCAGATCATCGCTACGGTGGTGCTGCCGAGTTCGGGAACCGGCATCAACTTCTTCGGCATGGTGACGCCGGTCGGCGGGTCGCCGATAGCGATGACGGGCAGCCCCGCGACCGGTCCCTCCGCGCCCGGAGTGGGCCAGAGCATCAACTATATTCTGCAGGTGAGCCTGACGACGGGGGCGGTGACGGAGAAGCAGGGCGCGGCGGCCAACACGGGTACGCAGACGACGCCCTCGGCAGACGCAGGGAACCAGGCGTTCTTCCAGGGTACGCTCACCAACGGACAGCCGAACCTGCTCTACGGCGACACGGCAGCCATGCCCGTTCTGGCGTGGTAGGAGGAAACGCGTGGATTACGCCGCTCTCAAGAGTGAACTCCAGAACGATCCGGCCGGCATCGGGTACGGAACCCTGGTCGAATGGGATCCTACCCACCATCCCAACCAACTCATCAGCCAAACGAATTCCGATGTCCAGCTTGCTGCGCTCATCAATGCGCCGGGTGCGGGCACAATCAGTCAAGGCGTGGTGTCGAAGGACGTGTTTTTAACGGCGCTGGCCTCGCCGTTGGCGGCGCTGATGGCCCGCGCGGATACGGATAGCGTGAAGCAGCAATTTGCGGGTTGGCTGCAACTTCTGGGACTGGCAACCAATATCTACACGGCGGACGCGGACCTCGTTGCGACCATGGCCTCTGCGGTTACGGCAGGCGTGTTTACGCAGGCGCAGTCGGATGGGGCGCTGAAGCGATCAGGAAGTCGGGCAGAGATGCTGTTCGGCCCCGGTAGCGTTCTGGCCTCGGATATTGCGATTGCACTGGGAAGGAGCTAATCATTGGCAACCGTTGAAAAGTTTCTTCTCGGGTCACAGGCAACACTGCTTAGCACCGAACTTAACTCCCTCGCCAACAACACCACGGCGTTAGGATCGGCGTTCGACAACACGGTAGGCGCAGGCGGTGGCGACGGGTATACGCTGTGCGACCTGGAACTGGTTGTCACCTATGGAACGAATCCGACGGCCAACACCGGCGTCTCCTTCTGGTTTCTCCTCTCGGAGGACGGAACCAACTACGAGGACGGCGACAACTCCACGACGCCCGGCAGAATGCCCGATGTCGTGTTTCCGCTCCGGGCGGTTACGACGGCGCAACGGATCATTCGCCGCGTCATGTGTCCCTGGGGCAAGTGGAAGCCGTTGGCGAAAAATGACGGGACGGGGCAGGCAATGTCCTCCAGCGGAAATACGATCAAGATCCGCCCGGTGACG
>DATGIG010000452.1:0-7755 GCA_035295825.1 Chthonomonadaceae bacterium | reverse complement strand
AGAAGGGAGCGGGAACTCGGCGTCGGGGTTGGTCACCTTCTCGCCCTGAAGTTCGACGCCGCCCTGCGTGACCAGACGGCGCGCCTCTCCGTTGCTCTTCGCCATTCCTGCGATCACGAGCAGTTTGCAGATCCAGACCGTCCCGGTCGTGCTGGTGCTGCCGGCAGGGATCGTAATGTCGGGCATGTCGGAGGGTAGCTCCCCGGCGGCATGGACGCGATGCCACTCCGCATCGGCTATGAGGGCAGGGGAGACGGTGGCGCCGTCGGCATCCGTGTGGGGCGGGTGGTAGATGTCGATGATGGCCTGCGCAAGGCGGCGCTTCACGTCCTTGGGGTTCATCTCGCCGGTCTCGGCTCGCTTGAGCAGCGCCTCGATCTCCTCCGTCGGCACATCGGTGCAGAGGATGAAGTAGTCGCGCATCTGGGCGTCGGAGAGGGAGAGGATCTTCCCGAACATGGCATCGGGCGTTTCGGCGATCCCAATGTAGTTCCCGAGCGATTTACTCATCTTCTTCACGCCATCGAGGCCGACGAGAAGCGGCATAAAGAGGGCGATCTGCGGCTCCTGCCCGACCTTCTCCTGGAGGTCGCGGCCCGTCAGAATATTGAACATCTGATCCTGCCCGCCCATCTCGATGTCCGCCTCGATGGCGACCGAGTCGTATGCTTGCGCCAGCGGGTAGAGGAGTTCGTGGAGCGAGATTGGCTGATGTTCGGCATAGCGCTTGGCGAAGTCATCGCGCTCCAGGACGCGCGCGACGGTGATATTGGAGGCGAGGCGCACTACCTCGGCGAAGTCGAGTTTGCCCAGCCACTCGCCGTTGAAGCGCACAGTCGTCTTTTCACGGTCGAGGATGCGGGCGAGCTGGTCCACATAGGTCTTCGCATTGGCCTGGATCTCTTCGGCGGAGAGCATCGGGCGGGTAGCCGAGCGCCCGGAGGGGTCGCCGATCAGGGCAGTGTAGTCCCCGATGATGATGATGACCTCATGCCCCAGATCCTGAAACTGGCGCAGCTTGCGCAGTACGACCGCAAATCCCAGGTGAATGTCGGGTGCGGTGGGGTCCAGGCCCAGCTTGATCTTGAGCGGCTTGCCGGTCTTTGCGGCCTTGAGGAGTTTCTGTTCGAGGCCGTTTTCCGGTACGATGCCGAGGGTTCCGCGCTTGAGCTTCGCGGCCTGTGCCTGCAGTTCGGGCGTAAGTGAGTTGGGTTCCAAAACGATTCGCTCCCTGTGGTTCCGGGGTGATGGCGCTTCCGGTTGATGGTTTAGGATAGCACGGAGGCGTGCGGATGTCAACGCTTTACACTCGAACGGTTTCGCGCTATACTACCTGACAGGAGAATCGTGGTAACAGTTACACAAGACAGGCGAGATTGCCGGGAGGAGCATTCCATGTTCGATCTGCTGATTCGGAACGGGACGGTGATAGACGGTACAGGCAAGACGCGATTTACGGCAGATGTCGGGGTGACCGGCGACAAGATTGCGGAGATCGGCGACATTCCGGCGGAGGCGCAGGCGGCGCAGACGATCGACGCAACGGATCAGATCGTAGCTCCCGGCTTTATTGATATCCACACACATGCCGACATCGCCATGCTCGCCCGTCCGGAGCATCTCCCCAAGGTCATGCAGGGCGTCACGACGGAGGTCTTCACCAACTGCGGCCTGGGCTTTGCGCCCGTGACGGCGGAGGGGTTGGATATTCAGAAGAAGTTTATCGCCGGGCTGTTCGGGGAGGATCGAGGAGTGGAGTGGAGCTGGCGCTCCGTCGCCGATTTTCTGGGGCAGTTCGAGCAGCAGGGAATCGGGGCCAATGTGGCCTATTTGATCCCCCACGGGTCGGTACGTGTGTCGGCGATGGGGATGGCGGAGCGACCTGCCGACGCGGCGGAAGTGGGTAGGATGCTGGCGCTGGTGGAACAGGGCATGGAGGAGGGCGCCTGGGGCCTGAGCACTGGGATCTGGTACGCGCCCATGCGGGCGGCGGATCGGGCGGAATTGGTGACCCTATTCCGGGCGGCGGGCTTCTTCGCCACCCACCAGCGGGACTACGGCGACAACATCTTTACTGCGACCGAGGAGAGTCTGGCGATTGCGAAGGAGGCGGGCGTCCCGGTGCAGATCGCGCACTTGCAGATGAACGGACCGGGAAACGCGGGCCGCGCCGGGGAGCTGTTGGCTGTGTTGGAGCGGGCACGGCGGGAGGGGGTGGATGTCACCTGTGACACGTACCCCTATACGGCGGGTTCCACTTTTATCCAGTCTCTGCTGCCCTCCTGGGCGGTAGACGGCGGGCCGGATGCGGTCCTACGCCGCCTGTCCGAGCCGGAGACGCGTACGCGCATGGTCGTGGCGCTGGACGCCCTGCCAACGGACTGGAGCCGTTACACGCTGGTAGGAGTAGGCTCATCGGCAAACCTGCCTTATGAGGGGCACACCTTCGAGGCGGTCGCGCTGACGCGGGGGCTGACCGTGGCGGAGTGGATCTGTGCGGTGCTGGAGGAGGATGAACTCCGGGCCTGCTATGTGCATCACGCAGCGCATGAGGGCAATGTGCGCGACATCCTGCAGTGGGAGGGGCAGATGGTGGGCAGCGATGGCCTGCACCTGCCGGGGAAGACCCATCCGCGCCTCTATGGCACGTTCCCCCGCGTGCTGGGGCGCTATGTACGGGAGGAGCAGGTGATCTCCCTGGAGACGGCGGTGCGGAAAATGACCGGCGCACCGGCGAAACGGATTGGGCTGAAAAAGCGCGGCACACTGGCGAAGGGCTATGCCGCCGACCTGGTGATCTTCGATCCGGAGATCGTCAGCGATACGGCCACCTTCGACGACCCTTTGCGTTTCCCGACTGGCCTGCCCTGGGTCTTCGTCAACGGCAAAGCGGTCAAAGCCGATGATGCCCCGACCCGTGCGCTTCCAGGTAAAGTCCTCCGTCGCGCCTGAAGACAGTAAAAGATGTGTTTCCTGGCTTACCCAAGTACCCACTCGGTGAAAGCGCACCGGGAGGCTTTGGTGTCAATATTGGCATGCCCTTGAAATATGGGGCATGTCAACCGCGCTTTTACTGGTAAACTTAAAGCCCTGGAGGGGTATACTCAGCAAATGGTTCGGAGGATGCAAACCATGCGTGACACATAATCCCCTATCTCATATTCTGAGGGTTCATCAGGGAGAAGGATTGGTTAATGGAATAGGAAATCGGCTATAATAGAGGGTAGAAGTACAGGCCCGCAGAACGGAGTGACCAGTATGAGCGGCAAGAAGAAACAGACAAAAGAAGATGCCAACCTGCAGCAGACGGAGAGCGTCCGCCAGTGGATCATGTCTCCTGAAGGGCAAGATACTATCGTTGCTGGCCTCCAGAAGGCGCACCGTCTGGCCGCGCAATTCCGCGAGGCGCAACGCGTTGATCCGGAGATCTTGTATAAGCCTATTACCCTCTGAACGATTCCTCCCATGCCACAGGCATATGAAGTCTATGCATACACCATTGACACCCTTCGTCGTCTGCTGGCAGAAAAGGCAGGTACGCCGGAACACGTCATTGCGACCAAACGACACCTTGTCTACTTCGAGGAGTATTTCCAGGCCCTCGGTGCAAAGACCGTCATTGTAGAGAACAATTATGTTGACCGCGACTACCTGGAGGATTTCGCCGCCTACTATGTCCGCTGCTTTCATAGGTACGAACGGCACTGCGCGCGACTCCACTTCTTCGACGCCGCATTCACAGAAGCGGATTTTGTAGACTTGTTGCGTGGAACCTCCGCTCCCCTGACCCCGGATATATTGCAACAGAAATATCTTGGATTTGTCGTCGTGAAACCTCTTCCGCAGACGGTAGTCGGACGCACCTGCCTTAAGACCTACCCAGAAGCTGGACACCGCCTGTTTCCCATAACCCGCTCGTACAACGTGCATCTCTTCGGAATACCGCTGACCGTGGACTCATTGGCTTTTCAGGAGCAAGACGCTGTTGCCGCTGCCTGTGCTACCAGTGCGCTCTGGTCGGCTTTTCAGGGAACGGGACGACAGTTTCAGCACCATATTCCGTCACCTGTAGAAATCACGCGAGCAGCGACGTCGCATGTACCCCTCGATACGCGCACTCTCCCTAACAACAGCGGTCTGAACCCAACACAAATGGCCGACGCTATTCGCAGTGTGGGGCTGGAGCCGTTCCTTGTGAACGCAGATGACGAGTACGTTCTGAAAAGTACGCTCTATGCCTATCTCCACGGCCAGATTCCTATTCTGCTCGGGATCGACTTGCATGACCCATCCGCCCCCAATGTCTCGTTAGGGCTACATGCGGTCACCGTGGCAGGTTACAGCCTCGGCAGCACACAACAGACTGCCTATCAACAGCAGGGAACCAACTTGCGGTCCTTCCGTATGGACAAAATTTATGCCCATGACGACCAGATTGGTCCCTTCGCGCGCATGATTTTTACCGGTGGGGCAAGCTTCCGTACCTCCTGGCTTAATGGGATGGGGACAGCCGTGCTGAATGCGCAAGCTACGTTGATGCTCGTGCCGTTGTATCATAAGATACGTATTCCCATCCAGACCATCCAGGACATGGTGTTTTCATTCGATAGTTTGGTTGAAGCCTTGCGTCAGAGCAACCTGCTCAACCTGGCCCAGCCATTGGAATGGGATGTCTACCTGACCGACGTCAATACTTTGAAAGCGGAACTGCTCGGCTCTCTGGCTTTACCAGGCGATTACCGTGCCCGTGTTTTGACATATCCTATGCCACGTTTCCTATGGCGCGCAACTGCTTTGACCAGTGGCACACCGATATTGGATCTGCTTTTCGACGCTACCGACATCGAACAGGGATGTTTTTTCGTCTGTGCAATAGAGTACGCTCCGGCGGTTGTCCAGACGCTTCGCACCGCAACTCAGGCGCTGGTGCAATCGAACACCACTCTATCTCCCACGGATCGTAGATTGTTCGAATGGTTTGCCACTGCAATCCTCTGACTTTGTTATCTTCTCAAGTAAAACGGGGGCAATCGCCCCTTTTGCTCACGATCTTGGCATATAGACCGCGTAGATATTTTCCGTTGCTTGTCAATGATAGGATAGTGATGACGAACTCAAAAACGGGAAGAAAAAGGCTGTCCGACCCTATCTGTAGAACCTAATCCGGTTATGAAACCCTACGTACAGACTCGCAAGGAGAAATATTTGGTCTTTTTTCAAAAAAAAGGTAGATTTTGATTCCGGGCAAGCAGGAAAAGGCGTTGGGCATGTCACAATATGTGAGGGATACACCCCTGAACGTCGTGTGGTGTCCGGGAGCATTGGAAACGTCTGGACGCAATGCCCCGTATCCACATTCACCCCCATAAGGAGGATAAGAGTGAAACGACTGGCAACACTCTGGGGCGCGGCGCTGGCGCTGGCGCTCGGAATCGGCATGATGATGGCTGCCCCGAAGACTGCTCAGGCTCAGGAACCGATCAGCGCGGAACTGCAGAAAGACTGGGCCATCCGCATTGGCGTCTATATCTACAACAGCCAAGCGACCCGCAGTGCCAACGGCGAACTCGGCATCAGCGGCATCGTCGAGCGCACCGTCTATCGCGGTGATCTGTTCGATGTGAACGTCGGCATCGGTTACAACGGTTTCGATCGCATCTACAGCATTCCGGTGCAGGTCACAGGCATCGTGCATAAGAACAACCTGCGGTTCGGCGGCGGCGTCGGATACTCCTTCAACAAGCGGGTGGATGGCCGCGGCTCCGATGGCACCGCGCTCAGCCTGCTGCTCGGCTATCAGCTTGCACAGGGGCGCGCGCCGCTCTCCATCGATCTGCGCTACTACTTTATCGGCGGGTCCGACAGCGAACTGGACGGCCTCAGCCTCACCCTGGGCGGCAAGTTTTAATCCGGCTCCGTCCCCACACCCAGCCGCCGCCCGAAAGCGCCTCCTTTCGGGCGGCGGTTGTCACATCGCTTCTGGATCCTCGCGGAAAATCGCGTGATAGCGGCCCATCCAGTAGGGCAGCAGCCAGAACGTACCGTCCTCTTCCGAATGGCCATCGCTGCCTCCGTCCGGATTGTAGGGATTGTGATTCCATTTCGCTACGCGCCGCTCATTCGGCGGTAAGGGGTGGGTCGATTGGCGCTCTCCAAAACGTCCTGGGCGTTCCTCAAAAGTGATATCCGACCGGTGGCTGTTGGTCATGGTCCAAGCGCGTAGATCCCAGGGGGCGTCCTGCAGCCACTGCACGGCGCGCTCCACGTCACTGGGGTTGCCGGTGCAGGCGCCATAGATCACGTTATGGAAGGGCGAGCCTTCCGGGCGGAGAACGGCTTGCGTCCGTTCCAGGCTCCAGAGATAGAGCGCGCGCAGATGCGGTTCGGTCTCCAGTTGCAGGAGCGGATAGTAGGCGCAGGCGGCAAGCTCGTCGTCCGAATGGTTGTTTTCACCCTCCGGCGGCACGACTTTCTGGCGCACCGCATTCAGAGCGTAACCGTGATCTTCGATCAGAGAGCGGTATGCAACGGCATGGCGTGGTTCGTTGCAGAGATGCATGGCAACGCGCAGGTGCGAGAGGATCTCCAGGGAGTTCAAGCCCCGCTCGTTGCGCCATTGGGGATCCGCATTCAATCTTTCCGGCGACCAGACCCCCCAGGTCGTTGGCTTTCCGGTTGGGCCGACAAGCGTGTAGTTATGCTGTAGGATATGATCGGTGACCGCACGGCAGACATCGGCAATCATCCTCCGCTCCTGGGCATCGGCCACCAGTTCGCTATAGATATACCACGCCAGATAGTGGCCGTCCACCTCGTCCGAGGAGGTGTCGTCTTTATAGAGAACGCCGGGCAGAGTGGGTGAGGGGTGCCAGTTGGAGCCGGGGTCGGACTGCCGAACGCGCTCTCCCGCGCGGATCAGGGCGCGGGCCGGAAAGCCGGGGATCCCGGTGACCCGTACCAGGTCGAGCAGGGCGTGCATGCTCTTACGGGCCAATTCTCGCGCATTTGAGTCGCCTGTCACTGCATAGCGGAACGATTCGGAGCATATATAGAGTGCTGTCCAGAGACCGTCGTTATCGCTGGCTTCGTACAGGAAGCTTTCGAGGTCGCCTGAGCGCTCCAGATGGCAATCGGTGACGTAACCGTCACGATTATGCCGGCTCGCGGTAATACTCTCATAGTGGGCTGCTTTGCGTGCAAAGGTCATCGGCATGAACGCGATTTTGGAGACGCCCTGTGCCGTGGCAATCCAGGCGTCGCCGTTGGCTTCTAACGTAATGGAGGCGACACGATCATCGGGCAGCCAGCGTCGGCCCGCGTAGTAGCGCCATTTTCCCTGATACAGTCGGGCCGCCCCCCGTCCCGAACCGACCCACAGCGCACCTTCCGCGCTTAACGCAAGACAGCGAATATCACGTACCGGAAGCCCCTCTTTGCCGGAAATTTCCAGAGTGGCTCCCTGCGTATGGTAGTATAAGCTATTCTCGGCTGCAATCCAGAGCCCACCCTGCGTATCGGTAATTACAGATCGGATCTCGATACCGGGATTTATGCGGGGAACATGTTCGTTAGCTCGCTGCGTCTTATCAGTAAGCAGTGCTCCTATAGGCGCAGGGGCAGTAAGTAAAACCTTTTGTTGTGTGAATACGTCTAAATGAGTATCCAGCGTCGCGACGTCTTGCAAGAAGGGGCTGAGGAGCCAACCGGAGCCGCTATTCGGCATAGGATTCATTATCATCATTCCTTTCATCACGC
>DATGIG010000451.1:0-15452 GCA_035295825.1 Chthonomonadaceae bacterium | reverse complement strand
CCAGCTTCACGGCATCCAGATCGCTGTTGACAGCCCCGCTCCAATCTCCCTTTTCTGCTTTGACCTGGCCTTCCAACTTGAGCAGGCGAGCAATGGAGCGAAACTTCGCATAGTAGGGAAAGAGGGTCGTGTAGGAGCGCGCGGGCGGGTTCATATAATCGTAAGCAAAGCCCTGGCGGAGGGTCTGGAGCGCAGCCGCATTATCCGATAAAAAGCCCTCCTTATCCGCCAGTGTATAGGTTGCTCTAGGACGAAGGGAGATAGCGTCATCGATCTTGCTCCCATCCTGCAACTGGGCGCTGGCGCTGTTAAAGAAATCGAAAGCATTGGGTGAGGGCATCGTCGGGGTGGGGATATTGATCCGAGGAACCCGGCTGCCGATCTGGAACCATATCAGCAGAACCAGTACGATCCCAAAACTCAGTATGCAGCATCCGCCCATGACCTTTTTTCCTGCTCGCCGGACATTGCTGCGGTGTCTCTCTTCCTGCTCCATAACGCTCCTCCGCCTTCGTGGATTCTCTGGTTGTTCTATGATTATGGACGGAACGGTGAAGGCAGACGGTCTCATGAATTTGCTACTGTGGGGAGGTTGGGCGAAGCAATTGTTCCGGAGGCGTATCAACCTGGTCGGTTGCCGGGCGGAGGAGCTCTTCGGGAGCGGTCGCGTTGATATCTGCAGCCCGCAATAACGTGACGCTCTCACGAGAGCGGCGAACACGCTCCTCCAGGAAAGGCATGCATCTTGCAGCCTGTTCCCGGACCTGGAAAGAGCCATACAACTGCATCTCCCGAACGGCAGGGATCGCCCGCACATCTCCGATCTGCTCCAGGGCCTGGAGCAGCGCGAGTTTGAGGTCTTCGTCCTCACGATAGGCGATGGAGAGCAGGGCGTTCATCTGATCCGCATTGATCGAGGATGCATGGCTGGCAAGGACCCGTGGAAGCAGCTTGAGAAGCGCCTTCTCTGCTACTTCGCGTACCGCGGGGTCGTGGTCTCGAAGCGTGACAGCCAGGACTCCCACGGCGCGCGGATCGCTCGCCTCCCAGAGTTTGCGCGCCGCATCGCGTCGTTTGTAGGCCAGGCGATCCGCCGCCATCAAACCGCTTAAAGGAAAGACCATCCACCAGAAGTGGAAGAGTTGCTCCCTGACGCGGAAGTAGGCGGCAACAAGAAACAGGGCGAGCAGGACCGCCCGAAACATTTGTCGCTGTCGGCGCTGCCGTGCTTCCTGGGTCTCGCGCAGCAATTGCTCCATGATCTCTTCCACATAGCGTTGTCTCTCGGCGGATTCCTTGAGCTCCCGTTCAAGTGCCTGCGAAATCTCATGATAACGATCCCGCTGCGTGAGTTCCCGGCGGACACGTGACATCACGGAGAGGGGAGCGGAAACGGTTGCGACAGGGGTGTGGGCGACGGCAGGCGTATCCACGGTCGCCTCGGATGTAACGGGGATCACACCCGGTTCCGTCGGCGGGGGTGCTGGGGAGTAGTTGGATTTCGTCTCTTCCGTTTGATGTTGCAGCGATTGCATGGGCTCGATTTTACCTCTATTTCGGCACTTGATAGATACTACGATTCACCACCGGGGCTTCGGTTCCTGCATGATCTTGCGTCGAGAGGCAGGAGAGCGCATCCTCGATGTGTAACCATTATTACATGCCAATCGAAAAAAGAGTTTCCATACCGTCGGCTGAGTATGAGGTCGCTCCGGTCACAACGACGGAGGAGCGCGAGGCGGTGTTCGCGATCCGTATGCTGGTATTTGTCGAGGAGCAGGCGGTGCCACCAGAAGAGGAACTGGATATTTACGACCTGACCGCCGCCCACTTTCTGGTTCGGGAGGCAACCCATACAAAGGATACAGGAGAAATCATCGCGACCGCCCGCCTGGTGGATAAGGGAGCGGGCCTGGGCAAGATCGGGCGCGTCGCCGTGCTTCGGGAGCATCGCGGCGAGGGGCTGGGAGCGCTGTTGATGCGTTATGTCGAGGAGGCGGCGCGAACGCAAGGCTTCCTCCAGTTGATCCTGGAGGCCCAGCTTCACGCCATTCCCTTCTATGCCAAACTGGGCTATGTTGCCGAAGGGGATGTCTATCTGGATGCCGGGATTGAACACCGATTGATGCGGAAATGGATCGTGGACACTGACAAATCGACGGAGATAGCGCCGGATTCCTGACATTCTACCATGATCGACCAACGCGAGGGAGGGTTCGAACAGCGGTCACCGTGCCGTGTCACAAATCCTGCTGTGCTCCGTTGGGTATGGGTACAGCGCCCATCCAACGCAAAACAGAAGGAGCACAGAGGCTATGAAACCTATAGTACGATGGACGGCGACTTTCGGGATCGCCGCATCTTTGATCGGTATCGTCGGGCTTGCCCCGACCTTCGCGGACGACTGGCGGCATGATGGTGACCGTGGGGATGTCCGACGCGACATCCGCGATATTCGGCGCGATGAGCAGCGATTGCACGACCTCCAGTGCGATCGTGACCGCGAAGCTCGCCGCCACGACTGGGACGATGTCCGCAGGCTGGACCGGCAGATCCGCGATTTGCATGAGCATATCGAGCGGGACCGGCGTGACGTGCGCCACGATAGCCATGACCGTTAACATGCGCGGCTAAGGCCGTTCACATAGCTTAGAATCCACGAAGGGACACGAAGAAAAGCCACGAAGCATTCAGACGGGATGAACAGGATTTTGCAGGATGGGACAGGATTTCTCGCTCGTCGTTTTCTGATCTTATTCTCGTTCTTGCAATCTATGTTAATCGCGTTAATCTATGGATCGTCTCTTCGTGTTTTTTTTCGTGCCCCTTCGTGTCCTTTCGTGGATTCTATTTTAGGCCAGGAGGGATTCGACGATATTGCCGTAAACATCGGTGAGGCGGTAGTCGCGTCCGCCATAGCGATAGGTGAGTTTTTTGTGATCGATACCCATCAGGTGCAGGATGGTGGCATGCAAGTCGTGGACATGAACCTTGTCCTGCTCCGCATACCATCCGAATTCATCGGTCGTCCCATAGGATACCCCTCTCTTGACCCCCCCACCCGCCAGCCACATGGTGAATCCGAACGGATGGTGTTCGCGTCCGTTATCGCCCTCCGCGGTGGGGGTGCGGCCGAACTCTCCTCCCCAGATAACGAGGGTATCATCGAGCAGCCCGCGTGACTTGAGATCTTTCAGCAGACCGGCGATGGGTTTATCCGTGGCGGCGCAATTTTCCCGGAGGCCGGCCCGGAGATTGGAATGCTGGTCCCAAAGTTGGCAACTGGCGCGCCCGGCGGTTTGGGTATGGTAGACCTGTACGATGCGGACGCCGCGCTCTATGAGCCGCCGCGCCATCAGGCACTGCGTTCCGAATATCTCTGTGGTTTTGTCATCGATACCGTAGATTTGCTTGGTAATTTCGGTCTCATTTGCGATGCTGAAGGCTTCTGGAGCCTCACGCTGCATGCGGAAGGCAAGCTCAAAGGAGGCAATCCGGGCGTCGAGTCGGCTATCCTCTTCGCGCTTTGCCAGGTGCATTTCGTTCAGTTGCCGGAGCGTATCGAGTTGATCGCGCTGTTGGGGTAGGCTGAGGTCGGCGTTGTGCAGGTTGGCGATGGGGTTCTTGAGGTCCGCGACGAGCGTGCCCTGATAGGCGGCGGGCAGGAAGCTGGATGTCCAGAGCGGCGCGCCCTGTGCCGGCTGCGCCGGACTGATGACCAGGTAACCGGGCAGGTTCTGGTTTTCACTGCCCAGCCCATAGAGAAGCCAGGAACCCAGGCTGGGGCGGGAGAACGCCTGTTCTCCTGTGTTCATCTGCAGGCACGCGCCGTTATGGTTGATATTGTCGGCGACCATCGAACGGATAACGGTGATGTCGTCGACACAACCGGCGAGATGCGGAAATAGTTCGCTTACCTCGATGCCGGATTGCCCGTACTTTTTGAAGCTAAATGGTGAACCGAGCAGGCCGCCAGTCTTGCTGCGCTCCAGGTGCGGTTTCTCAAACGGGAGTGGTTTGCCCATGTCAGCGGTGAGACGAGGCTTGTAATCGAAGGTGTCCACGTGGGATGGGCCGCCCGACATAAAGAGAAAGATGATGCGCTTCGCTCGCGCCGGGTACATCGGCGACCTTGGGGAGAGTGGATTCGCTGCCTGTGGTAAGGCGTCAGCACGCGCTTCTTCTTTCAGCAAACTCGCAAGCCCTAGCATGCCGAAGCCGCTGGCAAACTGTGTGAGCATGTCGCGTCGGGTGACGGCTATCGGACGGCGGTTGTGCGCCGGGTCGGTCTCTTTCATAAGCATAAACTCCCTCAATCCACATAGATCAGTTCGTTGGCACAGAGGAGAACCTGGCAATAGGCTTCCCAGGTACGCAATTCCAAGTCATTCTTTTGATTTGCACCAGATGTTTTCTGGGACTGACGCGTACGGGCAAGGAAAGTCTGGCCGATTTTCAGCTCATCGGCGCTTACAGGGCGTCCATAGAGCAGGGGATAGAGCCACTGGATCCGCGTCATGTCCGTAGTACCACCCTCTGTTATCACCCGTTGCGTGAGCGCCTTTGTCTGCGCGATGACCAACGGGTGGTTCATCAGGAAGAGCGCCTGCGGTGCGACGGTCGAGACGACGCGTTTGTCTACGATAGCCGTTGGGTCTGCAGTATCGAAGAGCGGCGCATAGCCTGAGCGGTCGGAACGAACCGTCATGACGTATAGCGTACGGCGATGGGTGTTCAGATCGCGGATCGCTACCCCGCCCATCGTGGCATCGAGTTTGCCGGACACCGCCAGCAGGGTATCCCGAATCGGTTCCGCTTCCAACCGCAGGCGGTTCATATGGCCGAACAGGCGATTGTCCGGATCGGCCTTCATCGTCTGCGGATCGCCCTCGCTCGCCTGCTGATACGCATTCGAGAGCATGATGAGACGGTGCATCTGCTTCAACGACCACCCGCACCCATAAGAGAAGACTGCGCCCTTCTCCTGTGCTGCATTTAATCTGCGGTAATCTGCGTTAATCTGTGGATTGTTCTCCGGTTTTTCTCTGTGCTTCTGTCGCTCTAGTGGGGGAGCTGCTTGCTGCGCCCTGGCGGGTGGTGAAAGGAATGTTGCGGCCAGCCAGTCCAGCAGCGCAGGGTTGGTGGGGCGTTCGCCCAGAAAGCCGAAGTTGCCGGGGGTGCGAACGATCCCTTCACCGAAATGGTGCTGCCAGATACGGTTGACCATCACGCGGGCTGTGAGAGGGTGTGTGCCGCTGGCCAGCCATTGGGCCAATTGCAGCCGCCCGCTCCCCTGCGTGATCGGCGGCTGGTCATTCCCGGCGAGGATAAGCGGGAAGTGGCGGGGGACGAGGTCGCCCAGCCGGTCGTAGCGGCCACGAATATGGACGCACACATCGTGGATGCCCGCTTGTGGGCACTCCGGAATGCCGCCCTCCTGAATACCGTTACAGAGGATGATAGGAGGTGGCTCACGCCGTCTGAGGGCGGCGAGATCGCTCTGGGCCTGTGTGATGCTCTGGCGTGCTGAGGAGGGAAGGATCTTCATCTCCTCGGATGGCGTGGGCCAGAAGGCGTTGTGGCTGTCCACCTGCATGAAAGTCTGCGCACATGTCTGAGAGGCTCTCTCCACATCGGCGCGATCCTTTGCCTTGAGGGCAGTCTGTCTCCAGGTCGTCAGAGCGGAAGCAAACGCACCTCCGGCGCGTACCCCCCGTTTGTAGTCCGCCATATCGGAGAAGCGCCATACATCGGGATTACCATAGCGGTCCGGATGCGGATTGCCCGCAAATGGGGAGTCCACCAGATCCGCAGCCAGATTCCAGACGCGCGTCCCATCTGTTTCGTTAATGGTGATTTGGACGGTTGTCATGTCGCAGAAGTAGTTGGCATTGGGCAGCACGACCAATTGCAGTTTATCCCCGGGCGCGACGGGAACCTCAGCCAGGTTCGTCAGCGTTTTCGCCTGTGCAAAAACCTCTGCTCCACTGTTCGGAAGTTCACTGTACGCCAATTCGTTCACCCCATACGGGGTTTGATGGTCCAGAGCCCAGATGATGCCATCGCCACAGGTTGGGTCCGCATCCGCGACTTTCCCTCGAATCTGAACGGTTCCACGAATGGGGCTGACCCACTCGACCGCAACGCCATTGGTTGGCCCAGGGTGTACCGAAACGGAGCGCGGCGGGAGGGTATATGTGAGGATATGCTGCGCCTGGTTGGTGGTATTGATGACCAGGTTGGGACAATCGGGAGCGCCACGCCAGGCATGGACGCCCTTAAAGCCCGACATATCCCGGATCAACATGGTCATCGGGCGGTAGGAGGCATTGCCCAGGGTATCAATCCAATTGCGAAGCGCGTAGCCCTGCAAGCCGTGCCGGCTCGCATAGTCGGCGACCGAGAGGGCAGCCTCGCTGTCGGGGCGGTGGGCGTAATCCCAGACGGCAGTGAGATAGGTCGCCGTCTTTGGGAGCATCGTCTTGACGAACGCAGCGTACTGGGCTTCCCTCACGACCTGGACCTGCTTCTCCTTCTCTTTCACCTGCTCGACGAAGCGGTCGCGGGTGGCCTTGAGCTCCGGCGTGTCCAGCGTGATCCTCAAGGGGGTTTCGCCTGAGCCCTTCGGGGTCAGTTTGGGCAGGATGTGACTGCTAAAGAAGATACCTGCAAGGCCATAGTAGTCCTTTGTGAGGATGGGGTCGAACTTATGATCGTGACATCGGGCGCAGGCGACTGTCAGCCCCATGAAGGCGCGACTGATCACATCCACCTGGTCGTCGGCAATGTCCGTGACCAACTTCTCCTTGTCGGCATCGCCATTGCCCCAGTTGCCGATCGCCAGCATGCCGGTGGCAATCGTACCCGAGATGTTGAGATCGTTCTGCTTGCGGCTCGCCCATTGCAGTTTACCGTGCGCATCGAGCGGTTCGGTCGGCATGAGGTCGCCTGCAATCTGGTTCATGATAAAGCGATCATAGGGCATGTCGGCATTGAGGGCGTTGACGACCCAATCCCGATAGCGCCACGCCTCAGAGACATCGCCTTCGCCTCCCAGGCCGCGTTCGTCCATGGAATCGGTGTAGCGCACCACATCGAGCCAGTGGCGGCCCCAGCGTTCTCCATAGTGTGGCGAGGCCAGCAAACGGTCCACCACCTTAGCAAAGGCGTTCGGGGATTGGTCCGCGAGAAATGCCTCGATCTCTGCGGGTGTCGGAGGCAGGCCGATGAGGTCGTAGGTAGCTCGGCGGATCAGGGTGCGTTTGTCGGCGGGCGGGGCCGGTTTCAGGCCCTTCGCCTCCAGCGGGGCCAGTACAAACGCGTCGATAGGGGACTTGACCCAGGAACGATTTTTAACGATGGGTACAGCGGGTTTGACAATCGGCTGGAACGACCAGAATTTTCTCTGTGCATCGGTGAAGGAGGGACCTGGCGTCGCATTTGCCGAGGCGCTCGGCCAGACAGCACCCGCTTTGACCCACTGCGTCAGGTCAGCGATTTCAGCGTCGGAGAGTTTGCCGGCTGGGGGCATCTTGATCTTGCCGGTATAGCGTACCGCCTGGATCAGCGCCGACTTCTCCGGATCGCCGGGTGTGGTGATAGGGAGCGCGCTCGCATCCTTGAGCAGCGCTTCACGCGAATCGAGGCGGACGCCTCCGCGCTGTAGCGTATCGCCATGACAGCCATAGCACTTCTCCGCCAGTAGCGGACGTACTTTCGTCTCAAAAAAGTGCGTCGCGTCGCCACCGTTCGTCTGCCCTGTGCCCGGTGCAGGCCAGAGCGCTGTTGCGCCAATAAGCACGCAGACCGCCAGCCAGGTTACTACACGTCTCAGTCTTATTACACTCACTTCGTTCCCTCACAAGCCTCTGCTAACACTCTCCCCCTATTTCGCCCCAGCATCCTGTAATACCTTCACGGTTTCCGCGCTTGGGCTTTTTAACGCCAGACTGAGCGGGGTGTTGCCCTCGCTATCTGTGGCATTCACATTTGCGCCCTTCTGGACCAGAAGTTTGACACAATCCACGTAACCGACGCTGGCAGCGAGCATGAGGGCGGTCTCCCCCTTACTGTTCTTGCTCTCGATGGGGTACCCTTTGTCCAACATCAATGCCAGCGGTTCCAGGCCGCCATGGTCGGCGGCATACAACCAGGCGGTATCCCCATTGCTGTCCGTCGAGTTGATGTCGGCCCCCTTTTCAAGCAGGAGGCGCATGGTCTCCCCCACCGCTCGATGGGCTGCAATATTCCAGGCCGTATTGCCATCATCGTCCTTCAAGGTGATATCCGCGCCCCGGTCGAGCAATAGTCGGACGATATCGGGATAACCGACCTCTGCAGCTTCCATCAAGGCCGTTTTGCCGTTTTTGCCCCGTCCGTTGACATCGGCTCCGCCGGACAGGAGGACTTTGACTTTCTCGACATCTCCCTGTCCGGCAACATCTACCAGCGGATTGTCTCCCTGGTGCGATGCCTGGTTGCCGGGTGTCGGCGATGTTCTGGGAGGGGGAGACGAATCGATCGGTTTTGAGTAAGCGCCTGACCCAGGGGAAGGATTGGAGGCAGGAGTACGTCCCCCCAGCATTCCCCGAGTGAAGATAAACAGGACGAGCACGCTCATGACAGCGACGCTACAGGTCCCGGTGAGGATCAAGCCCCGGTTCGATCCCTGCCGTAAGGAGATGGAACCCGCAACGGTCTTCTGTTGGGAAGGGGAGGATTGGGTTGGGATCTGAGGAGATGCCGCGACAGTTGGATGGGCTTGTGCTGGAGGAGGGGGAGGAGGCGAAACGGAGCGAGATTGTGCATCTGTTCCAGCCTGGGGCTGGGCTTGGGTGGAGGGCTTGTGATGGGCAAGCAGACGCTGAGTCGTGTCTACGAGGCGTTCGATATGTTGCTCTACCGGAGGGGTCATCGCGTCCATCCAGTGCGGCGTACTGAGAAAATACTCCATGGAACCCGAAGGCATCACCTCTTCGATCCGAAACGGCAGGATCGCCACGCCATGATGTACGGCCCGCTCGACTTCGCGCTCGATCTGCGGCGAGGTGTTGGCATGTTCAGAGAAGACCAGGATCATCACCTGGCATTCGTGGATCGCGTCGATGATGGCCGCGCCCCACTCGCTGCCGGGTAAAATGTCACGGGGAGCGATCCAGCATCGAATGCCGCCGGCTTCCAGGGCGGCGCAAACGGCATCGGCAATCGGCTTGTCCTTAGAGCAGTAACTGATAAACGCTTCGTGGGCCATCAACGCATCCTCTCTGTCTCTGCGGGCGAAAATCCCTATTCCAGTATGTGCCCAATAGCGTTCGGCTGTCAAGCCATGTTTATCCGTATCTGAGCGCCTGCTTGCATATACAGCGAAGTGAGTGGGATGTGTGGTATCGTAGAGGAGGCGTGAACGCGAGCGCCACGGAACCGTATAAGAGGGGACATCGAATGAAAAAAGGATTGACGCAGATCTGTCTTGGTCGGAACTCACGGATCGAGGACGGACTTCAGCTTTGTAAGGAGATCGGATATCAGGGGTTGGAGATCCTGCTGACGGAGAGCGGGGAGTTGACCATGCAATCCGGCCTGGAGGAGTATGCGGCGCTACGTGCGATAAGCACGGCGTCCGGCGTGGAGTTCACCAGTATCTGTGGCGCAGGGAGCCTCACCGACGACGATCCGCAGGTCGTCGCCCAGAGTAAGGCGCAAGTCCGGAAAATGCTGGAGGCTGCCGTTGCGCTGGGAATAGATACGATCCTGATTACGGGAGGGGCGGTGAATGCGAAAGTCGCCTACGATACGGCGTATGATCGGCTATTGGGCGCTCTCCAGGAGCTACGCCCGGAGGCGGAGAAGGTGCGGGTCAACATCGCGCTGGAGAACGTCTGGAACCGTCTTCTGCTCAGCCCACTGGAGTTCCGCGACTTTCTGGACAAGATCGGCAGCGCCTATGTCGGCTGCTACTTCGATACGGGGAATGTGGTGCTCTATGGCTTTCCGGAGCAGTGGATCCGTATCCTGGGTACACGGATCAAGAAGATTCACTTCAAGGACTTCATAATGGACCATGGCTCCCGACAGTACACCTGGACGCAGTTGACGGAGGGCGCCGTGGACTGGCCCGCAGTAATGCACGAGATCCGCGCATTGGGCTACGACGATTATGTCATTACCGAGGTGTGCGGTGATCGCGATATTTATGAAGCGACCTGTCGCATCATGGACCGGATTCTGGCCCTGGAATAAATGTACCCCTCATCCCACGGAGGGGAGAAGGGGAGACGCTGCATTAGCCCCTCTCCCCAGTGAGGGAGAAGGGCAAGGCGGAGCCGCGGGTTGAGGGGGTCAGGCTTCGTCGTTGCTATCATGGCGGGTACGACGAATGTAGGGCTTAAAGTCCTCGACGTGACCGCTGCTGAAGCTGAAGCTCTTTATCATCTTCTCAAGAATCGCCTGGCGTGCTTTAAAGTTTGAGGCGTTTGTACGGGCGCTGATGATGTAGGCGCGCCCATCGCGCACGACTGCCATCACGATCGATTGGGTCCTTAACTCCGGATGACTGTCAGCCACGCCGCTGAACATCAGCCAGTGCGCCGGCAGGTTCGCATGGGTGATCTCCTGAGGGTCTACGACCGTGAGACGGGTATAGTGGGAGGGTAGGTCCGCCTTGACCTTCTCCATCATAGCGCCGGAACTCAGCTCATTGGCGGGCATGACGGCGACTGCCAGACGCTCCACGCTGTCGTCATCCTTCTGGAAGAACATCAGGCCCTTGTCGCCAACATCCGGCGTCGAGACATCGCGTTTCCAGCCCTGGACAAAGTTGATCTGCCAGCCGTGCGGGTCATGATAAGCGGTCATCGTCGGCATGGGAGCCGGGATGAATACCTCTGCGACGACCGAGTACTCCACATGGATCAGCTTGGGCGGTGCAGGCTTTTCGGTTTTGGCGTTATCGGTCGGTTGCGCGGTTTCCTGCGTGGTAGCGGGAGGGTTGGGCTTGGCGTAGTAGTCCACCGCAAAGGTGTAACGTGTGGTCTTCTGGGGCGTATCGGTAATGGATGTCCGCCCGGTGACGACGAGGCCCTTTCCAAAGCGGCCTCCGGACACAACGACTTTCTCCCCGGTGAAGTACCAGCGTAGAGTAACCGTTTTGCCGGGTGCGACCGTTTCCGGCTCGGCGACGACTTCTTTATCCGCGCGAGCGGATACGGAGAGGACGAGGGGCAGCAGCCCCAGGATTGAACAAACAAGGGGTGCGATCCGACGCATGGGTCTTACTCCTATAAGTGAGTGTGAAATCCACATTCGCGATGTTTGCCGTCATGGGAAAAACAGGGCTAAGAGCGTGAGGGATTGGAACATTTCTATAATACCACGTTTTTATAGTTCCAGTGTGACAGTCCGGATTCTGCCAATTCTTCCACATTTCTGTAGAGCAACGATATGGACAGCATCGAACACGTCGAATAGACCGGGCGCTTAGTCAAAGTGATCCTGCCTCCCATGACCGACGCAGAGATTCAAACGACCCTTCCCGAAGCCCTCGCCATAACCCAGGAGTAGGACGAACACGAGTTCTCCTGGGTGATGGGCTATCAACAACCGGCGGGTTAAGTCCTCTAATGAAAGTGAGGGAAGATCTGAATGGGGCCGCCGTCCTCCCAATAGATGGTGGCTTTGCCGTCTGCGGTGTCGGCCTGCCAGAGAAGCCGCCAGACATTGTTCATGGTAGGGATGCGGTTGCATTGAAGATTGCGGATGGTAGGAATGGATGGAATCGGAGGCACCTGGAGAAAGGCGCTGCCTCCGGGAGGAGTTAAAGGCCCCTGAGCGTGGGCGCGACTGCCGTTTAAGAAGGTCAGGGTGAGCAAAATTCCAGCCAGCATTCCGCCGAGCGCCATGCTCGCCATGGTGAGTTTTGTCTTCATAATTGGGATTCCTTTCGTTGCGGCAACCAGGCCGCTGTGTAAAAAACAGCTCTTACATGGTCGGGGGGATGCGTATGGAGGTAGTTTCCGCAGAGAGCAGAATGAATCCTTCGTCAGCCCGGCTTGTAACGGCAGGGTCTGATCAGGAACCCGGAGCCGTGGCGCTCTTGTTCAGCCATAGGATGGCATCCCAGTGGTGCAGCGTTAAATTGTATCCCTTGCCGATGACGTTTCCCAATTCGTCAATGGCCAACGCCTCGGTATTCTCATACCCTTCGGGGAGAAGCGCTTGCAGATCGATCACGCTTTCGGCGCTGCCGCGCCACAAAAGCGCGTGATTTTTGCGGTTCAGTGTGCCCCAGCCTACCTGGGTCGTTCCATTCACCCCGTTGGCCTTGGACGACTCATATCCTGCCGGATGCAGGTTCACAACGCTCCGTGCCGTTCCCGTCCAGAGCAGCGCGCGCAACCCCTTAGCCTCGATGTGCCCATAGCCCACCTGATATTTGCCGCTGACGCCGGTGGCATACGAGTTATCGAATCCAGCGGGGTGGAGATCCACCATACTCTCAGACGTACCGGACCAGAGCAGGGCGTGTTCCACCCGCACGTCCGCCACGCCGGAACCCACCTGGTGACGCCCATCGGTGGCCAGAGCGCGTGAGGAGCGGAAGTTATGGGGGTGGAGGTTTACGGCGCTCTGGGCGGTGCCGGACCAGAGAACAGCAACCTCGCTGGGTTCGCCGGAGTGTGCAAAGCCGACCTGCTGATTGCCCCCGCAGCCCATCGCAACGGAGAAGTTGACCCCCTCCGGATTCAGGTCCACGGCGCTCCGCGCGCTGCCGCGCCAGAGTACGGCGTGGGTTTCTCCATGGGTGGCGTCACCATTGGCTTCGCCTACCTGGGATTTCTCATGAGCGCCGTGGATTTTGGTTTGAATGCAACCGGCGACGTGCAGGTCTATCGGGCGGTGGGTATCCGCCGACCAGAGAATGGCATGACAGCCTGTCGGACCGGAAGCAGATCCGGCTGCCTGGCCGTTCCCGATGCCTTCCAGGCTCAATTCGTTGAGTTCTGGCGGAGCGGAGAGAATAATCACCTGAAATTTGGGCGCTGGGGTCTGAGTGCGGGCCGTCAGCGGTAAGAGCGCCAAAGCGCCTGCCGCCAACAGGGTAACAGCCCGGATGGGATAAATAGAGCGAGATTGCATACCATACTCCTTGCGAACGATTGATTGAATTCAGAATTCACCGCCGGCTTGTTGACTCCTCCTTCGGCACCGCGTCAAATCGGAATTGCGGCAGGATTCCGGATGGATATGTCGAATTGATAGACATACCCCTCTGTGCTGAGGTCTATTTTGTCCACGGAAACACCCATAGTCGGGCTGATCCCGGCGCGATTGGCGGCAACGCGACTGCCCAACAAGCCCTTGATCGATATCGCAGGCCGACCCATGATCCACCACGTCTGGGAACGCGCCCGGAGCGCTCCCAGCCTGTCCCAGGTCGCCATCGCCACCCCGGATCAAGAGATCATCGAGGCTGCACAGGCATTTGGGGCGCAGGCCATTTTGACTGATCCGACGCACCGCTCCGGTACGGATCGCCTTGCGGAAGCGGCGACGCTTCTTGATTTGCCTGCTCAGGCCATCATCGTTAACATTCAGGGGGACGAACCGCTGCTGGATCCCGCCGCCATCGAGGCAGTGGTCGCTCTGCTTGTCGCCGATCCATCCTTGCCGATGTCCAGCCTGATGTGTCCCTGCCCCCCGGAAGATTGGGATAACCCCGGCTGCGTCAAGGTCGTTGCCGCTCCCAATGGCGATGCACTCTACTTCTCTCGCGCCCGTATCCCCTTCCCACGCAATACGACCGAGATCGTCACCATGCAGCACGTCGGCCTGTATGCCTATCGGCGCGACTTCCTGGCGACCTATGCCGCACTGCCGCCGACCCCGCTCGAACGGACCGAATCCCTCGAACAACTGCGCGTTCTGGAGAACGGCTACCGTATTCGCATGGCCCGCATCGAACAGGCGCCCATCGGTGTGGATACCCCGGAGGACCTCGTACGCGCCCGCCAACTGTTGGGGTAAGCGAAACCGCGCAGGAATCTCTGCCGAGGAGCGCGAACAGATTTACCATCGGTGTGTTTCACCCTAACTTGAACTGGGAGATGGATATGATCTCATCACAATGCATGCAGGGGCGATGGACGCTCGTTACCATGCTCATGATCTGCCTTCTGTGGACGTTGGGCAGCAATGCCGCCCATGCCGACGACAATGACGTTAAGCCCTTCCTGCATCCGCTCTTTACCGACAACATGGTGTGGCAGCGCGACATCGCCGCGCCGATCTGGGGATGGACGACGCCCGGCGCTACCGTCACCGTTCGCATGCATGGCAAGAGCGCCGCGGCGAAAGCGGATGCCTCCGGCATGTGGATGGCAAAACTTGGGCCGTTTCCTGCAGGAGGACCGTATGACCTCAGCGTGAGTGGCCCACAGAGCGTAACGCTCAAGAACGTCCTTACCGGAGATGTCTGGATCTGCTCAGGGCAATCCAACATGGAGATGGGGATCGGCAACGTCAACAACGCCCAACAGGAGATTGCCGGCGCCGACTTCCCCCAGATCCGCCTCTTCACCGTCACCAAAAAGATCGCCATGGAGCCGGAAAAAATGGTGATCGGGAAGTGGGATGTCTGCACCCCGCAGACGGTCGCTGCCGGTGGATGGAACGGCTTCAGCGCTGCCGGCTACTTCTTCGGGCGGCAACTGCATCAGGATCTGCATATTCCCATCGGCCTGATCCACACCTCCTGGGGAGGCACAGTCGCGGAAGCCTGGACCAGCGCCGAAGCCCTCGATACCATGAGCGACTTCAAGCCGGCTGTCACGCAGCTTCAGCAGACGGCAGAGGCGATGAAAAGCGGCCAACAGGACTTCAATAAGATCCTTGCCGCATGGTGGAAGAAGAACGATACCGGCACGGCATTAGGGTACGCCAACACGGATTTCGATTCCAGCGCCTGGAAGACGATGAAGCTCCCCACATATTGGGAGCAAGCCGGACTACCCGATTACGATGGCCTGGTCTGGTTCCGCAGGGAGTTCATGCTTCCGGAGGGGTGGCAGGGCAAAGACCTGCGACTCCATCTCGGCCCCGTTGATGATAACGATACCACCTACGTGAACGGCGTTCCGGTGGGCGCGACCATCGGCTACAATATCCCGCGCCACTATACGATCCCGGCGAGTGCGCTGAAACCCGGTAAGAACGTCATCGCAGTCAGCGTTCTGGATACGGGCGGCGGGGGCGGCATCTACGGCAAGGCGGAGGACATGAAGCTGGAGCTGCCGGGGGGTGACAGTCCGATCTCGCTGGCGGGCGACTGGAGTTATAAGGACACCATACCCCTCGCCAAGCTGGCAGCCTTCCCGCAGCGTGTGGACAACAACCCCAATGTCGTTACCGTACTCTACAATGGCATGGTCGCCCCGCTAATTCCCTTCGGCATCAAG
>DATGIG010000450.1:0-9322 GCA_035295825.1 Chthonomonadaceae bacterium | reverse complement strand
GACGACATCTGGCGGCTGGCGGAGTTCTGTTATGCGGCGGTTGATACGGACTATCAGGGGTGGTTCGGCGAAGACCAGTTCACCTATCGCATGGAGCCCGTGCGCGCCATGACGCTCTCCAAGGAGCTGTTCGCCAACGCCATGAAGAAGGCCCTGAAGATCTATGCGGTGCGCGACAAACTGGAGGCGGCTCAGGGGACGGGCGACGCCGGAGAAGTGATCGATGTGGTGAAGCGTATCCTTACCGGGAACTGACCTGCTTTTGCGTCTCTCACCCCCGTGGAAAGTGAGGTATCGAAGCGATGAAGACAGGATATGGACGTTGGGCGACACTCCTGGTGTGTGCGCTGAGTTTGATCGCCGTTTGCGCGTTCATGGTGAGGTCGCATAAATCAGCGAATGCCTCGCCACGGGGCGGATCACTGAATGGAAAGCGCGTCTTTCCTGCGGACAATCCCTGGAACCAGGATATTTCGCAACAGCCGGTAGACCCGAATTCGGAGGCGCTCATCGCCAGCATCGGATCGGATCGAAGCCTGCACCCCGACTTCGGCACGACTTACAACGGCGTTCCCAGCGGCATTCCCTATGTTCTTGTACCCGGTACGCAGCCAAAAGTTCCTATCGAGTACGAATATCCGGGGGAGAGCGACCCCGGTCCCTTCCCCATCCCACCCAGCGCGCCGATTGAGGGGGGACCGAAGTCCGATGGCGACCGCCATGTGCTGGTGATTGATAAGGATAACTGGGTGCTCTATGAACTCTGGCGTGCTTTTCCAAAGGGGGGTGGCTGGAAGGCGGGTTCTGGGGCGATCTTCGATCTAAAGTCCAACAAGGAGCGTCCGGCGGGATGGACCTCGGCGGATGCGGCAGGCCTGCCCCTCTTCCCCGGCCTGGTGCGTTATGATGAGGTGGTGCAACAGGGGGAGATCACCCATGCCCTCCGCTTCACGATCCAGCGTTCGCGCCATGCTTATGTTCCGCCGGCACGCCACTACGCCAGCCGATCCACCGATCCGAACCTGCCGCCCATGGGGATGCGCGTTCGTCTTCGCACCGATTACGACATCTCCGGCTTCCCGTCCGAGGCGCAGGTCATCCTGAAGGCGCTGAAGAAGTACGGCATGATCGTGGCCGACAACGGCGGCAACTGGTTCCTGAGTGGCGCGCCCGATCCCCGCTGGAACGACGACGACATAGACACCTTGAAAAAGGTGAAGGGGAAGGACTTCGAGGTCGTACAGATGGGTAAGATGGTGATCCGTTAAAAGCGTCTCCCGGGCCAGGTGTCCGGGCGCTGCCAGAAAGCTTCCTCGCGACCGCCATAGAAGCCCGATAGCGCGATGTCCATCACACGGTTGGTGCGCGCGGCGGTGACTCCGGTGCTGGGGCACCGGCCCATGCCCTGTAACTCGTCCACGATGGACTGGATGAGCGGCTGTTGGATGTGAGGCGGGTTCGGCAGGTCGAAGGTCTCACGACCCTGCGGAGCTTCCAGAACGACCGGCTCGTTGCCGAAGGTGGAGAGCGTGATCCGTCCCTCCGTGCCGGAGATTTCGATAATATCCTCTCGGATGGCGCTGACGAAGTTCCAGGCCGCCAGGCCAAGCGCGCCGCTCGGAGTGCGAAACTGCAGGGCGACCGAATCTTCGACTGCGTAAGGCCCAGCGAGGTTGGCGGCGCTGCCCGACACCTCGGTGAGCGGGCCGAGGATAAAGTCGAGAATGTCGAGGGTGTGGCAGCCGAGGTCGAGGAAGAGACCGCCGCCCGCCTCCTCCGCCTGAAACCTCCAGGGTAGGGCATTCGGGTCCGTCCGCGTGTGAGAGGGGGAAGCGAAGCGGTAGTTCACTCCTGTTACCTGGCCGATCCTTCCGCTCTCCATCAGCTCTTTTGCATTGCGGAAGCGGGGCAGACCGCGCCGATAGTAGGCGACAAAGAGCGGCAGATCGGCTGCAGCGAATGCCTCCACCATCTGCAGGCACTCGGCGTGATTGCGGGCCATAGGCTTTTCGACATAGCAGGGTTTGCCTGCGGCGCAGACCTGCAGGGCGTATCGGAGGTGAGAACCGGGAGGCGTCGCGATATAGACCGCATCCACTTCCGGATCCTGGATCAGGACGTCGGCGGAATCGTACCAGCGAGGAACATCATGTCGGCGTGCATAATCCGCGGCTTTCTCTCCATTCCGGCGCATGACGGCAACCAACTCGCTCCCCTCCGCCTTCTGAAAACCGGGTCCGCTCTTCACTTCCGTCACATCTCCGCAGCCTAAAATTCCCCAGCGTATCGCCATGGTTCTTCCTCTCCACGTGAATAGACAATCGCGTTGCTACTTAATCTTCCTCTGCCAGGACTTCCTGGACGGCAGCTTCCATCGAGAGCTGCTGTCCCTCTGTCCAGAGAGCGGTAAATCTCTCCTCGCCCAACTGCTCCCGCAAGACGATAAACCGGGATTCCCGGAATTGTTCCCCCTGTTCAGGGCGCTTGAGTGCGATCCGATCATAGCCGATGTCGGTACAGCCATAGAGTCGGGCCGACTTCGCAGCCTCCTCCAGGAAGGAGTAGAGCATAGCCATAGCCTCCAGAGATGCTGCCAGCGTACGCTTGTCGCCCAATCGAACAGAGGCTCGGAGCGCCTCGCGTAAGTAGGCGTACGCCTGACGGTACTCACCCAGGGCGATGGCGGCTCCGGCGAGGTTGGGAAGATAGAGCCCCTCCGCTTCCAGATTGTTGAGTTCTCTGGAAATAGAGAGGGCCTGTTCGGTGTATGCAATGCAGCGTTGGGCGTCTCCCTGGTTCAACAGGTGTCCCCCATAATTCCCCAGGACGAGCATTTCGCCCCCACGGTCGCCTAATCGGTGAAGGAGCGCCAGTGCCGATTCGAAGCGTTCGGACGCCAGTGTATGATCTCCCAGAAGAGCAGTGGTGTTCGCTAATCCCAGAAGGCAGTAGGCCTGTGAGGATTCATTCTGGAACTCACGATGAATCTCCAGCGACAGTTCATAGTAATCCCTGGCATGATTCAGATTTCCCTGATAAGCCTCGACATGCGCCAGGTTGAAGAGAGAGCCGGCAGCACCCTTTCGGTCGTTCTGCTGGCGGCGTTCGGACAGTGCCGTCTCTAAGAGCGCACGGGCTTGCACGAAATCTCCTAAACGGGTGGCGATCACGCCGGCTCCATTGCGTGTGGTGGCGCGTGCCCGGAGGTCGGAGGCGTTGGGAGCATTCTCTAATGCCGTCAGTAGATGGCCCAGGCCTTCACGCCAGAAGCCGCGCATCCACCAGAAGCGCCAGAAGCCGCTTGTCAAACGGAGGGCGATCTCCGGCCCATCAAGGATCTCGTGAACGCGCGCCAATACTGCGCGCATATTGTCGTGTTCCGCTTCCAGTTCTTTCAGCAAGCGCGCCTGTTCCGGTCCCAACAACTGTGGCTCCGTTTCGACGGCAAGGGCGCTATAGTAGTCCCCGTGCCGCCGGAGGTAAGTTGCCTCCTGGTCGCTCTGTGTGAGCTTCTCATGCCCATACTCCCGAATAGACTCCAGCATTCCGTAGCGCGGAAACTCGCCGCTATCCTCATAGATGACGAGGCTCTTGTCCACCAGACTTGTGAGCAGATCCAGAACCTCCCAATCCTCGATTTCGCCTCCCTCACATATCTGTTCCGCCCCTTCTAGGGTCCATCCGCCTGCAAAGACCGACAGTCGCACCAGCAGCTCCTGCTCGGATGCACTCAAAAGAGCATAGCTCCAGTCGATCAGTGCGCGCAGGGTCTGTTGGCGGGGTAACGCCGTCCGGCTCCCTCCCGTCAGCAGTTTGAAACGGTCATCCAGACGTGCTGCGATCTGCTCTACTGAGAGTACGCGCACCCGCGCCGCTGCCAACTCCAAGGCCAGTGGGATCCCATCCAATCTCCGGCAGATCTGAGCCAGCAAGGAGGCGTTCCCATCTGTCAAGACAAAATGAGGAGAGGCTGCCTGCGCACGATCCAGGAAGAGTTGCACAGCCTCCGAGGTGTGTATCGCCTCCCGTGTAGCCTGATCTCCACTCTCGGGGAGTGACAAAGAGGGAATACGCCAGACCGTCTCTGCAGGGATATTGAGGGCCTCCCGGCTGGTCGCAAGCACCCGTAGAGAGGGACTAGATCGCAAAAGCGCTTCCACCAATCGCGCGCACGCTCCCACCATGTGTTCGCAATTGTCAAGCACCAGCAGCAGCTTTCGACCTTGCAGATAGGTTTGCAGGGTCTCCTCTGCCGTGCGGCCCGGCTCATCCCGAAGTCCCATGGCCGTCAGCGCGACCTGAGCCACCAGGGCCTCCGCCTCGATGGCCGCCAACTCCACCAACCAGACGCCATCCGGATAGTCCTCCAATAACTCCGCCCCTACCTGAACAGCGAGACGCGACTTGCCCGCGCCTCCCGCACCCAGGAGGGTGAGCAAGCGGGAAGGAGAGGCGGTGTCGGGATGGAGGAGGGAGGCGAGTTGCAGGATCTCGGTTTCGCGCCCGATAAATCGGGTGAGCTGTTGGGGCAGATTGGTGGGCAGCGTGTCCAGGGAGCGCAGGGGAGCGAAGTCGTCGGGCAGGTCGGGATGGCAGAGCTGATAGACCAGTTCGGGACGCTGAAGGTCTTTCAAACGATGCGATCCCAATGAACGCAGGGTAACCCCCTCTGGCAGATGGTCCTGGGTCTCCTCAAAGATGGCTTGAGAGACGAGTGTCTGCCCGGCAGCGGCGAGGCTGCGCAGGCGGGCGCACCGATTGACGGCAGTGCTGTTGTAGTCGCCCCAATGGAGTTCTGCGGGGCCGATGTGGAGGGCCGCCCGAATGCGCAGAGGCGTATCGGTGGGCCAGGTGTCGGCGTGGAGGGCACGCTGGAAGCCCGCAGCGGCGGCGAGGGCATCCATGGGGGATGAGAAGACGGAGAAGGTGCTGTCCCCCTCACCTCGATTGCGCACGAGGTGACCGTTGTATTGGTGGACGAAAGCGGCGATGAGGTCTGCCTGGCGTTCATGCGCCTGTTTCATGGCAGCATGCTGCGTATCCCACAGGCGTGTGGAACCGGCAATATCGGTAAACAGAAATGTCAGGGTTCCGGTGGGCAGATCGGACAATGACAGATCTCCTTTAGGCACGCGTTATCGGGGCAGCAGTCCCGCAGGGAGGGGACCGGATATGGCGTTGGTCAGATACGGCGGGTACAGATTGGGAGTGGCGGGCGGTCCGGCGAGCAGAAAACGGGACGGATCGAGCTGGCGCAGGGATTGGATGGAAGCCCCCTCCATCGGTCCCAGGCTCCAGGCCAGAATGCTGGGGTGGGAGCGGTCGCGGAGGATCAGGTCCCGGAGTTCGTCGCGAGTTGCCTGTGCGCCCTGATTGGGGCGGGCGCCCTCAACGATAAGAATTCCCATTTCGTCGGCAAGGCGCAGTAGAGCGGGTGTGGGGGCATCCAGATACAGTACATTGACTTTCGCATCCTTGGCGCGTTGAAAGATATTGCGAATTTTATCGGTATCTTCCGCACTGGCGACCACCATCGGGCGCTCCTGACGCAGGGCGAGCGCTGTCAGGATGAGCGCCACACCGTTCAGGGTAATGGCTCCCTTGTCATAGCCGAACTCCCGGAAGCCGAACTGTGTCTCCTGGGTATCCAGGATATCCGTGCCCTGGCGAAAGACGAACTGGATAGCGTAAATGGCGGGCGTTTCGGGCGACCAGAGCTGAAGATCCTTCCCACGAATGGAGATCAGCAAGTTGGTGATGTTGAGCGCGGGAGTGAGATGCAGATTTTGCCGGGTGCGCTTGAGCTCCTTGGTGGGAGCGTTCACGCCGATGATGCGGGCCTCCAGGGTCGCATCTCCCGTATTATTGGAGGTGTTGAGGAGGGTGGTAGCCGCAGTAACCCTGCCATGGGCATCGCTCTGCACATAGACGTCGCTGAGATACGCCTCATCGTGCGCCATCAGCATCACCCCCTGCCATAATCCTCCGGCGGATTTCGTATTGGATTCCATACGAACGGTAAGCAGGTTCTTAGCGCCGACATGGAGAGGCGCAGTGATGTTAAACTCGAAGGGGGTCGCTCCGCCTATATGCTCCCCAAGGCGCGTGCCGTTCAACCAGACCTGCGCACTCTCCGCTGCCGCCTCGAAGCGGAGCCGCACGGTCTGTCCCTTCCACTGCGGCGGGGTTTCAAATTCACGCCAGTACCAGGCGACGCCTGTATAGCCCGGTGCGGCATCCGTGTCCCAGAGCGCCGGAATGGGCGTGGTCTTGGCATCTTTCGGAATGGCTTTTTCCCAGCCTTCGGACTGACCTGCCTTATCGGGATCGGTCTTGAAACGCCACTGCCCATCTATCACCAGCGTGTCCCGGCCTTTGCGCGCCAGGGAAGTCTGTTTCGGGGGCGCGGCAAGAGGCCGGGAGTATACGTACACTCCCAGAGTGAGAGTGAATGCGATGACAAGCACGGCGCGGATCCGGATACGCATCATGGGTAACCTCTTTAGAAGACTGACAAGAACCTTTCAACCGCTTCCGAGAGCGTAAGCGACGTCTCCGCCTGCCAGCGGTCATAGGCTCGGAAAAAAGGGACGATCTGCGAGCCGGCGGTGGCGACTTCCCTTAAAAAGAGACGAGCTAAAGGGCCGCCTGCCTCCAGATAGCCGGTCTCGGAAAAGCGGCGCACGGTCGCGTCGACATCGTAGGATACGGACTGATGCTGTACCTTCCAGCCCTCTCGATGTCGCTCCAATAGCAGGTATTGCGCCGTCGCGATCCCGTCCAGGGGCAGGCCGACGGAACCGGTAGTGACGATCATGCGCCCTTCCCAGAGCCTCACCTGCGCGATATGGTTGTGGCCGCGCACAATATACGGCTCGGTGACGTCCGGAAACATGGCTGCGATCTCACTATCCGGCGTGTAGGCGACGATGGTGTCGTTATCGCTGCGCGCCGAAGCGTGAGCGAAGAAGACGCCTTCGGCTTCGGGCAACTGCAGAAACGGAGGGAGATCGGCCATGCACTGGCGTTCCGCCTCGGTACACTGCGTCAGCGCCCAGCGCACAGGGCCGAAGCGCTCCGTTTTCCAGAGCGGCGGCGCGTGGGGAGTATCGAAGTGGAAGAGGTAGCGCTCGTGATTGCCACGCAGGATCGGGCAACCGAGGGATTGCGCCAGCCTCCAGCAACTCCCGGAGTCGGGAGCGCCCACAACGATATCTCCCACGATGACGATACGATCCACACGCTGTGCCGCGACATGCTCCAATGCGGCCTCGAAGGCCGGCAAGTTCCCGTGTATATCGGCGAGTATGGCCAGACGCATAGCGATTTCTGGAAAGGCGCCCATGCCAATAACTAGCGGTGCACCTGTTCCCCCTTACTTTTTGGTGATATATGCCGCGATATCGCGTGTTTTCTTCAGGCACTCCTCAACATAGGGCATCGGGTCCTGCTCATGCAATTCATACTCCAGCGAGAGCAGGCCGCGCTTGGGAAAGCCGATATCTATGAGCGTGCGCATCATGATATTGGGGTCCAGGGTGCCTTTGCCGATCTCCGTGAACTCCTTCTTGTTGCCATCCACAATCACATCTTTGAAGTGGACGTCGAAGAGGCGCTTCCCGTACTTTGTGGCAGCGACTTCCGGGCGTTCATCGGAGCGGAGCAGATGGCCGGTATCCAGGCAGACTCCAATGCGCGGATTGTGCCCCTGAATGGCGGCCAACACTTTCTCCCACTTGTCGTAGAGGTCATCGCCAGGGCCGTGATTGTGGATGGCGATATTGATCTTGTACTCCTCAACGAGTTTATCGAGCAGGTTGAACGCGTCAGCGGAGGGGGATGCAGAGAATGTCCGGATGCCCAGCGCCTTGCCGAACTCGAACTTACGGCGGGCGTCCGCCTCATCGTTGCTGAAGGGGATGACACCGTAGGCGAGCATCGTGATTCCGTTCGCCTTCAATTTGCCCTTGTAGTCCGCGATGATATTGGGGTCCTGCGTCATCGGTAGGTGGCCGTCCCAGCCCTCCCAGTATTTCAGGCCCAGGGTTTTGGTCTTCGCCAGGGCTTCGTCCAGCTTATAGCCGCGCAGGGTATAGGACTGGATCGCCATCTGGAATGGGGCATAGGGATTGTCCACCTGGGCGAAAGCATCTGTGGAGAGAAGCGCGACTCCTGCCGCGCCCAGCGCGATATTGCGCAGGAACGCGCGTCGCGTGAGCGATTTCAGGTTCGTTTCAAACGTCATGGTCGTAAACATCCTTTCCGAGCGATCAGACGCGTCGTGCCCGCTTGGCGAGCGCCTTCTGAGTGGTCGTCACGGTATGGTGCGAGGTCACGAAAGCGCGTTCCATAAGCGTAAAGAAAGCCTCGCGTTCCGGGCCACGTACAATGGCCTGCTCATGCGCCTCCGCCAGCGCGACCGGATACCCTCCGCCCTTCTGCGCCTGGTCCATACAGAGCGCGTGCGTCTGCGCCAGCAGCTCCGGCTCCTCCGCAACCCAGGCGGGGATCTCCACACGGGCCACCTCGACGCCGGTATGCAGGTAAAAGAAGCAGATCCGGTGTGCGTCCTCGTACCGCTGCAGGATGGGCGAACTGGAGCCATAGATCGCGGAGCGTTCTCCCGGCTTCAAGACATGTCGAAAGAGGTCGGCATCGGTGATCCGCTCGGTCCCAGCGCAATCCGGCATCACATAAGCAGGCTTGGGCATGCTGCGGTTCGGGCAGTAGACATCGCAGTTGACCCTGGCGTGCGGGCATCGGAAGACGCGCAGGGAGTTGACGACGTCCCGGCTCTGCGGCAAACTGATATATCCTACGAGAGGAGCGCGATTTTGTCGCGCAATTTCCAGTTGCGCCTGAAATTGGGCCAGCGCTTCCGCGCGGAACGTCTCGGCTTCGGTCTCCAGAGGCCACAGGATCAGACTGCCGTCGCAGAGGGCGAGCATCGGCACGGCGCGGGGAGCGTGATCGGTGATCAGTTCGGCCAGACCGGCGAGCTCCGCGAGCAGGCGGCGGATGGCGAGCCGTTTCGGGGCGATGGCAACCTGCTCGCCCTGCACTTCGTCCGCCATATCCTCATCCGGGGGGGAGAGCTGCGGGCGAGAGGTGAGTAGAGCCCGTTCGCCCGTTCCATAACGGAGAGCGATACAGCCGACATTGAGCAGGTAACAGGGCGCAAGGTCGTGCCGGTCGGAGACGATCTGCGAGCCGTCCGCTGCCAGGACGACGCAGGG
The DNA here is from genome assembly GCA_035295825.1 of Chthonomonadaceae bacterium. Lineage (GTDB taxonomy): Bacteria > Armatimonadota > Chthonomonadetes > Chthonomonadales > Chthonomonadaceae > DATGIG01. The sequence continues at coordinate 86 of DATGIG010000450.1, read as the reverse complement.
CAGGGGACGCGGCGGTGCGGGGTGTATCGTCTCTGGCGGCTCCCGCCACTCCGCAACCAGCCAGGAGGTGCGGCTATCGGCGATCC
>DATGIG010000449.1:0-51353 GCA_035295825.1 Chthonomonadaceae bacterium | reverse complement strand
TGTTTCAGAACGGCGTTTCAACGCCGGGTATCCGTATAGGAGTGAATTGGAAGAACCAGAACAAATCATTTCTTCTTGATCGTCTCCAGTGTGACCAACAACTCTCCGCCTTTAGAGATCGTACCGTCCAGAATGCCGACCGCCATCTTCAGGCTGTACTTGCCCATGCGGTCCGGGTGCTGCTCAATGGTAGCCGCCATCTCCCCGGAGGCGAGAGCGGCCTGCACTTCCGGAATGTTGTCGTACCCGACGACGGTGACCTTGCCCTTCTTGCCCGCCTCGGAGATCGCCTTCATGGCCCCCAGCGCCATCTGGTCGTTGGCGCAGAAGATCCCGGTCACATCCCGATGCGCCGCCAACAGGTTCTGCGCAACCTTATGTGCCTCCTCCGCGCTCCAGTTGGCGGTCTGCGAATCCACCACATCCAATTTTCCGTTCACAGCAGCGCTATAGCCCCGCTTGCGCGCCTCAGCATTGTCTACGCCCCGGATGCCCTCGATAATGACGGTTTTGCCCTTTCCGCCCAGCGCTGCCAGCATCGCCTCGCCGGCCAGTTTGCCGCCCGCCTCGTTATCCGCGCCCACATAGCCACCCAGATCCAGCCCCTGCGCCTTGACCGTCGCCGGATCGAGGCGATTGTCCACATTGATAATGAGCACTCCCTTGTCGGCAGCCGTCTTCAGTGCGGGAACCAGCGCCTTCGAATCCGCCGGAGTGATACAGATCGCTTTATAGCCCTGTGCGGCGGCGGTCTGCACCAACTGCACCTGCTGGTCGAAGGAGGTCTCCTGCGCGGCGGCCTGCACATCGCCCTGCACGCCCAGCTCCTGCGCCGTCTGCTTGAAAGCCGCGACCATCGGCTTGAAAAACGGGTTGTTGAGCGTTTTGACGATCAAGATCACTTTATATGGCTGCTTGGCCTTGGTGACCGTATCCAACTGCGCTTCGGTAACCGCGGAAGGAGCCGTTGCCGGGGGAGGCGTAGGCGCGGTTTTCGTAGCGCCCGCCGTGTCGGGATTGGATGCCGGAGGCGTTGCCGACGTTGGCGCGGGCGTCTCCTCCTTACCGCAGCCCATCAGCCCCATCGCGAGAACAACCAGCGCTCCCCAGCAGAATGTACGCAACATCCTCGTTCCTCTCTGTCCCGCCGATTTGTAAGAGCGTCGCGCGGGAGAAGTGTCTCACTTTTTTGCCCGGATCTGATCAATAAAGACGGTCAGGACGATGATCCCGCCCAGGATCACCTGCTGCAGGGTCTCCGGGACCCTTATCAGCACCAAGCCGGCGGTGATGACGGTGATGGTCAACGCGCCCACCAGCGCGCCGACGATAGAGCCCTGCCCGCCCGTCAGTCGCGTGCCGCCGATGACCACGGCAGCAATCGCTTCAAGCTCCGCGCCCGTGCCCGCGTTCGTCAGCGCCTGGCCGAACATCGCGGTGACCATGACCGCGCCAATCCCGGCGCAGAGCCCGGCCAGCCCGTAGGCGAGGGTCTTGTTGGCGACCACATCCACCCCGGAGAGGCGCGCGGCCTGCTCATTGCCGCCGATCGCCAGGATAGTGCGCCCGGCCCGAAACCGCGTCAACAGCAGCGCCCCCAGCGCGACCACACTCAGCGCGATCAGCGAGAGCGGTCCGCCCTGCCCCAGCGCCATAAAGCGGGGAACCTGGGTCGGGACGCTGCTGCCGTCGGTCGCATAGAGCGTTAGGCCCCGTGCGGCGCTCATCATGCCCAGGGTCATCACAAAGGGGGGTATTCGGCCAAGCGCAACGCCCAATCCGTTTGCCAGCCCGCAAGCCAGTCCGATGAGCAGACAGACGGCAATCGCCCCCTCCATCTTCACCCCGCCTGCCAGCCCACGCGCCAGCCCCCACCCGCCCAGGCACTCCACCAGCACAAAGATCCCGCAGAGGACGCCGACCTGCGCCGGCGGATCCAGGGATTTCATGCGAGGACGGAGGATCCAGGCCACTAGAACCGCCGGAGGAAGCGCCATTACAAACACCAGCCAGGTCGGAACCGTGCCTGCCAGCGATAGCCCCAATCCTACTCCTGCCAGCGCCAGCACCGAACCCACGGAGAGATCGATCCCGCCCGTCATAATCACAAACGACATGCCGACCGCCAGCACGACGTTCCGCGCCGACTGCTGAAACACGTTCGGCAGGTAGTCACGGGTCCAGAACACATTTCGGAAATCGGCAAACAGGCTGAAAAAGCTGCAGACCAGCGCCAGCACCAGCCAGGGGCGCAACGCCGCCAGGATCCAGTATAGGCCGCTTTGCCCCTCTGCTCTTGTGCCGGTCGTCGTCTCCGCCCCACCCTCCGCCATGTCACTCCTCGCCCGATCCACGCTCCCCGCAGTATAACAAAAAACCACGCGTCATGCAAGAGGAGTTTCGCCTCCAAAGCGCGAACAGATCCCTATCTTGAACCGATGGAGTAAGGAAATCATGTCTAACATAGCCCTCGAACTGCCCGACCTGACGAGCGACTATCCGCTGACGGAAGCTCAAGTTGCCGCCTTCCAAAAAGATGGGCATATACTGCTAAGGGGTGTCTGCTCGCCCGAAGAGATCGCCGCCTATCGCCCGGTCATTAACGCGGCAGCCTATCGCTACAACACGCAGACGCGCCCGATGGAGGAGCGCGATACCTACGGCAAGGCGTTTCTGCAGATCATGAACCTCTGGGAGGTGGATGAAGCGGTACGGAGGTACGTTCTAGCCCGTCGTTTCGGCAAAATCGCGGCGGACCTGCTGCGGGTCCCTGCCGTACGGCTCTACCATGACCAGGCGCTCTACAAGGAGGCTAATGGCGGGCACACGCCCTGGCATCAGGACCAGTACTACTGGCCCCTCGATACAAAAGGCATCCAGGCAGTCACGCTCTGGATGCCGTCGGTGGATATTTCAGTCGAGATGGGCGCGCTCACCTTCGCCACAGGCTCCCATACGGAAGGCTTTCTAGGCCATCTTCAAATCTCGGACGAATCGCATGAGGAGTTCGATCAGGTGGTCAAAGAGCGCGGTTATTCGGTCACCAATGCCGCTATGCAGGCCGGAGACGCGACTTTCCATGCGGGCTGGTTGCTCCACAGCGCCCCCGGCAATCTCAGCGACACCACCCGCGAAGTCATGACCATCATCTACTTCGCAGATGGCGTGCGAACCTTCCAGCCCGACAATCCCAACCGCCAGGACGATCTCGAACGCTGGCTGCCCGGCGTTCAGCCCGGTGAACTCGCCTCCAGCAAACTAAACCCTGTGGTCTATCAGAGATAGTACCTAACGAGACAAATCTCCCCTCCCCGGTTATTGGGAGGGGAGATTTATCAAAACAGGTTGCCCTGCCCGTCACTCCCGCCGTTGCCGGAATTACCACGCTCACGGAAGAGGTGAGTGAGGCCCAGATGCTCATAAGCAGGCCGCGTGGCGAGCCGACCGCGATTGGTGCGATTGATAAAGCCGAGTTGCATCAGGTAGGGCTCGACCATATCTTCCAGGGTGTCGCGCTCCTCGCCGAGGTTGGCCGCCAGCGTCTCCAATCCGACCGGGCCGCCCTCATACTTCTCGATGATCGCCTTCAGGAAACGGTGATCGAGATTGTCCAGCCCCAGACAGTCAATCTCCAGCAGCTTCAACTGCGCGTCGGCAGCATCGCGGGTAATGATGCCGTTGGCATAGAGCTGGGCGTAATCCCGGACCCGCTTGAGCATCCGGTTAGCAATACGGGGGGTGCCACGAGAACGCCGGGCGATCTCCAGCGCGCCTTCCGGCTCGATCTTGACCCCCAGAATATCGGCGGAGCGGCGGACGATAGTCTCCAGCTCGTCCACGCTATAGAGTTCAAAGGCATGATGAATGCCGAAACGGTCGCGCAACGGCGAGGAGAGCAGCCCGGCTCGTGTGGTCGCGCCGACCAGGGTAAACTTCGGCAGATCGAGGCGCAGGGTGCGCGCGCTCGGCCCTCGGCCAATGATGATATCGAGTTTGTAATCCTCCATGGCGGGATAGAGGATCTCCTCAACGGTCCGGTTCAGGCGGTGGATCTCGTCTATGAAGAAGACGCTGTTCGTCTCCAGGCTGGTGAGAAGGGCCGCCAGGTCGCCGGGCTTTTCGATGGCCGGCCCCGCCGTAATCCGGATCGGAACGTCCATCTCATTGGCGACGATGTTGGAGAGCGTGGTCTTGCCCAATCCGGGCGGACCATAGAGCAGCACATGATCCAGCGCCTCATTACGCTGTTTCGCGGCTTCGATGGCGATCCCCAGGTTCTGCTTGGCTTTCGGCTGCCCGATCATCTCACGCAGGCGTCTGGGGCGCAGCGAGAGTTCCCCGGTATCGTCCGGCTGCTCGTCCGGCGAGATGAAGCGCCCTTCGTCATCGTCTCCCTGTCTTCTCATCCGTTCCTCCTTACCCTTATGGCAGGCACAATCCCCTCCACAGAAGCGCACTTTGCGATACTCTAGTATAACACAAAAGTGCTTTTTTGTCTACTATTTAGCAAAAAGTGAGCAGGAATTTACCGGCTTGGGACGAAGGAACACGGGATCGGGATCGGGCAGTGCGCAGCAGAAACCATTCCGCCAGAGGAGGGTCCCATGAGGGGCAGGCGCAGAGGAAGGTCAGTTGACGCTCTCCAGAGGCGTTGAGAAGACTTCGGCATCCGAGAGGGACTGCCAGATTTCTACACACAATCCGTGCGTAGCGCCATTATTGGATGGCATTTCGAGGCGGGAGCCGAGGCGCACCCAGCCGCTCACGGGGGCGACGACCACATCTTTACAATCTACCGAGAGGCCCAGCACAGCTCCCCGCTGTACAAACTCGCCGTCGTGATAGATCGCACCGTAGATCGGATGAATATTCAGGCACGTTGGCCCGACCAGAGATGGCTCCATGCCGTTTCCCACCTTCATGATGCAGGAGTAATCCCATGGGAGATTGTCGGATCGAGGAGGCTCGGATGAGCAACGACAATCCCACAGATCAGAACGACCGTTTAGACACCCCAACCCCTGAAAATGTTCCGCAGGCTGCCACGGCACTCGGCATGAAATACCATTCCATTCACAGCGCTTCCGCTCGGATGCCCTGTCTCCGCTTGACAGTCAGGCAGGTGACCACTATAATGTGGGAGGGATCCCAAGATGGCGTTGGGCGACGGGCTCAAACGCAATACCCGCCTGCGAGGCCGCTCCCTCTTCAAGGCAATGAGGCTTCCTATGGTTAGTAACGCTGACGCGCGAATTGGATGAACGTTTGTTGCTTCAACGCTATCTTTTCTTGATACGTAGACGCGGCCTGCTCACGGTCTGCCTCTCCCTGCTGGGCTTGCTGCTGTCAGGCTCGCTCCTCTCGCCCGCACAAGCCGATGACGCGCCGGGAATGCGCCTGGTAGTCCTGGTGGCGCCGGGGCTTCGCGCCGACGACCTGTCGCGCCCGGAAGTCCCTGTGCTGGAACAGATGCTGCAGGAGGGTGAATCCGGATGGATGGACTGTCGCGCCGCACGTGCGCCCGGTATCCACCCGCTCCGCCCGATAGAGCGCCCTTCCACAGCATCCCTGTTATTAACGCTGGGCTGCGGCGTTCCTGCCTATGTCGGCGAAGAAGCCGCGCCTCTCACCATGCCCACGTACCACGCATTGCGGGTCTCGCCCTACCCACCCCCGGACACGCTCCAGGTGCTCATCGCTGCCAACCGCCGCCTGGGGGCTCTTGTCGGTGCACTGGGAGACCTGTTTCATCGCACAGGCCTCCACACCGCCGTTATGGGAAACCTGGATACAAACGTTCATGACCGCTCTCACTATCTGCTGGCCATGGATCCGAGCGGAAACGTGGATAATGCGGGCAAACCGCTCCTGCGCAAATTGCTGGACGAGACTGCCCCCTACGGCCTGCGCACCGACGTCCCGATGCTGTTCAGCTACTACGATACGGCGCGTTCACTGGCGGCGCTCCGCGTGATCGCTTTTGGCGACCTATATCGCGCCAACCGCTATGAAGCCCTCTGCCTGCCGGAGGTCGCCGCGCAGCATCGCACGAACGCATTGGCGGCGTTCAACACCTTTCTGACGGGCCTGCGCCAGCGCCTGCAGGCGGAGCAGGCCGCTACACCCGCACAACCGGTGCGCCTTGTTCTGCTCTCTCCCGGCCCACCCGAATCCTCATCGGGCCTGGCGGACCGGTTCGCGCCCATCCTCCTGTGGGGGTCGGGCATCGCGCCCGGCTCCCTCACCTCCGACACCACGCGTCGGACCGGCCTGGTCTCCAACACCGATCTGGTCGCCACGGTCGCGGATTGGCTGCATCAGCCCCCGCCGCACACTGCAGGGCATCCCATTCACACGCTTCCCACTACAACTCCCACCCCGGAGAGCCTCGCCGCCGACCATACGTCCCTGGTACATGAGGCGGAGGTTGCGGAGATCCTTGGAGGCGTGCCGATGTTGGGCGTGCTGTGCGCGCTGGCCCTGCTCCTGATCCCGGCGCGCCGTCTCTGGCCGCGCCTGGCGGCAACAACAGCGGCAGGGCTCGTCGCCCTGCCGCTCGGAATGCTGCTGTTGCCGTTACTCCATCTGTCGGATGCCGCCTGGGCGGGCAGGCTCCTGGCGCTCGGCGTGCTGCTGCTCGCGCTGCCTGCTGCCTGGCTTTCCCCTCCTGGAGCTTTTCGCTTCTACTTAGGCCTCATCGGCGTCCTGTGTATTGTGCTTTTTATCGGCGCACTCACCGGAGTGCCGCTCCAACAGAATGCCTGGATCGCCTCCGTGATCTCGGCAGACCCTACCCGCGCTCTCGCCTTTCGGCTCCTTATCGTGCTGATCTGGATCTGGGCTGGCCTGGCACTCCGCTACACAGCGAAGACAGCACCGGTCGAAACGCACAAAGCGGAAAATACTTAAAGGGGTGAGAAGGAGCAGAGGCAGCTAATCGCCGCTACCATAACCACCAAAGCTGCCGGGGTTGGGGGGAGAAGAGGAGTTCTGGGCATTCAGGATGCGGTTCTGGGCTTCCTGGCTCTCCGGGGATCCCGGCGCCTTCGTCACGGCATCCGTCCACTTCTGGATCGCGCCGAAATAGTCCCCCTGGCTTTTGAGGCGGTCGCCCTCTGCGATCAACTGCTGGGCTTCCTGGCGACGCTTGTCGGTAAAGTTGGGATCGCCCTGAGAATTATCGCTGCTGGAAACGCTGGGAGCGCTGGAGGAAGAGCTTGACAGGGGCGGCAGCGTGGGCGGCGGCTGGCTGCCTGTAACCGGACTGCTCCCGCCCGAAGCAACGCCCTGAGCGGCCTCCTGGTGCTGCTTTGCATCCTCGGGAAGGTTCAGGCTCTTCTCGACGTTCGCCAGCTCCTGATACGCCTGGGTTCGATACGTTCGGTTGTCCTCGTCATCCGGCAGCAGATCCAGCGCCCTCTTGTAATCGCTCTGCGCGGTAGTCAGATCGTTGTTTTTCGCGGCGATCTGCGCCAGGTTCATGTAGGTGAAGGCCAGATTGATGTTCAGGAATTTGCGCTGTTCCACCCCTGGCTTGGAGGCGAGCGCCTTCTCGAAGAGTTCCTTAGCCCTCCCGAAGTCCTGCTTGTCATAGGCATCTTTGCCCTGAGCGGACAAGGCCGCGATATTGTCGGCGATGGCTTTTTGCTGATAGTTCTCAAAGCTGTTCTGGAAGGCGATCACGCCTACGGCCAGGCCGCCGCCCAACAGCACGGCGATCAGCAGCGCCCAGAGCAGGGAGCGGACTCCCGGCGAGAGGTCCATCGCGGGGGCGGAGGGCTGCGCCGGATAGGGCGGCGCGGCATAGGCGCTCGGGTTGGACAGCATCGCCGAGACGACCTGTTGCGAGGGCAGCGCAGCGGCAGGAGACTGCGACATCACGACCGGCGGGGGAGCCGGCGGCGCATTTCCCTGGGAGTTGAAGGCCCAGGGCAGATTGCCATTGCCGGCAGGCGATTGTGACACCGGCATTGAAGACATCGGAGGCGGCGTGGGTGTGTAGCCGCCGGACATCCCGCCATAGCCGTAATTCTGACCGGTGTACCCTCCCGCGCCGTAGTTCGACGCCTGGGGAGGAGACAAAGGCACTCCCGCCCCAGGGTAGCCAAAACCGCCCATGCCCGTCTGCTGCACGGGGTTTGGCGCCATGTAGGGGGAAGAGAATGTAGCCGGGGCGTACTCCGCCCTCTGCAGGTCGGCCTTCATCTGCTCCGCCGTGGCATAGCGCTGATCGGGACGTTTGCCCAGGGCGCGATGGATGACCTGCTCGATGGCGGCGGGTATGCCGGAGAGCGGCTGCGGGGCGGCGTTCATGATCGCATAGGTAATGGCGATCACGCTGTCCCCGACGAAGGGCTTGCGCCCCGACAGCATCTCGTAGAGCAGCACGCCCATCGAGAACAGGTCGGAGCGATGGTCAATGTGCTTGCCCTCGATCTGCTCCGGGGACATATAGCTCGGAGTTCCGAACACCTGGCCGTTGCTGGTCAGTGCGGGCTCTTCGGTCAGGCGGGCGATACCGAAGTCGGTCAGCTTGGCCTGACCGCCTGGGAGGATATGGATATTGTCGGGCTTGATGTCGCGGTGGATGACCTTGTTGCTGTGAGCATACGCGAGGGCGTCCAGTATCTGGTAGGCGATATTCAGCGCCTCTTTTTGGGGCAGCGCGCCCCGCGCCTGCATGGCATCCCGAAGCGACTGCCCCTCCAGGAACTCCATGGCGATGAAGTGCCTGCCGTTCTCCTCGCCGAAATCGAAGACGGAGACGATGTTAGGATGGGTGAGCCGCGCGGCGGCGCGTGCCTCGCGATTGAAGCGCTCGATCCGCTCCCGGCGCGCCTGTCCGGTCATGCTGGGGGCGATATTCAGCTCTTTGAGGGCGATGCGGCGACGCAGGCGCGTATCCATCGCCTCATAGACGATGTCGTTGCTGCGCGCAATCTCTCGCACGATCTGGTATTGGCCCTTGATTACGTCCAACAACGCGCCATCTCCACATCCAAACTGCGTCTCCGCTCACGCAAGACGAGGGGGACAGGATAAAATCCACTTCCGCCGGCAAAAGAAGGCTCTTCCCTGTAATTATACGCGATAGGGAGGGGGAACTACACCCTTTCCCTACTTTCCAAAAAGTTTTCCCCAGAGCGAGCGGGGGCGCTCCTGCGCAGGGAGGCCGTTGACGGGTATTGCGGCGGAGGGAGCGGCTCCGGCGACACCCTCCGCAACCGCTTCGTTGGAATAGGGAAACAGATCGCGCACCGAAAGGACGAACACGGTGATATTGTCGCGCCCCCCACGGGCGTTGGCCAGTTCGATAAACTGCCGTGCCGCCTCTGCGGGCGGATGGCTGCCGGCAATGGTCCGGATCTCGTCATCGCTGACGTAGCCGGTCAACCCATCCGAGCAGAGTACCCAGATGTCGCCGGGCCGTACCGCCTCGCGGTAAAAGTCCGGCTCGACCGACGCCGCGGCCCCCACGGAGCGGGTAATGACGTTGCGGAAGGGAGAAGTCTCCGCCGCCTCGCGGGTCATCAGCCCGGCGCGCACGCTCTCCTCCACCCAGGAGTGATCCACGGAGACCTGCGTCACGACGCCATCGCGGATCAGATAGGCGCGGCTGTCGCCCACCTGGGCGATCAGCACCTCATCTTCGATAAAGATCGCGCCGATCAGGGTGGTCCCCATGCCGTTGCGCTCCGGGATCATCTGCGCCAGGTGATAGATCCGGTCGTTCGCCTGCGAGATGGCATCATAGAGGGCGTTCTCCGGATTGGGCGCGGGGCTGTCGTAGTAGGATGCGATCAGTTGCTTGAGCATCATCTCGCTGGCGATCTGCCCGGCCTGCGCCCCACCGATCCCGTCCGCGACGGCGAACAGGCTCCCACGCGCCGCGAGAATGGCTGGATGCTCCGGCTCGTAGTAGTCGAACTTGTCCTCATTGTTCTCGCGCACCTGGCCCATGTCGGTCTTGGCGGCGTACTTGAGGACAGGCACGACGCGCGGCTGGCGGGCTTCGTACTCCCGCCAGCCGCGTACCAGTTCCGCGCGGTCGAACTTCGCCGTCGTCTCCTGCTCGGAGTTCGACCCGTTGCCGCCCACTGCTGCGTCGTAAGCGCTCATGCTTCCGGCTTCTCCCCCTGGTCCTCACCGGAAAGGGAGGGAGCCGCTTCCGCTTCATTCTCAACCGGAGCGGGCTCCGGCGCTTCGGCGGCGGGCGCGACCTCCTCAAACCGATAGCGGGTCTGCCCGAGCTGGATAATATCGCCCTCCAGGAGGGGCTGTCGCTCGTTGGGCGTGAGCTTCTGGCCGTTGACGCCGGTGCCGTTGGTGCTGCCCACGTCGGTGAGGTAGGTCCCGATGGTGTTGGTGGTCAGCTCCGCATGCCGCCCGGAGATGTAGTTGTCACCGGTGAGGACCAGCGTATTGCCGGTGCGCCGTCCGATGGTCAGGGTGCCCTCGGTGATCGCGATATCTGCGCCGGGGCCCTCCTCTTTGCGCAGCCAGGCGACCACCGGCCCCTCGGGCACGATAGGCGCTGCCGCCTCGGCGGCGACCGGAGAGGCGGCAGCGCCGCCGGGAGTGCCGACCATCGTGCGATCATCGGTCGGAGGCGCGCCCACCAGCGTGCGGTCGTCCGCACCGACCATAACGGTCGCCTCGGCGCTGCCCGCGCCGACGCCGCCCTTTTCCAGCATCACGCGCCAGTTACCGAAGCGGAGCGGCGTGCCCGGCGCAGCGTTTGTGGGCTGGTTCGCCCCGAGGCGCAGGTCGCCGACCTTGGTGCCGTTGCTGCTGCCCAGATCCTCGACGGTGATGCCGCTGTCGCTGATGGTGATGGTGGCGTGGTTGCGGGAGACCGTGCCGTCGTTGACCAGCACATCGGTGCCCTGCCGCCCCACGGTGTTGACGCCCATCCGGAGGCGGAAACGGCGTCCATCCTGCAGGTCCACCAATTCGGCGACCGGCGCTTCCTCCGACGGCAGGGAGAGCTCCTCCGCAGGCGGTGACGTGAGCAGAAATCCGCAGTCGCCGCAGTAGGGCTCCATCAGCGGGGTCGTGGACTTGCAGACGGGGCAGGTCGTCGTGCCGCCCATCTGGGTGCGAAAGGCATCCGCACCGCCGGGCATCGGCGCGCCGATCCCTCCCGGAACGACCATCGTGCGGTCGGCAGTCGGCGCCCCGGCAGCACCGATCACCTGTGTGGCTTCGTAGTTACTCATTTTCTCCCCCTCACCCCCACCCTCTCCCGCAAGGGGAGAGGGGAGAAGGCTTCGATTCCCTAGCGCTTGCCCTGATCCAGGTTCAACATAGTGCCCATCAGTGTCTTTTCGGCATCGCCGCCGCCCTGCAGGGCCTGGATCGCCGCCGTCACTTCCTGCGCCTGTCCGACCTGCCCGGCCTGCATCAGCACCGTGCGCGTCTTCTGTAGTTCTTGCATCGCGCCCATCGCCGTCAACTGCTGCGTGCGCATGCCCATCATGGTACGCTGCAGGTTCTGCGAGGCCATCGCGATATCCAGTTCGTTGCGCACCATCTGGTTGATGCCCCCGGCCAGCAGGTTCCGGTCGTTGGTAAACTCGAAGACACAGTCGCCCAGGCTCTGGCCCGGACGATTATTCACCACATCGTCGTACAAAACCTCCGCCTTGACGACGCGGAACGTACCGACCGGATGCCGATCGAACTCCAGTTCGGCCAGCACCGTGCGTACTGTGCCGCGCTCGATGTCGGGCAAAGGGATCTCCACCGTGCGCCCGTTGAAGGCGGGCTGCTGGCCGTAGACCTGCCGCACCGAGACCCAGCGCGAGAGCTGGAACCGGACGCGCACGTTCTTGGCGACGATGGTCATCAAGGTCTCCAGCTCCCGGCGGAAGACTTCGGGCAGCAGGTCGGGGCGCTGGATATAGTAGTAGTTACCGCCGCTGCGCCGGGCGATGCCGGCCATCAACTCCTCGTTGTACTCGCCGCCGAAACCCAGCGCCGTGATGGAGATCCCCTTCTTCTTCTGCTCCGCTACCTGCTGGACGATGGAGTTGAAGTCTTTCAATCCGGCAGTCGGTTCGCCGTCGGTGAGCAGCATGACACGGCTGACATAGCCCGGCGTCTGCGCCTGCACACTGGCAATCTGCATACAGCCGGCCATGAGGCCGTCGTAGAGGTTGGTAGTGTTGCCCACATCCAGGCGGCGGATATGCTCCTTCACCAGCGCCTTATTGACCACGCGCCGGGCCGGCATCAGGACGTCCACCTGCTCCTCGAAGGTGACGATAGAGAGGATATCGTTCGGCTCCAGCATGTCCACCACGTACTCGCAGGCGCGCTTCACATACTCCATCGGCTCGCCCTCCATGCTGCCGGAGCGGTCAATGACCAGGCAGACATTGATGGGGGCGCGGCGTCCAAGCTGCTGCCCGCTGGCCTTAACGACTACGAGCGCATGATCCCGGCTGACTTCGGGAGCCATCGCATACCGATTGCCGGAGAGGCATTCGACTTCAAGGGTCTGCATCGGCATACCCATCGCCGTCTTCATGGGGTCGAAGCCGGGTCCCGGCATTCCGGGCACCTGAGGCCCCATCATCTGGGTTCTCTGCCCACCGCCTGGCATTCCCGTCGCGCCGATTATCTGTGTACGGTCTTCCATCTGCCACCTCATTTCGTTGAACTTATTCCAACTGGAACTTACTGGATCCGAACTGTACAATGTCACCCGGTGCGAGGGCGACCGGGGCCATCACGCGCTGGCCGTTGACGAAGGTGCCATTGGAGGAGCCGTTGTCGTAGACGACGAGCGCCCCTCCTTCGTTGGCGATGCGGGCATGGTTGCGCGAAATCGTGGTGTCGGCGGTCAGGGCGATGTCGCAGGTCATCTCGCGGCCCAGCGACACACTCGGCCCGCCCACGGGGAAGATCTGTCCCGTGTAGGGCCCCTCCATGCCGACCAGCCGCGTTCCCCCGCTCGCCATGCCGCCCGGCATAGGGCTGCCGAAGCCGGGGGCGGGATTGTAGGAAGGGGATGTACCCAGCGGAGGCAGCGCCGATCCTAATGGCGGCAGTGCGGAGCCTGGGTTGGCCGTCGCTCCGCCGCCCGCCAGATTGCAGAGGCAGTTGCCGCTGGGGTCCTTCGGCGCGCCGCAAAATTCACAGAGGTGCGATGGCATAGGCACTACGGAGCCGCCGGGCTTGGTCTTCGGCTCGTCCACAGGCTTCCGGGCAAACTTCGAGGCGGTCGCCTTCTCCCGGAAGAGGATACGGTGTACGCCCACCTGGATCATGTCGCCATCCCGCAGCAGTTGCTCCCCTCCGGAGGCCACGCGCTGCCCGTTGACCAGCGTCCCGGCGGGGGTCTTGCCATCGAGCAGGACATGGCGGTTGCCGTCGGCGCGGATGGCCGCGTGCTGCACCCCCACATTCATATCGCCGTAGAGAGGGACATCGCAGCGTTCGTCGCGGCCCAGCAGGTTCATGGACTTGGAGAGAATATAGTCCTTGCCCTCATTACGGCCCGCCAGCACCTTCACCCACGCCTGCTTGAGCAGCTCCTCGACCAGGCCGATAAACAGGCCGGTCAGCGCGCCGATCAGCACGTAGGAGATCATGCGGCTCGGGCCGCCCGCGTCGTAGCAGCCACTCGTGCCCAGCGCGGACTGCACCGGGTTCATGCTCTTGGCCACCAGATCGAAGATGATCCCGCTCAGGAAGCCGCCGATCACGCCGCCCAGCGCCCCATACCAGACGCGCTTGGGGTTGAGGGTGGAGATAGCGGAGCCGAGGCCCAGCCCCAGACCGATGCTGCCCATCTGCATGGCGCGGGCGATGATCTGGCGCATAAAGGCGAAGACCGAGGGGTCCGTTACGGCAGACTTCGTGCCGCCCAGCGCGCTGTAGAGCACGTCTCCGAACACGCTGATCATTCTGCCGAAGACGATACCGCCCAGCGCACCGATGAAGACCCCGCGCAGGATCTTCCGGGGGTTGCCCTCGACAATGCCGTCTACCGACCCCAGCAACAGGCCGATCAGACCATAGACACAGAAAGCGACCAGGTTCGCCGGCCAGGCGGGCGGCGTGATCGCCGTACACACTCCATTGACCGTTTTGACGTAGCTGTTGTAGGGGATGATCGCCTCCGTGATCAACCCGCCCACCAGCCCGCCTGCAGCGCCTGCTATCATCCCGACCAGGATCCGCGATCTCATACGCCCTTTCCTTTACGCCTCAAACCGGAACCGGGTCAGGCCCACCTGCACTTCGTCGCCGGGCCGCAGGGGCTGCGGAACCTGGCTGGCGATCCGCACGCCATTGAGGAATGTGCCATTGGAGGAGCCGTTATCCACAACGGCATACTGCCCGCTATTGACCTGAATGGTGGCGTGGCGACGAGAGGCGTTGGTGTCGTTCGGCAGCGGAATCGCATTGCCTGCATCGCGCCCAATATCGGCAGCACCGCCGCTGATGGGGAAGATATTGCCGGCATAAGTGCCCATGGTCGCTACCAACCGGGGGCCGGCGGCGACGACGGGAGCCGCAGCCACCCCTCCTCCGATCATTCCCCCCCCGCCGAACGGGTCCGCCGTGCCTTCGGTGATCGGGGTGATCGGCGCTTTCGCGGGCTTATCGAAGGGATTGGGTGCGACGGCGGTGCTGGCGGGCGTTGCCAGATTGATGCCGGCTTTCTCCATGGCCGTCTTGATGTGGCCCTTGTTCCAGGCCCAGAGGAAGCCATAGGCCAATGCGCCGAGGAAGAGCAGCCCGATGACGGTGCTGATGACGCCGGTAAGCGGATTGGAATTCTCTGCCGGTCGGGTGTCGTTCGTATCGCTGCGGGAGCGGCCCTCCTCCCGGCCCGATGCGCGGTTATCCGACGTAGCGCTCGGTGTGGTGGGCGTTCCGGCAGCAGCGGTTCCGGCAACGGCGGTTCCGGCGGATCCGGGCGGGGCGGGGAGCGGCGCCAGCTTTGCATCCGTCCAATCCACGAGGATCGGCGGCCAGGCCTCCCCGGAGCGGGTGCGCTCCAGCGTGCGCGATAGGCTCTCCTGGGTGTGCTGCCCGTAGGTAGCGGATGCGGTGATCTGCTCCCCGATCGGCACGTTCTCGAAGCGGGCCATGCCGGTGTTATCCGTCAGTTCCGTCTTGTTGTAGGTCTTGCTGAGCAGCGTCACCTGCGCCCCCACGACCGCCTGTCCCTTGGCCTGCACCGGGACGCTGATGCGCTGCGCAAACTTAAAGCTCTGCTCGTCCAGCGGGGTCACACCGGAAGAGGTCACAGGCAGGCGGGCGATATTGCCCCGGGTGCTGTCCGTTATCTCCAGTTGGGCGTCCTTGCTCTTAATGGTGGAGGGGACGGGCAGCGTGATGATGTTGTCCGGTCCCACGGTCGGCAGCGGGGCAGGAGCGGAGGGCGCTTCGGAACCGTTGAGAAAGCGATAGGTGAAGTCCCCGGTCACATTCTTCTTGATCTGCATGACTGCAAGCGGCGCGGCAGGCGTCGTCTCTTTCGACGGCGTTGCGGTGTTGCCTGCACCGGAACTGTTCGGCGGTGATTTCGGCGCTCCTGTGGACGAATCGGGTGACTTTGAAGGCGGAGCAGAATTGCTCTGAGCGGGCGGAGTTCCGCCCTGTGCCAGCGCAACGCGGTCGGCAAACAAGCAGGCGGACCATGTTAGAAGCGCAACGAGGAGATACCAGTTACGACGAGTCATCTCTCTCCCTCCAGGAGTCGAATAGCGGCGGGTAGGCAGGCGATCAGATCGCTCGTAACCAATCCCGTTTCGCCATGCTGTGCGGCGGCGAGGTCGCCTGCCAGTCCATGCAAATGTACGCCGAGCGCCGCGATCTCTTCCGGCGGTCCTGTGGCGTTCCGAAAAGCGTTTTCATCCGGTGCATCCCGCCCCGGCGCCAGCGTCTGGGCCAGTAGTCCCCCCAGAATGCCGGTCAGCGTATCCCCCATGCCCCCCGTCGCCATACCGGGATTACCACTCGTATTGATGCAGACATGACCTTCGGGATCGGCGATCAGGGTGAAGCGTCCTTTGAGGATGGCAATCGCGCGATAGCGGCGAGCCAGTTCACACACAGATGCTATACGATTGGACTGCACATCCGCGATACTTGTTCCCAGCAGGCGGGCGGCCTCTCCAGGGTGCGGCGTCAGGATCAGTGGAGCGCGCGGATCCTCCGGTCTTCCGGCAAGGATGCCAGGGTTTTGCGCCAGCGCATTCAGCCCATCGGCATCCAGCACGATCGGTTTCTGAAGTTTAGTAAGC
This sequence comes from Chthonomonadaceae bacterium, assembly GCA_035295825.1. Lineage (GTDB taxonomy): Bacteria > Armatimonadota > Chthonomonadetes > Chthonomonadales > Chthonomonadaceae > DATGIG01. Next base: position 35,088 of record DATGIG010000449.1, on the reverse strand, counting down.
AGGCGATGCACCAGAGCGACCGTTCCCGGTTCCGTCGTCAGCCCCGGTCCGATGCAGAAGACCGTCGCCTTCTGGGCAAAGTGCGCCAGCGTCTCAAACGCTGCCTCGTTCGCCGCGCCATCGGTTTCCGGGAGCGGGATCGTCATCTGTTCATCGAGCTTCGCCCCGATAGTCGGCTGGACGGATTCGGGCGCAAGCACGGTCACCAGTCCCGCGCCGACGCGCTGCGCAGCCCGCGCCACCATGGCAGGCGCGCCCGCCATGCCGCGCGACCCCGCAAAAATACCTACGTGTCCATAATCTCCTTTATTGGATTCCGGCTTGCGTTTCTTCAGGCCGTGCGTCCAATTTTCCTCTCCCAACAGGGAGGGCGAGACGAAAAACTTCCTGGTCGCTTCCCCAGGGACCAGCCAGCGATAGAGGGTAGGAGATTCCAGAGCTGCCCAGTGAAATCCGATGTCGGCGACATGAAGCGTGCCGACGCACTCCGCGCCGGGAAACAGAAACAGCCCTATTTTTGGATACGCAAAAGTAACCGTATGTGTCGCCCGCACCGCTGCGCCGGGCGTCGCACCGGTATCGGCATCCACTCCGGAGGGAATATCAACGGCAATGACGGGCAGGCGAGACGCATTGATACACTGTATCGCTTCGGCCATATCGGGATGCGGGGCGCTCCGGATCCCCGTCCCCAGCAGCGCGTCCACAATCAGTTCATCGCGCCAATTCTTTCTCTCCCGTTCACAGTCCGTGAAAGGAACCAATTCCACGCCACAGGCGGCAAGAACCTCCCGATGTGTCTGTGTATCCGTACCTGCCTTGCTCCTATCGCCAAACGGATAGCAGATCGGCTTGGCCTCGCGCAACGCCAATAGGCGGGCAATCACAAAGCCGTCTCCGCCATTGTTCCCCGGCCCGCAGAACACGGCAATCCGCTTCCCGCGCAGGGCGCCATATTCGCGCTCCATGACCTCCACGACCGCGCGCCCCGCGTTCTCCATCAGCACAACGCCGGGGATTCCCGCCTCCTGAATGGCGCGCCTGTCCAGTTCGCGTATCTGTTCCGCCGTCACGACCTTCACGTGCTGCTCACCTCCGTACACACCCTTAGTGACGCGCCCATCAACCCGAATAGCACGGTCGTGCTTATTTCGCCCGTGTTACGGGCCTGTCCGCCAGCCGATAGCGCAGATAGAGTTCGTCACCGTCACGATAGAGGGAGATCAGTGTCAATGGGAGATAGTCTCCGGGAGGAAACCCCTGTCCCCCGACGGGGGTCGGCAGATCCCTCCCCCCCTTGATCTTCGCCGCCAGCGTCAGGAAGAGTTCATCAACGAGACCGGCGCGGATCATTTGGTCGTTCAAGGCGCTGCCGCCCTCACAGAGCAGATACCGGACGCCGAGTTCCCGGCGCAGATGCTGCATCGCCCTGGCGAGGTCCACACTCCCCTCCCCTATCTGCAATACGTTTGTCACCGCCCGTAGTTTCATCAGGGCCGGAGTTGCGAGATCTTCCGGCGCAAGCACATAGGCGCGGTCCGGTGCATCCGAAAAGAAACGATTGTCGAGCGGCACGTCGCCCGTCCGTGTCACCACAAAGCGAGCGATCTGCGGCGGATAGATCACCTGGCTGGCACGCAGGGTCGTGCTGCCGATCATCGCCGCGTCACAATTCTTCTGCAAGCGGCGAAAGAGGATCTGGTCCGTCGGCCCGCCCACACCCTTCGCCGAACCGTCCGGCTTGCCCAACACGATCTTGCCGTCCGCCGTTGCCGCGATATTGATGTAGATCATAGGGCGCTCCTCCGGAGGCGGAGGCAGATCGAGCCGGATATAGAGATCCTCCGGTGCAGGCGGGTTCGATGTCAGGTCGAATAGACACTCCAAACTCATGCTGGCAACCCCTGGATAGGCTAGATTTCAGACAGGATGAACAGGATTTTTCAGGATGAACAGGATTAGATTTCGGATCTAACCTCAGAAATCCTGTTTTTTGAGGGGGAAGATACGGACATCCACTTCGCGCGCATAGTGTGCGATGGGCGCGACATCGGGCCGGGTGATCCCGGCGGCGGCGATCAGGTTTTCGCTGAGTTCATGGACCGTCGCCTGTTGCAGCGGATACGGAACATGGTTCACCTGCCCGGAGTAGAGCTTGCCGGCGCGGTAGGCATAGAGGATATAGCGCTCGGCGAGAAAGTGCTCCCGTGTACCCACAGGCGCTGGGACGACCAGGCCATGGGGCGTATAGCGAACTGTGCATGTGGCGGGCGTCGGGCCGGGCCAGAGCCGCCGGGTCTCGTAGGCGATGGTGGGGCCCTCCTCCGCCTCGCGCCTGTCCAGGCTCATGCGGGCGAAGTGGTAGGGGAGTTTCCAGGCCGCGCGGGCGATACGAACGGCGATGGCATTGGCGGCGTCCAGGCTGAAGAACCAGATGCCGGGGTTTTTCCCCTGCCGATGCACATAGGTACGGACGTTGGTTTCGTGAAAGTCGGAGAGAGGAGGCAAGGCGGGCGCCCAGACCGGACGCACGCCTGTCATGGTGAAGGGAACCAGCCCGACGTAGGCATTCCCCTCGAAAGTGTCCAGTTCCAGCCCCGGTGGCAGCAGTCGGAGGAGCTGCTCCGGCGGGACGATCCAGTGCAGAAACAGCAGATGCGCCCAGCGCTGCCGCATGACCGTCCGATCCGCGGGACGCAGGGTGGGCGTCACGCGATCTATGCTGTCCGGGGCAAACATCTCCGCTGTCATGGTGCGTTGGGTCGCGCTCCGTTACATATTGTGGGGGCCGCCGAAAAGGTTTCGGATAAAGCAGACCATCGCATTCCCCCCAAATGCGTCGACAAAACGGGGAATTAGCGGCTGTAGGACTGCATCAGACCATGGAACTCCTGCGCCAGTTTCACGGCCTCGTCGTGAGGCCGCTGCCAGACATTCCGTCCGAAGATCAGGCCGGTCGCGCCCGCCTCCATGGAGAGTTGCGCCTTCCGCAGGATCGCGGCGTCATCCACATGATCGCCGCCGGAGACCAGCGTCAGCGTTTTGCCCGCCGAGGCCACCACACGGGAGATCATCTGCTCATCGCTCTCCTGCAGCGTGTCGTAGGGCTTGGGAAGCTGACTGCGCCGCTCCGGAGCGACGGCTTTCGGGAAGTTGAACTTGACGACGTCCGCCCCCAACTCCGCCGCGACGCGGGCGGCATAGTCCACCGCATAGACGCTGTCGCGCCCGCCCTTCGCTTCGATCGCCTCCCCCCGCGGATAGGCCCACACGATGACCGGCAGCCCATAGCGTTCGGCCTCGGCGCGCACGGTGGCAAACTGCTTGAAATCCTCGTCCTGGCGTGGGGAGCCGATATAGAGGGTGTATCCAACCGCGTCCGCACCCAACCGTACCGCATCTTCGACCGTCGACTCTACCGGAGAGAGCGGCGCCTGGTCTGAGGGGATCTCCGTCTTTCCGTTCACCTTCAGCACCAGCGGCACACGCCCCGCATAGGCCCGCATGTACTTCTCCGCGATGCCGACCTGGAAGACGATCCCGGTGAACTTCCCCTCCAGCGCGACCTTCAACTCGAACTCCGGATTTGCGGCGTCCGGATTGATGAAGAAGTCGCGGGGGCCATGTTCCAATCCCTGATCTATCGGCAGGAACAGCAGCGTCCCGTTCGCGGGGCCGTGGGAATAGAGCAAGCGGTGCAGGCGTGTCCGCTTGCCTAAACTCAAATGATCCAGGTGATCGAGCGAAAGACGTGTATTGGGCGACATCCGGGTCTCCTTACCTATTTTTTCATGGCGTGCTCGCGGGCGGAGGCGAGTTGGCCTGCCGACCCGAGGTAGGTATTGCGGCTGCCAATGAACTTGGCATACTCCGCCATAAAGATCTTGCCGGGCGGGCGCAGGTCGAACTCGGCAGGTTTGTCGCGAAAGAATTCGCGATGCACGCGGGTCCATACCAGGCGGCCGTCGGTGTCGATATTGACCTTGCAGACGCCCAGCCTGGCGGCGGGAAGATACTGCTCCGGGTCCACCCCCTTGGCGTCCTCGCGCAGTTGGCCGCCGGCGGCATTGATGCGCTTGACTTCGTCCTGCGGAACCGAGGAGGAGCCATGCATCACCAGCGGGAAGCCGGGCAGTTTCGACTGGATCGCCTTTACGCGGTCGAAGTGGATGCCCTGACCGCCGCTGAATTTGTAGGCTCCATGGCTGGTTCCGATGGCGCAGGCCAGCGAGTCGCAGCCCGAGGCATGGACGAACTCATAGGCTTCGTCGGGATCGGTGAGGCAGGCGTTCTTCTCGTCTACCTTGATGTCCTCCTCCACGCCGCCCAGCATTCCCAATTCGGCCTCGACGGAGATCCCCCGCGCATGCGCCGCCTGGACCACCCGCTTGGTGATGGCGACGTTCTCCTCAAAGGGGTCGTGCGAGGCGTCGATCATGACGGAGGAGTAGAAGCCGCTCTCGATGCACTCCAGCGCGGTCTGCTCATCGCCATGGTCCAAGTGGACCGCAAACAGGGCGTCCGGGAACAGCTCGTCGGCGGTGCGGATCATCGCTTCGAGCATCTTCTTGTCGGTATAGGCCCTGGCCCCCTTGGAGATCTGGATGATGAACGGAGCCTGAGAATCGATATTTCCCCGGAACAGCCCCATCGTCTGCTCCAGATTGTTGATGTTATACGCCCCCAGCGCATATTTGCCATAAGCGTGTTCAAAGAGCGTGCGTGTTGGAACGATCATGCGTATCTCCCTTGCGTTCGTCCTGGTTCGGTTACGACGAAACGAGTAATTAGGAAGGTAAGGGCAACCCTCGCGCCACGCTGCGCCCCGAAACCGCCCTGCCCACCATCTTCATAAAGATTTGTACTGGTTCATTATAGTGCATAATGCGGCTCGGACACAAGTCTCTGCCGCCACCTGGGGTTCTGTATCCGCAAATGCACCGGTTTTTCCGCCTGAACCCCGGTTTCAGTACATCTACGGAAGCGCAATTCCATTTCCTTCCGCATAATAAGAGGACTTACCCCAACTGTAAGGAGAATGCAACTCCCATGAACCCTATCCCCGCAACGACCCGTGTCTCCTCCCTCTGCCTGCACTGCGGGAGCGAATGCACCCCGCAGATGATCTCGATGATGTTACGTCGTTCCCAGATCGGCTTTGTTCTGCTGCAAAACGTGCCCGCCGACGTGTGCCAGACCTGCGGTGAACCCCAGTTCAGCATCGCGACGACAGGGCAGGTGATGGCCGTGCTCAATACCGAGCGCTCGCCGGACGATATGGCGGTCGTGCCGATCTATAACCTTGCCGTCCGTGACGAATAGGAGGTATGCTTAGAGTGCCCGGCCTGACCGCTGCGAAGCCGCGCCCATTCCGGCGTTCAGGACGACCCACGGGCACGGTTCCTTACAGGAACGCCTGAGATTTTGAAGCGCTTGACGCGCATGAGACGTGAGAGTTCTTATGGATGAGCCGGAGACTGGAACAACCCGATCTCAGCCCTTATCTCCCGATGCAATGTCCCTCCTGATGGAAGTACGCAAATTCCGGGCTGAGAACGACCCCATTGCATGCCGGTGGTGGGTGGAGTGGGGCGGCAAGCAGCCCCCGGAAGCCGCCGTTCCTGCGTTGTGCGCCCTCCTGCAACCTCCCAAAGGCGCCATGGATCGCTTGCGATGGCGGGGAGAAGCCTGGGGCCTGGTGCGTGCGGCAGCCGTAGAGGCGCTATCAACCTTCAACGACCCCAGAGCCATCGAGCCTCTGGTCCACACCCTGGTTTACGATCCAAACCCGTATGTGCGTAGCAACACGGCCGCAGCGCTCTGCAAATTCGGGAGCGAAGCCGTCCCGGAGATGCTGGCGACCCTGCGCCGCGCCGAGAACTGGCCGCTCAGTGGAATGAACGCCCTGCTCCGAACCCTCGGCGATCTGAAAGACCAGCGGGCCGGGCCGTTGCTGGCGAAAATCCTCTTCGGCGACCTGCCGTTGTCCCCATCGCGCTGGAAAAGACAGCCGTTTGTCTGGTCTGCCTCTCTCTCCGCGCTGGTCTCAACGCTGCCTCTCTCCCTGGATATGCCTCTGCCTGTGCGGCTGTTAATTTCCCTGATGGCGTTCTTACCGGTCTGGTCGCTCACCTACCTGATGGTGTGCCTGCCGATCGGCTATCTTCGGCAGGAACAGGATCGAAGCGCGCTCGCCCAGGCCGCTGCCGACGCACTGATCGCCCTCCGAGATAAAAATGCCCTGCCCAGCATGCTGGCCATCGCGTTCGGCGCACACTCCGGCGCCACCCGTGCGGAAGCATTCCGCGTTCTCCGCGCCCTGCTGCCGCTGATTGGGCCGGAAGACGCCGGTCTGGTGAACGCAGAACAAGAGCGGCGCCTGCTGGACGCTCTCGGCTCGGAAGATGCAGAGTTGGCGCTGGTGATTGTGCGTGTGCTGGAGTTTATCGGCACGGGCCAGGCAGTCGGGCCAGTCGAACGCCTGCTTCGGAGGTATCGCACCTCCGAGTTGCCCAATCACACCGCCATTCGGAACGAGGCGGAGCGGATTTTGCCCCTTCTGCAGGTTCGGCTGCAGCGAGAGCAGGCTGCCTCCGTCCTCCTGCGCCCATCTCAGGAAGCGCACGACGCTCCGACGGAGATGCTGCGTCCCGTTCTGGACCCGGCAAATACGCCCGCAGAGCAACTCCTCCGCTCCACCTCCGAGCCTGAGTAACCCCAAAATCCACACGTGCACGCACAGTTTTTACCTGTCTCATGCTACACCAATGCGGAAGAGCGCTCAGGCAAAGCACCTGGCCCACACCACGTTTGCAGGGTGATACGACGGTCTGGAGAGAATACACGGAAAAGGGGATTACGCGGAGCAATCATCCGATCAGACGGGCGAGGGCTTCTCGCGCCGCCTGGCTGGTGCGCGCCCGTTCGTCGAGGGCCGCCCCCAACTCCGCCAGCCAGTCCTGAACGGGGATCTCCTCGGTCTTGAGGGCGATATTGCGGACAATGCGGGTGCGGGTGGCGCGGAGCGGGCCGCGTCCGGGGTCTTCCAGGGTATAGCGGTCCGAGCCGATCTGTAGGGAGATGCGTTGCACCGTCTTCTTGGAGAAGAGCCCGCCCTTGCGCCCGATTTCGGCCTCGCCGGGCAGGGCGCCCTCCAGCATCTGCGCCAGCAGCTCCAGAAACATGCGCTGATCGGCGGCGTACTGCTTTGAAAGCGTCGCCGCCATCCCGAATTTGAACCACTCCTGTTGCTCGAACTCATCCGCCATCTGCTATCCGCTTTCTCTTTCAAACTGCACGGCAAGAGTAGCCGTGCCCTTAATACTCTCCATTTCGGTGTATCGTCCCAATTTTCCTCTCAAATGCACCGGGTGTTGAAAACACCCCGCAAGAAAGGGCATGCGTCTTCCGGACGCACATGCGGTATGCGTCCGGAAGACGCTCGTTTTGTTCTGTCGGAGATTTTCAATCTCCGGTGCGAGGAGGCAACACGGTGGAGAGGATCCGCCGATCCGCCGTCGGGGTCACATGGATCAAGAGGATGTCGCCCTCCCGGCAAACTTCCGGCATCGGCTCCCACGCCTCTTTGCCATCGCCCACATAGAGCGATGGCACGGCGGGCATTATGAAGGGCCAGTGCAAACGCAGTGAGACCGGGACGCCCTTGGCCCAGTAGAGCCCCACACGCCATAGCGGAATACCCTCCGGAGTGCGCTCCGGCTCAGGAGGAAGCGTGCAATTCCCTTCCGCATGGAGCGCCCTCCCGTTCACATCGCGCGCCGTCTCGATATGGAGTTCACCGACGCTAGCGCCCGCGAAGTTCGCTTCCAGGGCGACCGGAGGATGCGCCCAGCCGTAGAGACACTCGGTCTCGCCTACTCGAACCGCCCAGGCCGAATCGCCGTACGAGTAGTGCCAGTACTCGTCGCGACAGTTGGAGAAACCGGCGCCCAGCATCGCCTCGACCATCCGCATCCGATTGGCTTTGGCTTCCGGGGAGATCTTTTCGGACCAGGTATACGCCGCTTCCCAGCCCTGGGTGGGCGCGATCATATCGAGGCTGTTGCCTTCGGGGTCGAGGAGGCCGACATCGATCGCACCGCCGGTACAGTGTCCGGGCGGAGCTTTCTGATCGTAGGGGGCGAAGTACTTGTTGGTGGCGCGACGCAGGGCAGAGAGGGGCCAGTTCGGGTGCTCTTCACGCATCCGCCGGTAGAAGCTGTCCCAGCCGCCGCTCTGCATCGAGAGGGTGCGCAGCGCCGTACCCGCTCGGAGCCGGTAGCCGGGCGCCAGGGAGGACTGCGCCCGATTTACCCTATCGGCGACGGTGCGACGCAGGTAGGGGCAGACATGCTCGTGCCAGGACACTTCGGGGCAATAGGTCCGCACATCCACGAGCGGTTCACGCTCCGACCAGGGGTGAGTATACTCCAGGATCCGAACCCGGTTCAGCGCGGCAATCGGTTCCGGCGCTCCCCGCTTCTCCGTTCGGCCCGTCCCACGCGCAGCGGCAGGCATGCTTACTCCTCCCGCTCCTCGTCGTCTTCCATATCGTCCATCGCGCCGGAGCAGTCGGTGTAACGACTGATCTCTTCGCCTCGAAAGACATGCGCGACGAAGTCCTCCCGCTCGAACCGGGGAAGATAGGAGGAGACGATATCGTCATCGATCTGGGCCAGCAGCTCCTCTTCTTCGCTCACCGTCAGGTCGGTCTCAAAAATCACGGTGGCATGGATGGTATCCCGGGCAAAATGGATGTCAATCTGCCCGGTACGTTTTTCGCCATCCCAGATAAGATAGATCTCGGACGATTGGGTCCGTACAAGGCGGGTGAGTTTGAAGCGTGTCTCCACAGGTTCCTCCCGTCTTGCCAGGCCTCCTACGCCGCTCGTTTCAGCGGCTCGGTCTGTATCGACTTGCCGCCCGAAGCCTCCATAAAGCGCACGTTCTCCAGGGGCGATTCAATCTGAACCGCGGCGCCGCCGACCCCGATCCAGACGCCGGGGTAGACACAGTGCTCCACCGATATGGTGCTGTTCACCCGCTCTTTCATTGCGATAGCGAGCGAGCGGCGTTCGTTGTGAAGCTCGCGGATCCGTACCTCTTGCGAGCGCTGTTGCGCCTGGAGTTTCTGCAGAAGTTGGCGCTTATCTTCGGTCAGGGCGGCATGTGCGGCTAAGGTGACAAACGGCTTGAGCGCCTGGCTGATACGCTTAATATTCATGTCGCACGCCACCAACTCCTCCTGTATCTCCTGCATGCGCACTTCGGACAGGCGATCCACCCCGACTTGCAGCTCTGTTTCCGTAAAATCCGGTGTGCCGACATTGAACGCACGGATGCCTTCCGTCGCCCAGACGCTGCCGCCGACAATATGCGCCCCCTGGATCGCCAGCGCGCGCTTCCGCGTATTGATGAGGCAGTTCTTCACATATTCGGTGAAGTAGACCTCTCCGGGAGTGATGATCTCGGTATTTTCGGCGGAGCGTAGATACACATCGCCCTGAGCGCGTATCCGGCAATCGGTGACCCGTCCGCGCACCGAAACGAAATTTCCTGCCCAGATTTGTGTATTCTGGACATTGCCGAGAAACACCACGCCGGCAGGATAGAGGTTGGAGCCACCCGTCACATGGTTCTCTATCTGCTGTAGGGCATAGACGGTAAGCAACTCTCCATGCAGACAGACGTAGCCATCCTGATTCGCGAGCAGGCGCAACCCGCCCTCCACCGCACGCACTCCCTCTCCGATGCTGACCGCTGCGGACTTACCCTGGCGATAGACCACACTCTGCACAGGCCAGGTCAGCGTCTTTCCGGGGCTGCCGGGCTGTGCGGGCACAATCGCCGCCAGTTCCTGATCCGCCTTCACCATCTTTTCCGGATCCAGGGAAAACCAGTCGATGAGATTTTTCTCATCGGTGCGCTTGGGGAGGGGCTTGGTCAGCACTTCGAGCGGGAGTGTAAATGAGACTTTCGCGTCCTTGCCATCTTCCGGTAAGACGCCCTGCGCCACCACTTTATCGAGACAGGAAGTCGCCTTCTCCTGCGCAAAGCGAATCGCTTCGACGATTGCCAATTCCCGGATCCCGTACGAGACCCCCATCTTTTTTAAGCGCCCGAGCACCTCTTCCAACGTCACCGCATCGCCATCCCCCATCGCTGGGTGGATAGTCAGCAGCGCCTGTGTGCGGTCCTCATTGAACTTTAGCTCCATGGACCCGTTTCGATTGATACCCTGTGCCATCGCGTGCCCCTCCGTATCTTACACGGTAACTCCAAAAATGATAAGCCAGTTAAGCATTTTGGTATTTTCGGAGCATCGAACGGGCAGCATTAGGGCCGATGGAAACGGGCCGGCAACTGTTAGGTCAAATAGCGCGCAAACCATGCCAGGGTGCGCTCCCAGGCCTGGTGTGCAGCGGCGGCATGGTAGCTCTCGCGGGTATCGTTGTTGAAAGCGTGGCCTGCGCCCTCATAGACATAGATGTCATGCGGCTTCCGGTGCACCTGGAGTGCGGCGCGCAGCTTCTCGGCCTCGGCAGGCGGAATGCCCGCATCCGTCTCCCCAAAATGCCCTAGTAGCGGAATGTTCATGTCTGCGGCCAGGTCTATCGGATGGGCGGGTTGATTGGCGGTCGCCTCCCCGGAGATACGGCCGTAGTAGGCCACGGCAGCGGCGATTTCCGGCACCGAGGCGTCGGCCAGCATGCCGATGCGCCCACCCCAGCAGAAACCGACCACCCCAACCTTCCCATTGGCCTGGGGCAACTGCTGTAGATAGCGCGCCCCTGCGCCAATATCCGACATGATCTGCCTGTCCGGAATCTTTCCAACGAACTCCCTCACCCCCTGGAACCCCTGCGACATGTCCGGCGCTCCCCCCTCACGGGAGAAAAAGTCCACCGCCAGGGCGGTGAATCCCGCCTCTGCCAGCCGGCGCGCCACCGATTTGATGTGGTCGGTAAGGCCGAAAATCTCGTGGACGACGATAACGCTCCCGTGAGACGGGCTTGTGTCCGAAGCTTGGGGTTGGGCCAATAGCGCTTTGATCGCGGCTTCCCTGCCATCCGCACCCGGAGAGGGAAAGGTGATGTCCTGTTCTGTCATACAATTCACACTCCTTTTGCACGATAGGGTGTTTTCGGGCACTCTCCCTTGGAACGCATGCAACCGCGAACCGTTCCGCCGGACCGAGCGTAGAAAGAGGAGTTATCGCGTCCTTATGCCCCAGATCACCATACTCCCAACACGCGGTGGACCATCCTGCATTCCGTACCGGAATCAGATGGAACCTCATTGATAGGAGAAGAGCACCCCATGCCCCAGATCACCGTCGAAGGCGAAAAGACCTTCGAGGTCGAAGCCGGAAAGAGACTTGTCCTCTGCCTGGAAGACAATGGCATTGACATTCTGCATCGCTGCGGGGGCAATGCCCGCTGCACCACCTGTCGCGTCGAAATCGTAACCGGCGAGGTCCCACCGCAGAGCGACCTGGAGCGCGCCGCGTTGGAAGAGCCGGAACTCATCGCCCGGTTTCGGCTCTCATGCCAGATCCGTGTTGAAAACGACCTGACCGTGCGCGTCGCCAAGCGCGCGCACATCGAGGGCATCGGTCCGGGGCCGCGCCCCAAGGCTTAACGGACCTCTATTCCGCCTCTTCCGGGGGTTGAAAACCCCCGTCTTGCTCCACGCCTCGGACCAATGGCGGCGCGGAGACCACGGCCTTCGGCCAACCGTCCTCGCGGACGGGACAAGGAATGCGCCTGCGGCGTGCTCTTTTTCTTAACGGTTCTCTATTCCGCCTCCGGAGCCTTCTCCGCTTTTTCGACCTGATCCGCGCCCAGGTTGGAGAGGGCGTCGGCGCGCTTGTTCCGCTCCCTGCGCACGTGGGTCACGGTGGCGGAGTCGAATTGGCGTAGGAGCAGGCGCGCGCGCTGGAAGAGCGGGACCAGGTGCGGGGCCTTCACCGCGTACTTGCCGTTGAGTTGATGCGCCATCAATTCGCTGTCGGTATAGACGGCAATTTCATCGCAGCCATGGAGCCGCGCTTCCTCCAGCGCCCGGATCAACGCGGAATACTCGGCGACATTGTTGGTGGTGTGGCCCAGCGGCTCTCCGATCTCTTTGACGACATTTCCTTCGGCGTCTTCGAGCAGAATGCCGATCCCTGCCGGGCCGGGATTGCCCCGCGCCGCGCCGTCTACATGCGCCGTCCATTTTCCCACCGTTGCATCGCTCCTATTCCAATGGATAAGGGCAGGCATTGATGCCCGCCGATCAGGATTTCGCGGGTGCAAAGAGCATCCGCCCGCAGTTCTGGCACATCTGCATGTCCGTTCCTAAATGAACGGCTCGGACGATCTGTGAGGGCAACCCCATTTTGCATCCGGAGCAGGCGTTGCTATCTTCCAGCGCCGCCACCGCAACGCCGTTCTTCGCTGCCCGGAGCGCCTCATAGCGTTTGAACAGGGCGGGCGGGATCTCCTTGGCAGCGGCATTGCGTTGATTGTAGAGCTCCTGCGCCTGCGCCTTGATGGTCGTCGCCTCCTGCTCGTAGGCGGCATACCTGGCTTTCAAGGCGGTTCGCGTCTCGCTCAGCGTCGCCTTCGCCTGGGCCTCCTGGGCCTGATTCGATTTCAAGGTCTCCATCAGCGTCAGCATTTTGTCGTCGAGGCGAGCGCGCAGGCGTCCCAGCATCTCGACCTCATCCTGCATCGCCTGGAGCTCCTTGGGGTTGTTCACCTTCCCGCTATAGAGTTTTTTCTCGAAGTCGGCGCGCTTGGTCTCCACCGACTTCTGTTCCAGTTCCATATCCCGGAGTTCGGTGGTCTGGTTGGCCACGATGGTTGCTATCTCCGTATGGGCGGCTTGCGCCGCTTCGTAGGCCGGTTTCTCGGCTCGCCCGGAATCGAGCGCGGCGAACTGCTTTTTCAAAAGGTCCAGGGCACTGTCCTGCTGTTGCAGCGCGTAGAGGGCGGCCATTTGTTCTCTCATAGGTTTGCGCTCCTGTCTTCGGCGACTTGCCGGGTTCGCCCTTATAGTTCACCATCCGCGAAGCAAAGCCCTTCTTCCCTCGCCCTCTTTTCCCTGGCTCCCTTATCCGTTCTCCAAATCAGATCGCAACGCCTGAAATGCGCAATGCCTCCCCGTTGTGCGTAACAGCGGCAGGACTCGGCGGGCAGTATGACGAAGAAGTTGTTCAGGAGGAGAGACGAATGGGTTTGACAAGCGAACAGATTCAACACTACCAAGAAGAGGGGTATCTGATCCTGGAGGCCCTTATCCACGGGGCGGCCTGGGAGCGCTCTATGGGCGTCTTCCGGGAGTTGGTGGAGCGCAGCCGCTCCATGACCACTTCGGACGGGGCCTTCAATCTGGCCCCGGATTCGGAGGGGAAGCCGATCCCCGGACGGCTGCATAAGATCCAGGGCGTCTGCGTCGCGGAGGAGCGCGTCCTGAACCTGGCACGTGAGCCGGTTATCCTCGACTGTGTGGAGGACCTGATCGGCCCCAACATCGATGTGTTCGGCACCAAGTTCTTCCCCATGCCGGGCCATCAGTCCACCTCTACAGGCTGGCACCAGGACAACCACTACTTCGGGACCAACTCCGACCGTGTCGTCAGTTGCGCCATCTACCTGGAAGCCACCGACCGCGAGAGCGGCTGCCTGCAGGTCGTGCCGCGCAGCCACCGGAGCGGCGCACTGGTCGCGCATGCGCCGGGGCAGGGCGAATGGGCACACGGCTCCTGGGCGCAGGTGGAGGAGAGCGAGGCGGTGGACATCGTCTGTCCGGCGGGCACGGTCGTCCTCTTCTCGGCCAACCTCCTGCATGGCGCGCATCCCAACCGCAGCGACCGGAGCAGCTACCGCACCGCCTGGCACTACATCCCCGGCGATCTCGACCTGGAGCAGTTTCCACGCGGAGGCTATCGGGACCGGCACATCCTGCGTGAGACCCCCTGAGCGAGTTGCTTCGGCAAGAGAGCGGATTCGTGTGTGGATTTCTGAAAGGAGAGTGGTGTGCGTATCCTTGTGATCGGAGGTTCCGGGTATGTCGCCGGGTTGATCCTGCCGCATCTGTCTCGGCAGCATACGATCCGAATATATGACCGGCGACAGCCTGCGTTTTCCGAAGCCGAGTACGTGACGGGCGAAGTGACCGACTTCGATGCGGTCGCACAGGCGGCGCAGGGCTGCGACGCCCTGCTCTATATGGCGATGGGTCGCTACCTGCCCATCGGCGAGCCCTACGCGGAGCATGTGGATGCCCTGATGACCTCGCTGGACGCCAATGTCAAGGGGGTATACGTGTCGCTCTATACGGCGCGCCACGCCGGTATCGAACACGCGGTCTATACCAGCAGCATGTCGGTCTACGATGAGCGCAGCCTGCGCGACCGCTACTTCCCCAATGAGGACGTCGCACCCGATGCCTGCGATATCTATGGGTTCACCAAGCGTCTGGGCGAAATGGTCTGCCAGAACGCCTGCCGCGACCTCGGAGTGAGCGTGAACGCTTTGCGGCTCTGCTGGCCGGTCCCCGAAGAGCGCTGGCAGCAGATCGCTCAGCAAGCCGATGGACCGGTTCTGGCCACCACGGATACCGACCTGGCGCGGGCCGTTCAGGCGGCGCTGGAGCGGCGTTTTGGAGGATTTGAAGCGTTTATGATCTCCGGGGACTACGACGGAAAGATCATGAACATGAGCAAAGCCAAACGGATGCTGGATTGGGAGCCGCTGGCGCGCCCCCTACCCTTGCTCTCAGAGAATCGATAACACCTGGTAAGTAAGGATCTACCTATGAAACGAACGCCTGTCCTGACGATCTGGTTTGTTACCATCATGATCTCCAGTCTTATCGGATGCGGAGGGGGTGGAAGCGGCTCCAACGTCACATCCCTTCCCAAAGTCCCCACGCTGCCGGGCCTGAGCCCGAACCAGCCCCCTGCCTCCCCGGCTGCCCGTTATGCCATCTATGATCTAAACCCTGGAAACATCGGGACCATTGCCGGATTCAGCTATGGGCTGGCGATCAATGCCTCCCATCGTGTCGTCGGCACTTCCAACCAGGCCGCCTTCGTCTGGTCCCAATCCGAGGGGCTGATATACATCCCGCAGCAATACTGGGAACTCGTGGGCAATCAGACGATCACGCTCTCCGGGATCAACAGCAGCAATCAGGCTATCGGCTATTCGGACAACTGGTTGGGGATCGGCAACTATGGATTTGTGCGACAGGCAGACGGTACCATGCTGACCCTGGCCGATGCCAATATCAACAACGGCGCCTTTGGCGTCTCCGCACCGCGCGCTATCAATGATGCCGGGCAGATTGTCGGGGGTGTCTATTACTGGGCATCGCCTACGGCATCGCCACAACTCCTGACGTCCCTTTCTAGCGATAACGATCTCTACTCCTATGCTATCAACGCTTCCGGACAGATCGTAGGCGCTTCCATCATCCGAGACCAACAGTATGGCGCTCTCCATTATCATGCCGTTCTCTGGCCGACCGCTGCCAGCATCCCCCAGGGGCTGGGCGCGCTTCCTGGCGATACAGACAGCACGGCGCTTGCCATCAACACTGCCGGACAGGTGATCGGATGGTCCAGCAGCATCGATGTACATTCAAGCACGACACCCGTCTTCCATCCATTTCTATGGTCAGCGAGCAGTGGGATGCGCAATATAGGGACCCTCCCCAGCGCCCCTTCTGCCGTCGCGTATGGGATCAATACCCAGGGACAGGTTGTTGGAGCGTCCGGGTCGAAACCTTTCAGTTATGGCGCAACTCCTGCGGGCTCTGGCGACCTTCATGCCTTTCTCTGGACGTCCACGGAGGGGATGAAAGATCTGAACACCCTGATTGCCCCGCGCTCCGGTTGGGTCCTGTATACTGCGAACGGTATCAATGATGCCGGAGAGATTGTGGGCACCGGCACGATCAACGGCAACATCCATGCCTACCTGCTGACGCCGCTTCCGTAGAAACCTGGTGTCTTTTATGACGGATTAGCAAGAAAAAAATCTCGTATCAACGCGTTGACCGTGTCCTGAAAGCCAGAACAAAGACGCCAACGGCGAACCCTGTCAGCGCCATCGCGACCATTCCCAAAATGAGCTGCTGCACCCAATGCTTTACCGCAGTCAAATCCCCTTCCAAACGCTCGATCTTCGTATCCTGATCCTTTGCATGCTGATGGGCTTTCTGCAGTTCGTTGAGCATCATGGGAGTAAGTTGCTGATAGTAGATCGTGAAGGGCTTGCCCTCCTTGTCGTACTGAACCATGTCCGGATACACCGCAGCCACTGGCGCTATTCTGGTTCCCGGAAGTGTTGGCAAAGAGCGCAAAGGCGCCATTGGCGGTATTGTAGCTCCCGATGGTATTGGCGGAGAGGGCATTCTCTCCGTTTGCCGTGTTCTGGATGCCCGTCGTGTTGCCGACGAGGGCAAAGCATCCAATGGCGGTGTTCTGGGTCCCCGTGGTGTTGAAATAGAGGACATCATTGCCGATGGCAGTGTTGCTGCCCCCCGTGGTGTTGGAGTAGAGGGTATTATTGCCGATGGCGGTGTTCTCGAGCCCCGTGGTATTGGAGTAGAGGGCCTGGAACCCATTTGCGGTGTTACCGCCTCCTGAGGTATTTTGGTAAAGGGAGTAGGAACCAAAGGCGGTGTTACTGCCCCCCGTGGTGTTAGCTGTGAGGGCATAGTTACCCATGGCAGTGTTGTAGGTCCCCGTGGTATTGGAAGCAAGCGCGGAGTAACCAAATGCCAGATTGGGAGCATATATTATGTTGTTGCTTGACCCACCTGAGCCAAATAAGGTTGACTGCGCTTGAGAAGCAATGGAACCACAGAGCAGAGCTACCACGAGAATAACAAAGAAGAGGCGCACGGAAAGCGAGCTGCGGAAACCAGTGTTCATGAGAACCTCCTTCACGACGCAAGTAAATCCTAATTGAGTGTTGAATGCAGAATGCCCGATACTGCGACGTATATCGAGGGGATATGCCTGCTCAAGAGTACTTCGCCCCTTCGCTCGCTTAATCCTCCCATGATACAGCGGTTCGGGGCGATAGGTTCGTCCACGGGTTGGCTCGATTGTTCCCTTCTTACCAAGCGAGAAGAGGATTCGCGCCTTCGGATGGCGTATCCTGCGGCAATAAGGCCGTTGGCCGATTCGGAGGTCCCCCTTGACACGTTTCCTGATGGCGCATACATGCTTCACCGCAAGTTTCTCCCGCACTCTGCTTTTTCTCTCTCTTCTGCTGTTGTTCCCAGGCATGCTGCTCGCTCAGGGCAGGGCCGGCGGTGGAAGGCCGGGCGGAGGTGCGGCGGCTTCAGGCGGCGGCGCGGGACTGACACTGCGAGCCATCGGCCCTGCCGTCACTTCCGGGCGGGTGATCGCGTTTGCGGTAGATCCCAACGACCCCACCCGCTACTTTGTGGCGGCGGCCTCCGGAGGCGTCTGGAAGACGACCAACGCCGGTACCACCTGGACCCCCGTCTTCGATAACGAAGGCTCCTACTCCATCGGCGCGCTGGCGCTCGATCCCAAAAGCCCCAACACGCTCTGGGTGGGAACGGGCGAATTGAACGCCCAGCGGAGCGTGGGGTACGGCGACGGCGTCTATCGCTCCGACGACGGCGGCAAATCCTGGCGCAACCTGGGTCTCAAGGCGTCGGAGCATATCGGGCGGATCGTCGTGGACCCACGAAACTCGGACACGGTCTATGTCGCCGCCCAGGGGCCGCTCTGGGGGCCGGGAGGGGATCGTGGCCTGTACAAGACGACGGATGGCGGGAAGACCTGGCAGAACGTCCTCAAGATCAGCGAGAACACCGGCGTCACCGACGTGGTGCTGGACCCCCGCAACCCGGACATCCTCTACGCCTCCGCCTGGCAGCGCCGCCGGCACGTCTTCACCTACATCGGCGGCGGGCCGGAGAGCGGCATCTATACCTCCGTCAATGCGGGCAAAACCTGGACGCGCCTGCGCGGCGGCCTGCCTGCCGAGATGGGGCGCATCGGCCTGGCGATCTCTCCGGCGGACCCCAATCTGCTCTACGCCACCGTCGAGGCGGCGGATACAGGCAGCGGCACGTATGTCTCGACCGACGGCGGCGCATCATGGGAGAAGCGCAGCGACTTTGTGGCGCAGGGGATGTACTATGGGCAGATCGTATGCGACCCGAAGGATCCCGAACGGATCTACCTCCCGAATGTCACCCTGATGGTCTCCGAAGACGGAGGCCGCACCGTGCGGGCCGTGGGGGAACGGAACAAGCACGTGGACAACCACGCCGTCTGGATCGAGCCTGCCAACACGCGTCATCTGCTGGTCGGCTGCGACGGCGGCGTCTATGAGAGCTTCGACCGGGGCGCGACCTGGCTCTTCAAGTCCAATCTGCCCCTGGCGCAGTTCTATCGGGTCGCTGCCGACAACTCCCTCCCCTTCTACTATGTCTATGGGGGCACGCAGGACAACAACAGCCTGGGTGGGCCGTCCCGCACCAGGAACGGCTCTGGCATCGCCAACGACGACTGGTTTGTGACGCTGGGCGGCGACGGCTTCCATCAGCAGGTGGACCCGACGGACCCGAACACAATCTACTCCGTCTCTCAGGATGGCGGCATCGTCCGCTACGACCGGAAGAGCGGTCTGCGCGTCGGCATCGAGCCCGTTGAGGGCCGGGGCGAGCCTCCCATACGCTGGTACTGGGACACACCCCTGCTCATCAGCCCCCACTCCCACACCCGGCTCTACTTCGGAGGCAATATTCTCTTCCGCTCCGACGACCGGGGCAACTCCTGGAAGGCGGTCAGTCCCGACCTGACCCGCCAGATCGACCGCAACAAACTGGCGGTCATGGGTAAATTCTGGAAACTGGACACCATCGCGCGGGGCCAGTCCACCTCCTACTACGGCAACATCATCTCCCTGACCGAATCCCCCAAGCAGGAGGGACTGATCTACGTCGGCACGGACGATGGGCTGATCCAGATGACGGAGGACGGCGGCAAGAACTGGCGCAAGATCGAAAAAGTCCCCGGCGTACCAGATGGCACCTATGTGGGCCGCCTGCTCGCCTCGCAGCACGACGCCAACACGGTCTACGCCCTCTTCGACAACCATAAGAACGCCGACTTCGCCCCCTACATCATGAAGAGCGTCGATAAAGGCCAGACCTGGACGCCGCTCGCCAATGACCTGCCGAAGAACGGCCCGACCCTCTCTATTGCGGAGGATCATGTCAACCCGGACCTGCTCTTCGTCGGCACAGAATTCGGCCTCTTCTATACGACGAACGGCGGCAAGAACTGGACGCGCCTGCGCGGCGGCCTCCCGACCATCGCCGTGCGCGACCTCTGCATTCAGAAGCGGGAGAACGACCTGGTCGTGGGGACATTCGGACGCGGGATCTATATCCTGGACGACTACTCCCCTCTCCGCTTCCCGACTCCGTCGGCGCTGACCAAGGATGCCATGCTCCTACCGCCCCGCCCTGTCCTGGAATATGTCCAGACGCAGGCCGGAACGGGAGCGCAGGGCGAAGCCTACTACACCGCGCCCAATCCCGCGTATGGCGCGACCTTTACCTATCTCCTCAAAGAGAGCATCAAGACCCTCAAGCAGAAGCGGCAAGAGACGGAGCAGGAGGCGGAGCGGAAGAGCGAAGCGCCGCACTTCCCCACCGTCGAGGAGCTGCGCGCCGAAGCGGCTGAGGATCCGCCAACAATCCTCCTCACCATCACGGATAGCGCGGGCAACGTGATACGAAGGCTGACCGGCCCGGCCACTTCAGGCATTCAGCGGGTGAGCTGGGACCTGCGCAGCGCGGGCTTCGCGGTCCCTCAGCCGGCTCCGGAGGGCGGCGCAGGCGGCGGGCGCGGAGGCCGGGGGGGCGGAGGAGGCTTTCAAGTGATGCCGGGAGAATATCACATCTCGTTGGCAAAGCGCGTCAACGGCGTGGTGACGGAACTGGTCCCGCCCCAACCCTTCACGGTACAGGGCGAAGGTGATGACAAGCTCACCCCTGCAGAGCGAAAGGAGCTGGCGGAATACCGGCGGAGGGTCTCCCACTTGCAGCAGGCTGTGCTGGGGGCGCAGGAGGTAGTGGACAGCCTGACCACGCGGCTGGCGCAGATCCGGCTGGCGGTTCAGGACGCCCCGAAAGCCTCGCCGAAACTGCGCGAGGACGCCCTGGCGCTGGAGAAGCGGCTAAAGGAGATAGATCTTGCCCTGCGCGGCGACAACGCCACCGCCCAGCGCGTCGAGCCGTCCCCGACCACCATCGCGCGCCGGGTCTCTGACCTCACCTTCAGCCAGCTCACTTCGCCTCTGCCGCCCACCCGGACCCGACAGGATTCCTACACCATCGCGGCAGCGGAGTTCGGCGAGGCGCTGGCGAAGCTCCGCGCCCTGGTCCAGACCGACCTTCCGAAGCTGGAGAAGGCGCTGGACCGGGCGGAGGTCCCCCACACTCCCGGTCGCCTTCCGGAGTGGACAGGGCCGTAAACAATGCCTCCCTGCTGCTGGAGATTCCCCAGGCGCTCCGGCATCCTTAGCGATGCTCTCCATCGCTCTCTGCCCGTGAAACAGGAAACCGCCCTTCGATCCGACAAGATCGAAGGGCGGTTTGAGATCACCGACAGATGCAGAAAGTCAATTCATTGGTCTCGCCAGGATCATCCGCCTCGCCGTCTGTCACGGCTCGGGTCGTACTCAAGTCAACTCTATAGGAGCAGGCAGGCCAGCCGGAGATATTTGGGCTTGCCGTACCATTGCCTCCACGCGGCCCCGAACCACCGGGGAGTGCAGGAGGCGCCCAGCCCAGGCTGCTCGCACAACTGGACATGCTCACCCCCCAGCTTAGCATCAGTTCATGGTCGGCAGTGTAAAGGATGTCGAGCGTAGTGTCCAGTGGCGTACAGCAATTGCCGCCAGAGAACTGCTGCAAATCCAACTCGCTCACCTCGGGCCAGTTGTTGATAAGGATCTTGTCCAGGTTGTTGCCCAGCGTTGTCGCACCTCCGGTGGGACCTCCCACCGGCTCCGCCTCGAAATAGATCTTCAGGGCGACGCCATTTTTGGGGGAGACGGGCGCTACTCCGGCGGCATCGCCGGGGCCTACGACCGCGCCGCCAGGCACTGCCGTGGAAGAAACGAAGCGAACCAATGGGCCGTAGAATCCGCCATCCAGGGCGGTCTGGTCGATGATCACCCAGCCATTCGCATCGGGCACGATCACGTGAGCAGGAACAGGCCCCCAGGGTGTGCCGGGCGGCACCACGGGGATCGGCGTGGGATCGGGAGTGGCTCCGGACCCGGCGATTATAATCGTCTGGAACGTCGAGACCGGCCCAGGCCCAAAGAGGTTCCACATGATCGGACGGCTTCCTACCTCAACTGCAGAGATCCTGCTTCCGGTAAGCGGCACCTTCACCCCCGGATTGGCCGGGTGTTCGTACAGGAACCGATAGCGCATCGGCTGGCCGCCGACCGGGTGGGTCTTGGGACAGAAGCCGATCAGTTTCAAGCCATACCCGTTGATCCCGTCATAGAACCCGAAGTTCGGACCACCATGCGCGGTGGGAAAGCCCACAGGCGCGGCCCACTTGGTCTTCCCTGTGGTCGCATCGATGTCGGAGTAGATATTGAAGTCGCCGACGTTGGTGAACCATGGGTAGGTAGACGGTCCAGGCTGCTGCTCATCAACGCACAGCTCGACGCAGAAGCACACTCCCACCCCATCGCGGTCCGGCTGACGCCCCCGAGAGTGGGGCTCATCGAGGAGTACGATCCCCCCCGCGGTCTCTACACGAAAGTGCACATCCGCTCCCGCCGCGTGCGGAAAGAGCGGCACGAGACCGGGGAGGAGCGCCTGGAGGAAGGAGTTGTGGAAATAATCGATCCGGAACTTCCCGTTGGCGTCGGTGGTTCCCGATCCAAGGGGATCATCCGAAAGCAAATCGGCATCGAAAGCGGTGACGGTCACCCCGGCGAGAGGCGTTTGCGTGTCGCATGTCGTGACCAGGCCGCAAATAACGCGCGCTCCGAACAGACCACGGAAAGGACACCAAAAAGTCTCCGGAATGCAATAGTTCCAGCCCCAGACAAAGCCGGTCTCTGTGGGCTTCCACATAGGCTGGAGTGTGGTGATCGAGAATTGACGCGGCGGCGGCGGGGGGTTCGGTACGACGATCTGATGCGGGACGCTCCCGCAATACACATCCACTTCAAATGCCTGACCTGTGTAGTTTTCCTTATCGCCCAGTTCAAAAGTGAAGGTACCGTCAGCATTCGTTGCGGTTTCCGCAATCAGCGCGGCGGCTTTGGCATTGACGGCATCCTCGGTCAGGAGCGCAAGCGTATTCTTGGGGTTTGCCACCGCCAGGACTGTCACATCCTGGTCCGGTCGGCTGCGATACAGGCGCACTGTTACATTGGTAAGCGGCTCCGGGCACTCAGTGCAGATATAGCCACAGAGACTGCCTCGAAAGACATAGGACATCGTGGTTCCTCATCCTTTCTTGGGTATCGATCCATCCTGGGAATCGATCCGTACAACGGCTATCATCAGGGATAGGCCGTCACGCGAGGTTCACTCGCAGTTGAAACAGCATATTCGTTTTTGATACAACCCGTAATAATGTTTCGTTTGCAGCGGCTGTGCAGCCTCCTTTCCTCGGAAATATGTTCGGTCACTCGGTAAAGCCTGTACAACGTACCTCTGAGATTGAGAATATGTTTATTCTCTCCATTCATCTGCCAGTATATACCCTGTCTGCCAATATGTCAACCTCTTTCTGACATTTTGGCAAATCATCGGCTATAGGCAAAGAAGAGGGGCGGCAGGAGAAAAGCGGGGATTTCTGGAGCGCTTATTCGGGAAATCTTGTCGGCCATTCCCGGCTCTCTTCCAAGCGCTTATTCGGAAGAGAGCCGGGAATGGCTATTGTGAGACAAACGTCGTTTAGAAGAGCGTCGGTTCTGCCTCGATGCCCGGAGCGAATCGTCCCAGGCGGTAGGCATTCTGTTCGCCGATCAGGGCGTTCCAGAGTTCATAATCTACGGTTTCTTTTGCTACCAGATAACTCTCCGGTTCGACCTCCCTATCGTTCATCCCCTGGAAGGGTCCGTCTTCCGGCCGCATCAGGTCGAAATAGACGGCGCCCTCTCGCAAGTGAATTCCGATATCCAGTACCGGGATCTGCTTGAGGATCCGATCGGAGAAGCCCGGCCACTTTTCATGCAGCGCTTTAATATCGTAGGCGGTACGGCTCGCCTCCGACACACTCCGAGTGTTCTCCTCTCTGTGTGTATTCGGATGCAGGTCACTCCTATCCTCTTCCCAAAACCGGGGATTGTGTTCTGCCATTATGGTCTCCTCTCCTGAGTGTCAGGATCTGCGTATAACAAGCACGGAAAGCTGCCCGGAAGGGTGAGCGTGTGTCTACATCTCCCTCTCAAGGCAGTGGTAAGACGTAATACTGAGGTTGTAGGTTCCTGAGAGCAAAAAAATCCCCCGCTCCAGATGGAGCGGGGGCGGAGACCACGGGCCGACGGCCAACCGTCCTTCGGACGGAAAAGCCGAGCTTACTCCTCGTCGTCTTCGTCTTCTGCCTCGGCGGGTCCGACCGGTACGGCCGCAGCCTGCTGGCGGATCCGCCCCTCGATCTCATCCATGAGGTGCTCGTTGTCTTCCAGGAAGCCGCGGGCGTTCTCGCGGCCCTGCCCCAACCGGGTGTCGCTGTAAGAGAAGTAAGCGCCGCTCTTGTTGATCAGGCCGAGATCCACGCCCATGTCGAGGATGGAGCCGGAGCGCGAGATGCCCTTACCGAACATGATGTCGAACTCCGCCTGGCGGAAGGGCGGGGCGACCTTATTTTTCACGACCTTGACCTTGACCCGTGCGCCTACGGCATCGGTGCCGTTTTTGACGGTCTCGGTGCGGCGGACTTCCATGCGTACGCTGGCATAGTATTTGAGGGCGAGGCCGCCGCTCGTCGTTTCGGGGTTGCCGAACATCACGCCGATCTTCTGGCGGATCTGGTTGATGAAGACAGCCGCCGTGTTGGTGCGATTGATGCTTCCCGCGATCTTGCGGAGGGCCTGCGACATGAGGCGCGCATGCACGCCGACATGGGAGTCGCCCATATCGCCCTCCAGTTCGGCTTTTGGAACGAGCGCAGCGACGGAGTCGAGCACGACGACATCGATTGCGCTGGATCGGATGAGCGCATCCATGATGTCGAGGGCCTCTTCGCCGGTGGTCGGTTGGGAGATATAGAGGTTGTCCACATCCACGCCGAGTTTGCGGGCATATTCGGGATCGATGGCGTGTTCGACATCGATATAGGCGCAGGTTCCGCCCTTCTTCTGCGATACAGCCACGCACTGCAGTGCGATGGTCGTCTTTCCTGAGGATTCCGTCCCGTAGATCTCGGTGATGCGGCCCTTCGGGATACCGCCGACGCCGAGAGCCATATCGAGGGCGATGGAGCCGGTGGAGATGGCGTCCACCTGCAGGCGCATGGCCTGTCCGAGCCGCACGACGCTGCCCTTGCCGAACTGCTTTTCGATGTTGGAGAGGGCGATGTCGAGGGCCTTGCCCCGTTTCCCATCCAGAACCTTGCTTCCGCTCTCTTTCTCTTCCGTTGCCATGTTGGGTTTCATCCTTTCCTGCGCCCGCTTTGCGGTGCGCGGTTCCAGAAGGACGCAGCGGCGCTCCACCTGCCGCCGCCCACACGCTGCCAGTATAGTTTCAGCGTGCAAACGACGCGCCCGGTTTGCGAAGGGTGCAGGAGCGCGAGTGGCCTCTGGCGTGTATACTCTCCCCGGCCCTGTTCCGAAGAAGCAAGGTTGACCCGGCTCGCGGTTCCGCGTGGGAAACGAATGGGGATGGGTCAAAGCGTTCTGAGCGGGAACGTCTCCAGTATGGTATAGACCGAACCGGAGGGCCGCAACTCACTATATATCAGTGCAAAAGATTCTACCCTGCATACGCCAATTCTGTCTACGTTTTCCAGAGAATTCGCTTCACTTTTTAACGATTTTGCCACCGCCTCCTGGCCCTCCTCCGATTTCATGCGGGCCAGCGTCACATGGGGGTGGTAGCGACGGGTCTCCGGAGCAAAGCCCTGCTCGGAGAGCGCTCTATCCAGCGACTCCGCCAGCCGTGTCAAAACCGGAAGGTCCCCGTCCGCTCCGAGCCATAAAACCTGCGGCCGGCGCTGTTGCGGAAACACGCCGACCCCGGCGACGGTGAGGGAGAAGGGAGAGAATTGTGGTGCGAGGTTCTCTGCGACGTTTGTCGCACGAATATGCTCCTCTTGCGTTACGTCGCCCAGGAACTTCAGCGTATAGTGGAACTTCTCCGGCGCTTCCCACGCGATGCCCCGGACGCCCATGGCGACGCGCAGTTGCTCCTGTACGTGGGCGGCCGCCGCACGTACCTCGTCCGGGAGCGTGATCGCAAAGAAGAGGCGCTGCAAAGAACTCACGATGGGATTACCTCTGGCATGGTGGCAAGGTCGCTCAACAATAACGCGCGGTCTTCCTCCTGCTTATGATGCCATTGCGCTTCCTGTTCCGTTTCGCCGGTTGCCACACATTGCCTCCACAACATTTCTCACTTGCTCACTACATTGGAATCGCTTCAACCGGAAAGCCGTGCGGCAATAATTTTAGCGGAGCGCTTATAGGGGGTTCGCTAGCAGCCAGTTCATGTCCCGGCTGATCGTCAATCCCGTCCCGACCCGGCGCACGGCGATATCGTTGCCGACATTGGAGACATAGATCCGGCCATCCTCCCCGAAAGCGATGGTGCGTATCGCGCGCCCTCCGCTATCCAGGAAGGGGTCGCCCTGGTAGTCGGCCTTTGCCGGGCTGAATTGCAGGAGGGCGATCTGCCGTTCGGCCACCCGGAACTGCGGGAGCGGGAGCCGTAAGAGCGCCGGGACCACATCGGCGTGGAAACGCACCTGGGGATAGGAGCGCTGGAACCGATCCCGCACCAGGCTGAGCAGCGCCTGTTGCTGCTGATCCAGATCCTGCTGCTTGCGGTTCAGTTCCACGCCCTTCGCGGTCCAGAGCGCGTTGAGGTCATCCGCCTCCTTGCTCAAAGGTTCGAGTTCCGTTCGGAGCCGGCTCTGCTCCTCCTCCGGCAGATCCGGGGTTTGCAGTTTGTCGGCCTCGGTCTGCCAGCGCCCCTCCAGATCCATCTTCTGCTGCTGGAGGGCGGCGAGCTGAGAGCTGAGTTGCTCCACATCCTTCTGGAGCGCCGCTGTCTGCTGCTGTTGGGTCTCGTAGGCGATCTCGAACTTTTTGTAGGCTTCGCCCTTCTCCCGCCACTCATCCAGTTCGCGCTTGAGGGCGTTCAGCGACCAATCCCGCTTCTGCGCCCTGGCCCGCTGCTCCGCCTCCGCCTTGATGCGGCGCAGTTCGTCGTCGGAGAGGCGCTGATGGTTGCGGCGGGCGTCCAGAGCGGCGCGAATGGTATAGCCCAGGCCGTAGGAGGTTGCATAGAGCAGAGGAATGAGGGCGATCCCGCCGAAGATGGGCAGCACGATCTTCGCGCCCAATAGGAAGATCTGCTCCGCCACGATGCCCAGTCCTACCACGCCAACGACGGAGGTGACAATCTCCCCCGCCCCATTCTTGCCCAGCGGGTCGCCCATGACGCGGCTCATCGCCATGGCGGAGGCTATTTGCACGGGCGTAAAGAAGAAGATGTCCAGGCCGGGGATGGGCTGCATCGCCATGACGGTGCTGAGTAGTGCGGATGCATGAATAATGATATTGAGCTTCTCGTCTTCGGGAATGGAAGGGTCGTCGGCGATCTGAAGCAGCAGGTCTCCCGGCGACAGGCGCGGCGGAGGCGGCGGAGCGGGCGCTCGGTCCAGATCCGGCGGAGGGGAGTGAAATCCGGCAGGCGCGGTTGCCGTGGCAGTACTCGATGAGGTTGCGGTGGCAGTATTCGATGCGGATGTCGCCTGCTTGTTGTTGATGGCGTTGATGAGGCCCTGCGCCTCCTGCGCCGTGATCTTCCCATCCTGCACCATCTGCAAGATCGTCAAGACATTATCGTCCACGCGCTTCTCCCTCCCCTTCCATTGATCTACCTCTTTCTTGACTATAAGAATTGAAATTGAGTTTCAGGATTGTAGGATGCGCAGGCGCAGCATGTTCAGGACGGTTTGTGAGGCGCGGTGGCGGACGATGGAGCGCGAGCCGATGCAGTTTACCCTGTCCACATCGCAGCCGCCGGGATAGGCCACGGCGAGGTAGACCAGTCCGACCGGCTTCTCCGGGGTTCCCCCATCCGGGCCGGCGATGCCCGTGACCCCGATGCCGTAGTCCGTGCCGAAGCGCCGACGCGCCCCCTCCGCCAGGGCCTGCGCCACTTCCGGACTGACCGCACCGACGCGGGCGATCATGTCGGCGGGAACGGCGACGAGGTCGGTCTTGGCCGCGTTGCTGTAGGCGACCACGCCGCCTATAAAGACCGCGGAACACCCCGACACATCCGTGATGCGCTGCGCCACCAGCCCGCCTGTACAGCTCTCCGCCGTACTCACAGTCTGCCCCCGCGCCTTCAAGAGGGTGACGACGGCGTACTCCAGCGTTTCGTCGTTCTCGCCGTAGATGGCGTTGCCCAGGCGCGCACGCACCAGGGCGGCCCGCTCCGCGATCAGCGCCTCCGCATGCTCGGCAGTATCGGCTTTTGCCGTGACCCGCAGATGCACCTCGCCCACCTTGGCGTAGGGCGCGACCGTAGGGTTGGCATCCAGCATCAGGTCCTTGACCTTATCCTCGACCAAACTCTCCCCCACGCCCGCCACGCGCAGCACCCGCGAACGGATCGTGCCCACGTTACCGGTCTTTGCACGCAGATAAGGAATCACCAGGTTGTCCACCATGGGGATAAATTCGTTGGGTGGGCCGGGGAGGGCGATGCCGATCTTGCCGTCTTTCTCGAAGAGGAGGCCGGGGGCGGTGCCGTTGGGGTTCTCCAGAGCGCGCCCATGCGTGGGCACCATCGCCTGCCGCAGATTGCTCTCCAACAGGGGCATGTTGCGGCTGAGGAAGAATTGGCGCAGACGCTCCGCGATCTCCTCGTCCTGGTAGAGCGTATCCCCCAGCGCTGCGGCCAGGCCGTCACGGGTGATGTCGTCCATGGTGGGACCGAGGCCGCCGATGGTAAGGACGATGTCGGCGTCGTTGAGCGCCTGCTTGAGGGCGGCGAGGAGCCGCTTCATGTTGTCGCCGACCGTGCTGCGGCGATAGAGGGAGATGCCCACTTCGGAGAGGGCGCGGGCCAGATACGCGGCATTGGTATCCACGATCTGGCCCAGCAACAATTCGGTTCCAACCGAGACGACTTCAGCCCGCAAGGTGGTCCAACCTCCAGAATATCGGGAAATCTGCCCCATTATACGCCGTTACAGATCGGAATGCAAGCGGTTTCTCGTCGCAAACCGGGGCTAGTGGGGCGGGGTGAGCAGCACCGCTTCCTCGGACAGGGTCCCTTTCACGGCGGAAGAGATCCACTTCCCCACAAACTGCCCCTTGCCGTTCCCGTTGCTTACCTGAACCTGCCATCCTGGGCGCGCTGTGTAGTGCAATGTCCGCCAATGCTTCCGCCCATCGCGCTGCGCTTGCGCCGTGGAGATCGTCTCAATCCCTCGATCTTGCGTAAGACAGACCGCCTCACCCTCCGGAGTAATGGTCACGGCTCTGCCTTCGCTCTCCCACTCCGGGGAGATATCATACGCCTGGCCCTGAGCGAAGAGACAGGCATGAATGTCGCAGTCGGAGGTCGCCGCATACCCGGTAATCAGCCCATCCGCGCTGATATGGAGCGCACAACTCTCCTCATGCCCCAGGCCGCCCAGGTTATACATCTGCCCCTTCTCCCATAGAAACGCATTGTTGACGCCATTGGAGCGCTTGGACTGTCCGACGATCTGCCCCTGATCGTTGATGCTGAACGCGTCGCTGCGCCCGCCCCCGAGCGTGCCCAGATCGGTCATATGGTTCGCGCTCCAGAGGAAGGCATGGTACGATCCGTCCGATCTCTGCGCCGTGCCGACCACCTGCCCTCGATCGTTGATCGCGTAGGCCATACTGTTTCTGCCGCCGAGCGTGCCCAGGGTCCGGCATGCGCCGTTCTTCCAGAGAACCGCCTGCTTCCGACCGAAAGCATCCTGCTGCGTACCGACGATCTCACCGGCTTCGTTGATGCCTCTGGCTTCGCTCATCGGCACATCGGGTCCGGACAGGCTGATCATTTTGCCCTTCTCCCAGAGGAAGGCGTGGGTGACTTTGGCTCGGTCCAGGCTTACCCCCACCACCTGGTCGGCGCCATTGATTGCATAGGCCGCGCTATAGTTTCCCCCCAGCGTTCCTAACGGGGTCACAGCATAAGGGCGCGATTGTGCATGGAGCAGGGTCATGCCTACGCACAGGGTAACTGCCAGCATCACGCTTAAAGTCAGAAAAGTCTTGATAACCATTTGGAACACTCCTTTCAAAGAGTAAACGATGGCAGAGTGGCCTATCTTACGGCATGGTCAAGAGAAGCGCTTTCGATAGTTCGCACTCGCGTCGGTGTTGATGGGTCTATGATAACCGGATGGGGACAAACAGGCTGTGTGCTGCGCGATGGAGTGGCTGTGTTCTGGATCACACCCGTCGAAATCGGGGTTCGCGCAACGACAGGGGGAGTGCAAATCGAGTGATACCTTGCCAAAAATGGGCGCGTGGGAAAAATAATTTTTCGATTTTCTTGACAGTCCGGAGAACTTATGTTATGATTGGGACACGGAAAACGTGTTACAGCATACGTGTGCATAGAATTTCCGGGGAATAATCGCGCATCAAAGAGGAATACCGTGCGTATCACCATCAAGAAAATCGCCCAGGATCTGGGAATATCCCACTCGACCGTTTCGCGTGTCCTGAATGACAAGCATAGCAATCTTGTGTCGGAGGCGACGCGGGAGCGTATCATGGAAGCGGCGGCGCGGATGGGCTATCGTCCGAACCGGATCGCACAGGCGCTCCAGGGCAAAAGCACCCAGCTCATCGGCGTGTTCGTGCCTGATACGGACGACCAGTTCTTCCAGACCGTCATCAAGCACCTGCGGCACACTCTGGAAGAGAGCGGGTATGAGCTGATGGTGTTCGTGAGCGCCCCCAATCAGATCACGGCCAAGTGGCATCGGCTGCTCCAGTGGGATCTCGATGGCGTGTTCGTATTCGACTATATGTTCTATGTGGATGGGCTGTGGGAGGCGCTGACGGAGCACAGCGGTCCGATCCCGCCGGTCGTCGGATTGTTCAGCAATAAAACACAGTTGAAGGACTACGTGACGATTGACTTCCAGCCTGCATTGGAGGCGCTGCTGGCGCACCTGCGAGAGCAGGGCTGTCGTCGCTTCGGGTATATGGCGTTTCCGACCAGCTTCCACCCGAGCGAACAGCGCTACGCTGTCTTTTCCGACTTTGTCGCCAGGAACTTCTTTCAGCAGTACGACGTTCCCGTACTGTACGGGCAGCCCTCCCTTATGGAGGCCGCCCGACAGGGTATGAGCGCATGGCTTGCGGAGGGGCAGCCGCTTCCCGATGCGCTCTTCTGCCAGAACGACGAACTCGCCCTGGGCGCCTACCGCGCCCTCTGCGAGGCGAGGATCTCCGTCCCCGAACAGATCGCGCTGGCCGGCTGCGACGATCTGCCCTATATCTCTTATCTGGAAACGCCGTTGACCTCACTCTCTCTGCCCGTAGCGGAGGTCTGTCGGCAAGGTTGGAGCATCCTGCAAAAACGCATCACCGAACCGGAGGGTTCCCCCCTGCAGGTCGTGCTCGAAGTCAGTCTCAAGTTGCGGGCTTCCTGTGAGAAGCGGGCGGGCCGCAGCGTTTGAGACGGTATTGTGTGCCCCGGCACTGGCACTATTCACTACACATGAGGAGAATTCACATGAACAGACGGTCAGGATTTACGCTAATCGAATTACTGGTTGTCATTGCGATCATCGCCATTCTGGCGGCGATCCTGTTCCCGGTCTTCGCCCAGGCCCGCGAAAAGGCGCGCACCATCTCGTGCCTGTCCAACACCAAGCAGATCGGCCTGGCGTCCATGATGTATGTGCAGGACTACGACGAGACATTCTACTCCCAGCCCTGGCCCGGCGGCTGCCCTATGGCCCAGACCGGATACTGGACCGACGGCCCCTCCATGGGCCTGGTGCAGCCCCAACAGCACTGGGCGACCCTGATCTATCCCTACACCAAGAACGCGCAGCTCTTCCGCTGTCCGAGCTTCCGGGGAACCACCTATACGGCCAGCTATGCGCTCTTCACCTGCAACGATCCGTCCAAGACGCCCATTGTGCCGGAGTGCGACTACGGCCTGAACGAGTGGATTATAGATGCGCCCACCGCCCTGGCGCAGATCGGCTCGCCTGCCGACACCGGCCTGGGATCGGACGCCACCTACATCTTTGATGGCCCGTCGGTATGCGTCAACCACCAGCTCTTCTTCATCAACGCCATCGTCGCCTTCGGCGGCAACATCGACTGGTGGGGCAACTCCATTCGCCATACCGCCGGCAACAACTTCTTCTATTGCGACGGTCACTCCAAGTGGCATCGCCCCTCACCTCCGGTTCCGAACCTGTGCTACAACGCGGGCGGCGTTCCGGTCGGTCCCGCGACCCAGAACACTTCGGCCACCGTGTACGGCTTCTGGCCGGTCCTGACGACCGACGTGCCCTGTCCGTAAGCCGTGGAAAGGATCACCCAGCGAACATGGGACAGAAGTCTATCTCAACGCCGTTGGTGGTGGCGGTTATCGCCCTCGTCGTCCTTGTCATAGGCTTTTTCCTCTACAAGGGCGCAACCGGGGGAACCGTAGGCGATGGGCACGAGGGGCGTGTTCAGGCCGCTCCTCCCATGCCTGGCGGGGACGCCGCCAAGCAGCAGATGATACAGCAGCACGCTCCAAACGGTGGAGGCGGGATCCGGCCCTGAGCCGGAATGACCCCCTCCGGTAGAAATAGACAAGCGTCCTGCGAGCCCGCCTACCAACCTCTCATCAGGGATTGGGGAAGCGGTTCGGAGGACGCTTGTTCTTGCCAAAGCCGAACCAGGTCAGGCGCGAATGTCCAGACCGGTGCTCAAGGATGGTGTCGGAGGCAGCAGAGTGGCTACCAGGTCCTTGTCGGCCTGCAGCGCCTTGTTCAACAGCGTCGCTGCCACGCCCGGATTCTGTTCCGCCTGACTTATCAGCCCAGCAGATACCGATGCTGTCACTCCTCCGATGCTACTCATAATCGTTCTCCTCTCTACGCGATCATCTCACTCCTTTAAGTCCGTTCTTATTGTCGGCACTCTCTCCCAAACGTTATAGCAGTGTCTCTCCTGTGAATAATCTCCGCTCCCTCCGTGGTATAATAGGCATGAAACATCTCCCGGTTTCGTAAACGTCACCCCCTACCACCTTGTAAAGAGACAATCATGTCTAACAATCGCTATCGTCGGCCCCAATACAGCGTACTTCTGTTCTCCGCCCTCTTTCTCTTCGGCTTCCGGCCCCACGGTGCCATAGCACAACCGCCGCAGGATAAGAACACGCCTCTGGAATATATCAAACCGACCGGTAGGAAACCCTTCCAGGTCGTACGTATCGAGGGACAAACCGTTTTTGCCGCGCCAGGGGCAAAAGGGGAATCGAGTGCAACCGGGGTGCGCATCACCCTCTTCCGCTCCCCGCAAGCGAGCGTTGCCACGATCTCC
Organism: Chthonomonadaceae bacterium; assembly: GCA_035295825.1. Classification (GTDB taxonomy): domain Bacteria; phylum Armatimonadota; class Chthonomonadetes; order Chthonomonadales; family Chthonomonadaceae; genus DATGIG01. The sequence continues at coordinate 2,278 of DATGIG010000449.1, read as the reverse complement.
TCCAAAGAGAACGGGCGGTTCGCATTCCAGAGCGTCGCCCCCGGAGACTACACCCTGATCGTCGGGGCGGATGGCTTGCAGCCCCTCAGTATTCCGATCCAGGTCGAGGCGGATCATCCCCAAAACGCCGCGCAGCGCCCTGCGCTCCTGCTCCACCTACGCCAGACAGAGGATAAGCGCAACAGCTTTGTAACGCCGATCACCAACCCTGCCCTGCGTGCCGAGCTCCTCCAGATGGTCAAAGAAGATCAGGACATTCGCAATACCTGGATCCAGCATGGTGTCGACCATCCTGATAAAGCCATCGAGGACCGCATGTCCGAGATAGATGCCCACAACCTCGAGCGGATGAAAGAGATCGTTCGACAATACCGCTGGCCGGGTCCCGATCTGGTGGGGGTAGATGGCTCGGAAGCCGCGTTCCTGCTGGTCCAGCACGCCCAGCTTACCTTCCAGAAGGAGATGTTGCCGCACGTTCGGCGCGCCTATCGCGCCGGTCAGTTGCAGGGACAGGATTATGCGCTCCTGTTGGACCGCGTGCTGGTCGGCGAAGGCAAGCCGCAGGTGTATGGGACACAGGCAAAGCCGATTGCCGAATGGAACGGACAGGAGCCTACGCTCTACCCGATCCAGGATGAGGCGAACGTGGACAAACGCCGGGCGGAGGTCGGTCTCTTCCCGCTTGCGGAGTACCGGAAGATGATGAAGGAGATGTACTTCCCTCAGAAGCAACAAAAAGATAAACCTTAGGACACGCATGCCGCTATGTTATAATGGATTCTATGAGAATTCATTCCGTGCGAAGGAGGTCCTGTTATGACCGCTCTGGACATAAGCCCCTCTGTGGAGGAGATACGGCGCATGACCTATATTGCGGACGATCCGATTGATTTTGCAACCTGGCTGGAACTTGCCCAGGAGATGGATACAGAGCTTGTCCGAGGAGTGATGATAGATAAGATGGCCGCACAGTATCCTCACGAATGGATTTTCATGTGGCTCGCAAGTATCCTGAGTCCCTTTGTCATGGACCGCCAACTTGGGGTCGTCCTCGGATCGCGCACGCCTATCAAGATCAGCAACAACGACGGCAGACTGCCTGACCTTGTGTTCGTTCGCGCCGACAATGTCGCCATCATCCATAAAGATGCTATCTACGGCGTCCCCGACTTAGTGATCGAGATCATCTCGGAGAACGACCGCCCCTCCGATCTCGTTCAACTCGAAACCGATTACCGCACGGTCGGCATTCCTGAGATCGTCTTCATTGACCAACGCAAAAAGAGGGTACGTTATCTCCAGAAGAATGAAACCGACTATGATGCCGTGTTTCTCACGACGGGGCGTTTGGAGTTTTTGTGTATCCCCGGCTTCTGGATAGAAGTAGAGTGGCTGTTCCTGGAAAACAAACCGAACGTATTACCCCACATCAAGCAACTGATCGAGGCAGCGGAAAACGGATAGTTTCGGTTAGACATTGTGTGCGATGATGATCGCCTCGGCAATTTCCCGCATGGATTTGCGAGTGTTCATACTTTGCACCTGGATACGTCTGAAAGCTTCCTGCTCTTTGAGGCGGATTTCCCCCGCAGATTTCGTTCTGTACCCAGCTCCATATAGAAAAATATCGAAAAGCTGACTTACTATTCCTCCTCTTGCTCGCCTTCCCAATAGGGTGAGAAAAATCTATCTTGAGTGCAGCGATGGCTGAAGGAGTTTGCGTTCTCTCCGGTGAATGTAGAGAGAGCAAGCAAGGGAGACTGCCGTCGTGACCGCATCCGGAGACAATCCGTCCTCCCCCGTAACGCCGCGCCGTCTGCCGACACGCGCAGAGACGGTGACGCTCCTGGGCATGGTGCTGGTCATCGGAAGCCTGTTCTTACCCTGGGAGCGCATCACGGTCCCACCCGAAGTCGCCCTCTTTCCTACCCTCTACAAAGGCCCTTCGGTTATTACTGGATTCCAGACCGCCGCGCACTGGTGGCTCCCCTTCTGCGCTGCGGGCTGCGGACTGTCCCTGCTCTGGAGCCCTACCACGACAGCGCGCTTGCCTCTGCTCTTCATCCAGAGCCTTTGCGGGCTAATCTGCCTGTTGATACCCTTAACTCAGTGGGTGACGAGCAAATTTACCCTGCTGTCAGGCGTTCTTATGGCATTGGGAGGCGGCGTCTGCTTGCTCTTCGGAGCGGTGGACCGCTTTACCGGCCCATCACAACCGAATATCAGGGAAGAACGGTGAAGTTCCACGCTGGAGATCGTATCGGATAGAAACAAGGAG
>DATGIG010000448.1:0-3639 GCA_035295825.1 Chthonomonadaceae bacterium | reverse complement strand
GGGCCGGAATTCGACGCACTGCTGCAGGAGGCTTTCAAAACGCGCCCTGAAATTCTGGAGAGCGATGCGCAGATCGCGGCGGCGCAGCGAGGCATTCAGTATGCGCGCCGCAGCAGCCTGCCCTCGCTCAACCTGGGGCTCAGCGACAGCTACACGCCGAACCCCACCGGTTTCTCGCGGCGCAATGTCGGGGCGATCACCCTGGGCGTCACGGTCCCTATCTTTGACGGCGGACTGGCGCGGGCCCGTGAGCAGGAGGCGCGGGGCGCCGTCGCCAACGCGGACGTGACCCGAAGACGGTATGTGGATCAGGTCCAGGTAGATGTCCAACAGGCCTATATCGCCCTGGTTCAGGCGCGTAACCGTGTGGCCGTCGCCAATGTTGGATTGGAGCAGGCGCGCGAGGCGTATCGCCTGGCCCGCGTCCGCTACAATGCCGGTGTATCGCAACAGACAGGCGTTTCGCCCCAACTGGAGTTGAGCAATGCCCAGACGACCCTGGCGCAGGCGGAGAGCAACCAGATCAACGCGCTCTATGACTACAACAACGCCCGGGCGCAACTGGACTGGGCGGTCGGGCGCTACTCTTTCACCGCTTCCGGGCCGGGGTATCCCTCCCCGCCGTCCGTTAAAGAGCGTGGCGCTTCGCACTGAAAGGAAGACTTATGGCCCAGAGTAACCGGGCATCCGTAGCGATCTCTCAAGCGCCTCCTGGAGGCCAGCAGGCCAGGGCTGCCGCTCCGTCGGAACACTCCGATGTGAGCCAGTATCGCTGGCTGATCCTGGCGGGCCTCATTACGGCGGCGATCATGGAGGTGTTGGATACCACCATCGTCAATGTGGCGCTGCCCCAGATGGCGGGGAACCTGGGCGCGACCTTCCAGGAGATCGCCTGGGTCTCGACCGGCTACATCCTCTCGAATGTAGTCGTCCTCCCTATGACCGCTTTCTTGACGCAGACCTTCGGTCGCCGCAACTACCTCACCGCCTCCATCATCATCTTCATCGTCTCCTCCTTCTTCTGCGGCACCTCACACACTCTGGTAGAGCTTGTGTTCTGGCGCGTGATGCAGGGAGCAGGCGGCGCGGCCCTGCTTTCGACGGCGCAGGCCACGCTGCGCCAGATCTTTCCGCGCGAGCAGCAGGGGATGGTGCAGGCCGTGTTTTTGCTGGGCGTCATTGTGGCTCCCACGCTGGGCCCGACACTCGGCGGGTGGATTACGGACAACTACACCTGGAACTGGTGTTTCTTTATCAATGTGCCTATCGGCCTCGTCTCGATCTTTCTGGTGACGACCTTTCTGCACGACCCTCCCGGCATGCAGCGGCGTACCGGGCCGGTTGATCTGTTGGGCATCGGGCTGCTTGCGGTTGGGCTCGCCTGCCTGCAGTATGTGCTGGAGCAGGGGCAGGAGAAAGATTGGTTCAACGACCCTCTCATCGTGCGGCTCGCCATCCTCTCCTCGGTCTGTCTGGCGCTCATGCTCTGGTGGGAGCTCTCCCCGCGCAACAAAGCGCCTGTGGTGGATTTCCGGGTCCTGAAGAACCGCGACCTCTCCTCAGCGCTGTTTCTGTTTGTTTCCCTGGGTTTCGGGCTGTATGGCGGCATCTATCTGTTCCCGCTATTTGCGCAGAACCTGTTGGGCTTCTCTCCCACAACGACCGGGCTGCTGCTGCTGCCGGGCGGCATCGGGACGGCCATCAGCGCTCTGATCTGCGGCCGCATCCTCAACGGCCCAAGAGCTCTCATAGACCCGCGCCTGCTGATCCTGTTCGGCGTCTGCATCTTCTCTCTCTCTATGTGGCAGTTGGGCCATCTTACCACGTCTGCCGGCGAGCCGGATGTCCGGCTCGCGCTGATCCTGCGCGGGTTCGGCCTGGGGTTCCTGTTCACGCCCATCAACAACGCCGCCTATGGCAACATCGACCCGAGAATTGCCCAGCAGGCGTCCGGGCTGATCAACCTGTCGCGCCAACTTGGCGGATCGTTCGGCATCGCGATCCTGGGCACGTATTTGACCAACCAGACGCAGTTCCATCGGGTCGCGCTGATCTCGCATATCTACCGTGGCAATCCGTTGCTGGAATCTCGCCTGCAAGGGCTGACGAGCAATTTTATGGCGCATGGCTATGCCCACGACACAGCGCAGCGCGCTGCGCTTAGCGCTGTGGAACGCGTGATGATGCGACAGGCCACCATCCTCGCCTACAACGATGCCTGGATGATGATCCTGATCGTCTTCCTATGCACAGCGCCTGCTATCCTGCTGCTGCGCAAACCGCGTGTCAAGGCCGCTCCCGCAGAAGCCCATTAAAGCCGGGCAGGAAAGAGAAATGCCGGGCGCTCTGGCACAGGATAGGAACGACACTACGCTGGGGATCCGCTCTGCTCTGTCTCGGAAATGGCGATCTGTGCCAGAGCGACGGCCTGCTCCAGGGAGAGCGCTCTTCCCGCCGACCAGGCAGCGGAGAATGCCGCCTCGCCCGATCTTTGCCGCGTCTCCGCCACTCTGGCATCGCGCCGTGCCCGCTCTCTCGGAGGCATAACAGAACCGATTGAATCGAGCAGCCGTTCTGCGGCGCCCCACAATTGCGCAGCCCGCTCCGTATGTCCCTCTTGCGCAGCGAAATCGGCGCACACCTCCAGGGCTTCGAAGAGGCCGGCCCTGTCTCCCATCTCGCGCCGCAGGGTCAGGGCCTCATGATAATACGATCGGGCCAGAGCAGGATCGCCTTCGTGCTGCGCCGCCTTTCCCAGGCTGATGAGGGTGCAAGAGATGCCTGCTCTGTCCTCCAACGCCCGCTTGATGGTCAGGCTCTGCTGCAGGAGAGCATGGGCTGTTGTCAGATCCCCCTCTCTACGGGCCAGATCCCCCAGGTTCTGGAGTGCGCGCGCCTCCCCTCCCTTATCTCCCATCTCTCTCCAAAGGACCAGGCTCTCCTCATACAGCGCGCGGGCCGAGGCGTTATCGCCCTGTTCGTAGGTGACCACTCCCAGGTTGATGAGGGACATCGCGATGCCCCCTTTATTTCCCATCTCTCTCCATAGGGCCAGGCCCTCCTCATACAGAGTACGAGCCGAGGCATAGTCGTGCTGACAATAGTGCAACACGCCGAGGTTCAACAGAGAGCCGGCGATACTCGCTTTGTCTCCAAACTCCCTCCAGAGCGCCAGGCTCTCCTCGTACAGGGATCGAGCCGCAGCGTAATCGCCTTGATTGGAGGCGATCAGCCCCAGACCGTTGAGGGAGTAGGCGATTCCGCGCTTATCTCCCATCTCCCGCTTGATCGTCAGGCTCTCCTCATAGAGTGCGCGGGCTGTAGCATAGTCGCCCTGATGATTGGCCAATAGTCCCAGGTTGCTCAGAGAGCGGGCCATGCCCAACCGGTTCCCCAATACGCGATAGGTCTCCAGAGCCTCCTCATACAGAGACCGTGCAGAGGAGTAGTCCCCCTGGCGGATCGCTAAGAACCCGGCGCCGTTGAGAGCCTTGGCACGGGTGGTCGTAGGCTCCCGCGTATCCGGATGGAACAGCAGGGCGGCGCTCCGCTCTCGCCCCTCGAAAAAATACCCCCGCATCGTCCAGAAATTCTGCATGGCGTTCATCAGGTGCAGCCCGACTTTCGCCTCTCCCGGCG
>DATGIG010000447.1:0-5431 GCA_035295825.1 Chthonomonadaceae bacterium | reverse complement strand
CACCAAGCCTGTTCTATCACGAGTTGCTCGCCAAACGTCATGAAATCGAGCAGCAAGTCGGCTCATCTCTGTTGTGGGAATCACAAAATCGAACAGGGAAATATGCAAGTATACAGATCACTAGCGCTGGTAATTACAATGACCGAGAAGCATGGCCCGCGCAACATGGCTGGATGGACAAGCATTTACGGTTATTTATGCGGATATTTAGTTCCAAACCGGCATCAATTATCCTGGACAAGACGCCTTTACATGTCGCTGATCCTGTACAATTCACCGACATGGAAATAAGTGCTAGGCTTGCAGCGAAGGTTGGCGAACTTGACATCCAGCCGTACCAGGGAGTGACTGACTGGTTACCATGGAGAAGCGGTGTCTTTGCACTTGTTGACTGCATTTTCAGCGCTCGAGCCCGATATGAAAGGGTTGTGCTCCCTATGCTCAAGGAGAGGTTAGCTCGTAGGCTTCCTGATGATCCGACATTACGCTTTTCAGACTTCGTAGCTGATATAGACAGTTTCAAGGAAGATAAATTCGATCGCTATGCAACCAGTGTCTTGAACAGGCAGAAGCTTGCTGGTAGGTTGAAGGTCGAGGTAGCATATGAGGCAGCGCGGTTCTTTGCAAAGCGTGGATCAGAAACGATGTATAGCCTACAGTCAAAAGGTCCTAAGCTTGAGGAAATGATTCTTGGGGAACTGCGCTCGCATGTCCGAGGCATCGGGCCGGCGCTCGGCAACTACCTGATGATTTTGCTTGGAGATGAGAGCCGTGTTAAGTTGGACGGCAGACTTGTCACATTTCTGACCCGTGAGTTGGGCTGGAGCCTTAACCCAATGATCCCAGCAGACTATGAGCGTACAACCGAGGTCTTCCGCGTGTCTGCGGATATGCTGAGTACGACGGCAGCACGGCTGGAGAATGCAATCTGGCGGTACGAGGAATCAAAATAACACTTGTCTAGTCCTCGTCGTCTTCGTCCTTCTCAGATGCTTCTGGTAGGGGCTCCTCAGCGGCGCGGCGCATCTGCTCTCGAAGGAAGCCGATCTGAGCCGGGAGAATGGCGTCCATGCCGCCGGGCAGCCGGTCAGCGATCCAGCGCATCATCGCGGAGAGGAACAACTCCTTCAGGTAGGCGAACGAGAACCCTTCCGTCTGGCAGGCGATTTGCGTCAGGGTGGGTTGAGAAAGGCGAAGCGCAGGCTCCAGGGTCTCGTTCCAGGCGCGGAGGTAGGCGTTGCGCTCGGCGACACAGGGCAGCTCGAAGTGGTATTTGCGGTCGAAACGGCTGGGCCGCTCCAGGATGGCGGGGTCTAGCCGTTCCGGGTGGTTGGTGGTGGCGAGCACGACGATGCCGGTGTTCGCGGCAAAGCCGTCCAGCTCGTTGAGGAAGAAGGAGCGGTTGGCGTCGGTCAGCAGGGAGTCCAGGTCCTCCAGCACCAGGATGCAGGGCGTCGTCTTGCGGGCGCGCTCAAAAACGCGGCGGATATTGGCATGTTCGGTGTCGCAGCGACTCTTCAGGCTCTTGACATAGAGGCAGGGCTGGCCCAGCCCGTTGATGAGCGCCTTGACCGTGTGCGTCTTGCCGTTCCCGGGCGGCCCGATGAACAGGACCCCGCGCTTCCAGGGCACCCGGTAGCGCTCGTAGATTGGCCGGGAGGCGAAGAACCGGGAGAAATCGGCCTGTATCTCCTCTTTCAGCCCGGCAGGCAGGATCAGGTTATCGAAGGTCGCGTTCTTGATCGCCCGGAAAAGCGGCTCGCTTTTTTCCCAGCAGCCACTCTCGAAGACAAGCACCTCGCCGCGCACCTCGGAGCACCATTCGCTCACGGCCGCTAGAAAGTTCTCCGCCACCTCGCCCGTATCGGCCAGCACCCAGGCGCGCTCCTCCGTGCAGCCGCCCTCGCACCAGGTCAGCTTGAGAACCTCCAGCGGATGCCCCTGCCAGGTGATCTCGAACCAGGCGTTTTCGGCCTCGGAAACCAGCCCCTGCTCCACACCCTCCCACCGGGTCGCGATCTGATGGACGAGCTGGGGATGCAATGCCGCCGCGCAGTGGCCTGCGCGCGCATACGCTTCTACATCAAAGGCGTAGGGCCGGTCGCATTGGAGGAGCGCTTTACCGGGGTAGAGGGTGGTCAACTGCTGGGTGAGGAAGTAGGGAATCGCGCTGGCCGGTCGGCTGAGCGCCTCAGCAAGAAGGGTTTCCTGTCGCATATTTCCAATCTCTCCGCGTCGCTCCTGGCGCGCTCGATACGCAAACGCCGACCTTGCCGGGCAATGAATTACCCGCCTGCGGGAACCCCTACACCCCGCTGTCCTTCGGACAACAGTCCTGCGGACGGAAAAACGATGAGGCCGGAGACAATTCCGAGCTTTCGGCCAGGCTCTCAGACACTGTGTTACTTCTCTATAGTCTCATTCCCCCTTGTTGCTAATGGAGGAGAAGGTTTTCGACCCGCCTATTGTGAAGAATGGGAGAGGTGGTTAGAGAGGGAGGGATATTGATCCTGGAAGCAGGGGAGATTTGCCGATATGACCGCCAGGCATGCGTGGTCTTTCGAAAGACGCACGAGCCGTTCGGCGGGCTCTCCAATATGGCCGGTGGGTTTCCGCTGGAGGTCAATGGGGTGCGTATTCTCACATCCGAGGCGCTCTATCAGGCGTGCCGGTATCCGAATCGGCCCGAAGTCCAGCGGCTGATCCTCGCTCAGGCCAGCCCGATGGCGGCCAAGATGAAAAGCAAGCGGTATCGCCCGGATTCCAGGCCGGATTGGGACGAGGTTCGCATCTCGATCATGCAATGGTGCCTGCGCGTCAAGCTGGCGCAAAATATGGACGCCTTCGGCGCGCTGCTCCAGGCGACTGGTGATCGGCCAATTGTCGAAGAATCGCTGAAGGACGCCTTCTGGGGCGCCCGGCCGGTCGAGGAGAACGCTCTGGTGGGCGCCAATGTGCTGGGGCGCCTGCTTATGGACCTGCGCGAGGCCGTCCAAACCAGGCCGCGCAGCGAACTACTGAGCGTGGAACCATTACGTATCGCCGACTTCTTGCTGCTGGAGCGCCCGATTCAAAAAGTGATCGGCAGGGCATAGCTAACTGCCAGGGAAGGCGCGGGCAGGATCAAAATGATCCACTTTGCTCTCGATCGGCGTCCATGGCCGCCTCCAGGATGCTGCCAGGGCCAAAGAGACCGATGAAAAGCCCGGTTTCCTCTTCCCTGGTCGCTTCGCTCAGCTCTCTCTTCCAGAAGACGCTTCTTCCAAACTCGCCGATATCTTCGATGGCGCGCTCATAGCGGTAGTAGGCCAGAGCGGTCCCCTCTATGTCTGCCTTTCCATATCCCTCAAAAAACAGCGTCTCTTCTGGCGGCAGGACCGGACGGGCGATCCGACCGCCAACCACGAAGAGCAGGTCCCGCTCACGCGGGGCCAGCAGGGGACCATCCCAGTCTATCAGGTAAATCCGGCCTTCCGGGCTGACCAGTATGTTCGCTGCATGAATGTCCGCATGGCATAGCACAAACTCGAAAGGCATCTGCTGCAACCGTTTTCCCAGCGCCTCCGCCCGCGCCACGACCTGCTCGATAAAAGGCGCGTTCTCCCCCCAGAACGCGGCCAGGCAGGTCGCTGCCCGGCTATCGAAGCGGGCGCCAGGAATCTGCGCCGCGATGCGCCGGACCAGCCGGGCGGAAGGCAGCGAGAACGTTTCCCTGGGCACTTGCTCCTCCATCAGAGCAGCAAACCCGCCGGCGTGAATCGCCCTGAGCGTTGCGCCGAACTCCCGCCACTGGCTGTCAGAGAGGCCGGCGACCTTCGCATTCTCGCCACGGATAAACGGGGTGACGATCAAGGAGTAGCGATTCAGCGCGCTCCATAAAGCCCCCGACCGGGATCGCAACGGCGCGAGGATATTGGGGATGCCATACTCGATAAGAACACGCGGAACGATCAGGCTGGCCGGAGGAACGCCGTCGGCTCGTACTTTCACAAAGTAGGCTTCTCCTCCTGCCGTGAGAGCTTCAAACACAGACGCATTTGCATCGTGGCCGATGGGCAAAAAACGCACGGACACGGCGGCGATCCCATAATCGTCGCACAGGCAGGCGGCAATCTGTCCCTCCGTGATGTCTGGCTTATCGCGCATCTTATCCCTATATCGTCCTTAACTTGCTCCCTGCTTGATTTTTATAGGCTCGTATGTTATTATGGGAGAGTCCGTTCCTCCTCGTAGGATGACTGGAATGGCATCCGGTTGCCGGTTGGCGGCTCCTGGGGACTTCTCCCCTATACCCGCCGCCGCAACGCGCGGATCGCCCGAACGAAGCGAAGGACACGCCGGCGCCCCTCCTGACGGTCCTGCTGCTCGCCCGCATTCCCAAGAAAGGGATGTCGTATGCCCTGTGTCTGGAAGAGCCTCCCGGCGCGATGCGGGAGGAGGCTATGGCTTCTTCCTATCCTGAGTCTTATGCTGCTCCTGGTCGCTGCCGGCGGCGCGGCGCGCGCCGATGTGCCCAAGGAGTTTCAAGATACCTATCGCCAGTTCTACAGCTTCGTTCAGCCTGCGGACCTGGCTGCCACCGTCCAGGCGCTGACCGGCTTCGGCTCCCGCATTGCCGGCTATCCCGGAGATCTCAAAGCCGCCGCCTACGTCGCGCAGCAGTTCAAGGCGCTCGGCCTCGAAAACGTCACCGACGAAACGTTCGATGTCACCGTCCCCTATGATCCCGGCGTGGACGATCCGAAGAAGGGGGCCAGCGTTCAGCTGCTCTCCGGGGGACAGGCCGCCTCTACCGCGGCCCCTCTACGCATGTACCCGCTCTGGCCCAACCTCGTCCGCACGCCCACCCTGCCCGCCGACGGCCTGACCGCCCCGCTCATCTACGTCCACGACGGCAAGCTCACCAACTTCAACGGCAAGGACGTGGACGGCTCCGTGGTCATGGTGGACTTCAACAGCGGCTCGGAGTGGCTCAACGCCCCCCGCCTGGGCGCGAAGGCTGTCATCTTCGTGGCCCCGCAGACCACCCTGCGCGGCGAGGCGGAAGCCAAGTTCATTTCTATCCCCATCGCCATCCCGCGCTTCTGGATGGACCCCGCCGACGCCGCGCCCCTGCTGGCCGCCTGCGTGAGCGGCCGGCCCCCGACCGTCAAGCTCACCTGCGAGATGCCCTGGGAGACCCGCGCCGCCCATACCATTACCGGCTGGATCCCCGGCACCGACCCGCAGCTCAAAAGCCAGATCATCGCCGTCGAAGCCTACTACGACTCCACCTCCGTCGTGCCCGCCCTGGCCCCCGGCGCCGATACCACCTGCGGCATGGCCGCTATGCTGGAGATGATCCGCGCCTTCAAAGCCCACCCGCCGAAGCGGACCATGATGTTCGTCGCCACCAGCGGCCACTTCCAGGCCCTGCAGGGCATCCGGGAAT
>DATGIG010000446.1:0-3826 GCA_035295825.1 Chthonomonadaceae bacterium | reverse complement strand
GAGGTATTGGGCGGGCCGACGCCCATGCCGATTCTCGACGTCCAGCAGGAGTAGGGCAAGGCCAAGCGCAACAAAGAGGACGCCGCTTTCGAGCCGCATGCCGCCGGAGGCGGGGATGCCCGGATGCAACTGCGGGATCGCTCCGAGAGCGTGCGGCAGGACATAGGTGAAGAGGAGAGCCAGGCCGATCAGCAGGACGGCGAGCGCGCAGGCATCGGTGAAGCGGCGCGCTCTTGGCGGCGGCTCCGTTCGGCGCAGCCACAGAGAGATGCCGGCGAGCATAAAGGCCAGTGCGATCCCTGGCCCCATGATCGCCAGATCCGGCTGAACACTCTTTATGCCGGGAATGATCCCATCCAGAAGCCCCAGGATACCGATCACGAGGGTCGCGACGGCAGCGACCTGCGCGCAGATTCTGAGTGTCGAGACGATGAGCGACGATTGCGGTTTTTGGAGGGCGGGTTCGCTCTTTGCGGTCATAAGGCTCCTCCCGTTGTATAGCGAAGCGGAGGGTGACTCCCTCGCATGCGTCACGGCTTCAAAAGCGTTTATTCTATGCCTTTCCTGTGATCTCCTGCTTGCCCGCTAGCGAACCATCGGCCTGTTTGATCTCGGTAGCTACTCAGCGCAACATGAGCCCTCCCGAACGGGGAGCGAGCCGGAGATATGGAATCCCCGGTCTCACCCTGCGGGAAGGCTCATGTTTGGAATCCTATCGAATTGTGAGAGCAGGCGCTCTATTTATCCGGCTTGACTTCTCCATGCAGCGAGACGATGTCCACTTCGCCTTCGGAATCGATACTATTCGCGGTTTTGCGCTGGAGACGCCCCTGAAACGGCGTTGTGAATTCATTGGTCTGGTCGGCGAATTGAATCCGCCCGTCGGTTTCGCCCTCCAACTCGCCCGGCTTGCCGGTAGTCAAATCGTCGGCAACAGCGGGCCTGCCGCTCTCCGGGATTTTGGCATCCACCTTCACCGTCAGCTTGTCGTGATCCCATTTGAGTTGGATGGTTGCCAGCAGGACGCGGGACTTACTGGTAGACGTGGAGGCGAACATCTTCAAGGTGGCGGAGGTCTTGCCCGGTTGGAACTGCAGATCGTCCCCTAATCTCCCATCGAACTTGAAGTTGCCCATCTGGAGAAGGAACTTGGTATTCGCATCGAAGGGTTTGTGGGCGATATCCAGCGGCATTTCGGCATTGATGGTCAGTTTGCCCCCGGAAGCGGTCCGGGTTTCGGTAATGTTGGAGATTCCTCCATGTGTCGTCATCGTCTCCAGGCGAAACGACTCATTGAAGGAGAGGGTCACGGTCTGTACGACTTTGTCCGTATGAACGGCGCGCGGTTGGTGGTCTTTCTGCGCAGAGCGTGGTCCATGACCTTCGTCGCCATCGTCCGCGCGGGCGACGCCTGCCAGGACGCCCAGAGCGCACAGGCTGCCGAAAAGGCAGAGCCTTCGAGTGAGTGGATGTCGGGTTTGCATGGTTTTCTCCTTTTGGGGGTTACCGTCTTCTCCGGTGCTTCACGACGCGGCCACCTGGGAAAACGGTCAAGGATCATGAATGGGGGCGTCATCCTGAACAGGACGACGCCCCCGATGCAGCGTGACAACAAGAATCGGCCTGCTGCCGACTTTTCACCCGATGCGGCCCGTTTCCATCTGGTTGCGGGTTCTCCCGTGCGGTGCACCCCTCCTCAAGTGCCCAGATGACCGAGCCCGATCCCGATGACATAGGTGACGACGCCCTCCACCGTGCCGACCACCGTCATCTCCAGGCCGCTGCTCCACCAGGAGCGGACCGTCACCAGGCTCTTGGCCGCGCCGACTGCAAAGTGCGCTGCCAGCGAGATCAGGGCGGCAGCCACGACGGCGGGAACGCCGCTCAGAAAGAAGAAGGGAACGATGGGGATGAATGCGCCGATAGCGGTCGAGATGGAGCCGGAGACGGCGGAGGTGATGGGATTGGCGAGTGCGTCCTCCGTCAGTTTGAGCTTTTCGGCGGCCATCGTCTTGAGGAACTGTTCGGGGTCCTTTGCAAGGATGGCTGCGAGCTTATCGGCCTCCTCCTCCGGCACGCCCTTGAGCTGGTAGAAGATGGCAAGCTCCTCCAGTGCGGCCTCCGGGTTCTCTTTCAGGGCCTCCCGCTCATGTTGCAGTTCGGCCTCATATATTTCGCGCTCGCTCTTGGCGGCGAGGTACGCGCCGGAGCCCATCGAGAGCGCGCTGGCTACCATGCCGGCGACGCCTGCCAGCAGGACGAACTTGCTGTTGCCGAGGGTGGCTCCCGAGACGCCGCTCACGATGCCGAAGATGGATCCCAGGCCGTCGTTGATGCCGTATACGGCGTCGCCGATCCAACTGCCGGTCCCCTGTCGCTGACGGCGCATCAGGTAGTCCAGGGTGGAGCGCCCGCTGCACTGGGCATACAGGCGGTTCAGGACGTGGGCGTGCGCAAACTCATCCAGGATGACCTCACGCAGCAGGGCCTTCGTCTCTTCGTCCTCGAATACGCGCATCTGTCGGAGGTAGTTGGCGACATCGCGGCGCTCTTCGGCCTCGATGGCCTTGATGATCTCCTGCATGCCTCCGGGCGTGTCCGCGATGCGGGTGGCATGGGCCTTGCCGCTATGGGTGGCGGGGACCTCCGCGCCCAACTCGCGCAGCCTTTTGGCCCAGCCGTCGGCGTGTTTGCGCTCCACGGCGCTCAGTTGCGTGAAGATCGCTTTGCGCTCCGGGATCCGCTCGCGGTCGGCGAGGGCCTGGTACATATCGACCCCGTCCATCTCCAGCCCCCAGTCGTACTGGAGCATTTTAATGAGATGGTCGTGCGCGGGCGTTTTGTCCGAATGCGTCGTCGGGCTGTTGGTTGCGGGTTCCTGTTGCATCCTGGTGTGTTCTCCTGGCGTGGGAGTTCAGGGGGTCCGGATCTCCAGCGTGGGAGGGTGAAGCGCCTGTATCGCCTGGTTCACGGCGGCGCTATCGCCATGGGCGCATTCGCCCAGCCAGATCCAGTGCCCGCCCTCCTGAAACGCAAAGCCGTTCTCTGCCTCCGGAGCGGCAGGCAACTGCGCCACGAGCAGGTCGGTGGGCAGGTTCCTGCCCACCAGGTGGAGCATGCGCGCGCTTGAAGGCGCTTTCGTAGGGTCGCTCCCACTTCCCGCCTTGAATGCCTGAAGATGCGCCTCATAGCCGAGAAGGTCGGAGAGAGCGACGCCGTTGGCCCGCAGCAGGATCGCCGCCAGGCACTGGAGATCGCGGCTCTGAGCGCTTTCGACATCGGCATCCATCTCCTTAATGTGATACCGGAGGTAGAGGCTGACTCCATACCACCTCCGGTCTCGCACGGCTGCCTGCACCGCCTGGGGAAAACTCCGCATACGGTCGGCTTCCTCACTGGCCCGATAGGAATCGAACGAACTGTGGTAGTCCTGAAAATTCGGGTAGGGCGGCGAGATCGCCCACTTCTGGTGCAGGTCATCCAGCGCTTGCAACGATGCCATGGTCGGGATGATTTCTTGCACGCCATCGCCATCATCGGGCGTGACCCCAATCATAACATGGCCCAGTTCATGTCCAAGCTCATACACAAAGCGGGCGTAATCCGGGTGATCCAGGGTGTGCCCCAACTGGATATGAAAGACATGGTCGGTGGGAACATCCACATGGGGATGGTCTCCATGTCGTATCCGGATGGGATAGACTTCGGGCGGCGCTCCGCCGAAGCGCTCCTGCAGGTCGGTCAGGACATCCTGCGCAGTTAATTCGAGACTGTGCTTCAACGTAGGGTTCGGGCAAACCCCCTCTTCCAGCTCGATAGTAAACCT
>DATGIG010000445.1:0-10595 GCA_035295825.1 Chthonomonadaceae bacterium | reverse complement strand
GAGTTCACCGTCGGAGAGCCAGTAGTGCCAGGAGAGGTGGGGCAGGACGTAGGGCTGCCCCTGAACCTCCGCGAAGGCCTGCATCACGCTGCGCTCATCGTCCATGCGGTCGGCCTGGAGGCGCAAATCGTAGGACCCCATGTGAACCATAAGGCGCTCGCCGGAGTGGAAGGCGCCGGTCTCCATCGAGCTGAGGACGGCCATGTCTGGGAAGAGGTTCTTGCCCGCCTCCGCCAGGTAGCCGTAGCGGATGTTGCCCTGCTTGTAGATGCCGTAGTGCGGCTCGCCGAAGTGGAGGACGCGGTAGGTCTCCTCGCTCAACTTTTCGGGTGGGAGCCGGTTGATGACGTTATTGGGAGTGACGACCGGGCTGAGCATGTCGTAGCTCTCCCAGCCGCCTTCGATATACCAGTAGATGAGGAAGTGAGGATTGTCCGCCTCTTTCGCCTTGTCGCGGCCCATCGCCAGCGCTTTGGAGCCGTAGGGCGCGCCGAAGCGGGTGAAGTAGGAGAGGAAGTCCATCGCTCCGATGGCTGCGGCTGTTGTGGCGGTCTTGCGGAAGAAGTCGCGCCGGCTGAGGTGCGCCAGGTTGCCCGGATGCGCCTGGGTCATCGGCTGCAACTCGATCTTATCCGACACGTCGCACGTCAGCGACTGTACTCTACTCTCCATCCTCTTCACCCCTCATTTCGCCCTTCCTGCCGCTATCTCAGCGCGGTTTTCAGATTGTGCGGCAGGTAGTAGTCGCGAAACACATAGTCGGCCTGTTTCGCAGGCGCTTCGCTATGGCACGACTGACACTTCTCCAGTTTACCCTGCGCCTCCACCTTCTTGCCGGTTCCGTCGAAGACCATGTACTCCCAGTCGCCGCTTTCCGGATTATAGGCCTTGTCGCGCTTGACCATCACGGTCATCAGTTCGGGCGACTTGCTGTCAGGATTGGAGAGTTTCTCCTTCACGATGATCGTTCCGACCGGGAAGCTCGGGGTTTTCTGATGCATCATCGCTTCCTTACCGACCTTATTGACATAGACATAGATGTACTTTTGCAGATGCGGACTTGGTAGCTGATCAGGCGTAGCATTTCTGCATTGGGTCGCAGGCGCCGGCTGCATCAGGACGGGTTTCGGATTGACCTTCGTCCAGTTCTTGTATCCACTGATAAGTTTGACACTCTCCCGGTTGTCAGGTTTCGGCTGTCCTGCGCCCTTTTCCTGCCCCTGTCCGACTGCCGGGTAGAAACCGGCCAGGAACAGCACTGTTCCTGTTGCTGCGACCACCCCTGATGACAAAACGAATCTCATGGATCTCTTCATACTTCCTGGTTCCTTTCATGAATGCATATCTCACGACATTGGCTCGCTTGCTCCTACCAAGAGGAGTTCTTGCGAAGCCCAAGCGTTCGTGATGTGCATTAGACGGGGCCGCAGGTCGTCAGGTTATCCGGATGGAGGGGCGCCACTTCTCAGTATTTGCGAATGTAGATGTTGGCTTGCCCTGCGTTCACGTCATTTAGCCGAAGAGATCGTAAGAGGGCCAGGTCGTGACCTTCCCGACCATATTCCACATCAGTTGGTCCAGGTCGCCATCGAGGCCGGAGTTGACCTTCCGTGTATTGGTGAGCGCGGCCCAGCAGAACTGGCCGGAGGTGCGCACCATGATGGTGGTGGTTCCCGGCATGCTGCCGTTGTGCCACCAGTTGTGATATTTGTTTACCGACCAGCCTTTTGCATAGCCAGCCTGGACGGCGGAGGCTGTGGTCATGGTGACGATGGTATCGAGATCCAGAATGTCGGGCTTGGTCTTAAAGCCGTCTACGCGCACCAGGAAGCGTACCAGATCGGTCGGCGTGGCGAGCCATCCTCCGTGGGAGTCCATGCGTTTTACATTCATCCCGTAGGGATTGCCGCCGTTCTGATCGTAGTAGATGACCTCCTTGGGAGCACGCTCTTCTAAGGTATTCCCTGAGATCCGCATACCGGTAATGCCGCAGGGCTTGAGAACTTCCTGTTGCACCGCCTCATGATACGGTTTGCCCGTGAGCTTCTCGATGACGCGCCCCAGAATGCAGTAGCCGAAATTCGAGTAGGCATAGTTGGTTCCGGGGCGATGCTGCAGCGGTTGGTTGGCAATGGTCCAGGTAATAAGTTCCTTGTGATCCATTTGGGGGTGGTGGAACATGGGGTCGTTGCCATCGTTCTGCCACCCTCCGGCGGTATGTGTCAGTAAGTGTTCGATGGTGATGTCTTCGATATACTGTTTATACGGAGGTTCGCCGTAATCCGTCCCCAAAACGGCTTTCGGGCCGAACACCCGGTCGGCCAGGCGGAGTTTGCCCTTCTCAATCAGGTGAAAGATCGTTGTGGAAGTGATGGGCTTGGTGACGCTGGCGATCCGAAACAGGTTGTCGGGCGTTACCTTCTCGCCCGTGTCCTTATCCGTGACGCCGAAGCCATGCATATAGACCAGCCGCCCCTGGGTGGCAATCGCTACCGAGAGTGCGGGAACATCGTACTTCATCCGGAAGGCTTCGGCAGTATCCTCCATCGCCTCCCGTTCCGCCGGTTTGAACCCGTTCTGACGCTGGCCCATCGCTTCTCGCTCTGTCAGGCTCTGAAAGCCGAAGGCAGTCAGGCCGGTAGCCGCCCCAAGCAGAGAGTGTTTAAGAAAAGAACGACGTGTCGTCTCAGGCATACAGAACCCTCCTTTTGGATTAGCGATGGGCCAGATGGCGGTTCGATGATTTCGGTGCGGGTTTTATGGGTGAGGTAGGCGCAGGCTGCACGCCGCCGTTCAGGTATTCGGGACTGAGCAGGATGGCCCGGATGAGGCCCTTGAGCTGGTAGTTGTTGGCCTTTTCGGTATTCCAGAGGCGCTTGTAGAGGCCGCGCTCGTCCTGATCGTAGCGCATTTCGCGCCCGAAGTAGAAGACGAAGTGGGTCTGGATCTGGGTGCGGATGAAGCGCTCTTTATTCTGCGCCTGGGTTGCGAACGCCTCCATGCCGTTGCCCTTGAACGGATAGGAGGCGACCACCTGGCGGTCGGTGTCGTCAATAGGCTTGCCGTTCTCCTTCGCCTGGTAGACGCCGTCGTCGGTCCAGCGGGTGCGCTGGTAGGCCAGCGGCGTCAGGACCTTATGGCAGGAGTAGCAGATGGAGGAGGGGCTGACCGTGCTGGCGGCGGCGATCCCATCGCGGATTTTGAGGACTTCCGGCGGCACCTCGAACACATAGCCGAGGAACTTCTCGCAGACCATGGCGGGGTAGTTGAAGTGGGGCAGGCCGGGCTTGCCCTTGATGAACCCCTTCATCGTGAGGACGCCGCTTCTGCCGTAGTACTCCGGGCGTGGTTCCTTCTGGCCGTCCGTGCCGACGGTGTAGTCCGCCGTGAGGATCTCTTTGAAGGGGCGGTTGTTGAACGCGATATAGGCCCAGAGGCGAGCCGGTTCGTCGTCCTCGTCCGTGCCGTGGCTTTCGAGGTAGAGGCGGATGCGGCGGAAGTAGAAGGCTTTAAATTCCGGGGTCTCCAGGTAGGCGTCTATCAGGGAGGCGAGCGATGCGCCGCTGTCGAGTTTCGCCAGTTCCGCGTCGGTCGGGGTGCGGCCCACTAAGTCCTGCGCGATCTTGACCAGTTGCAGGCGGCGGCGCGTCTGCGGGTCGCGGGTTGTTGCCAGCGCCAGAGGGCGGGTGAAGAGGAAGTCGGGATGCTTCATCAGGGCGCGACAGAGCCCCTGCCAGGCCGCCTCCTGCGCCGATATTCCCGGCACGGCGAAGGAGATTTTAGCCGCGTGGGGGTCGGATAACTTGACCTCCGCGCCGCCGGTCTGTCTCCAGGTGAATTGCA
Organism: Chthonomonadaceae bacterium; assembly: GCA_035295825.1. GTDB lineage: Bacteria > Armatimonadota > Chthonomonadetes > Chthonomonadales > Chthonomonadaceae > DATGIG01. The sequence continues at coordinate 6,752 of DATGIG010000445.1, read as the reverse complement.
GCGGCGCGTGCTGGGTATTGTAGCTGCCGGATGCATCCAGCGTCATGGTCGCGCCGGAGTGCGTCCGCGCCGGATAGGCGGCCTGGAGGATGGGCGTGGATTCTCGGGCATGGACGAGGATCGGCACGGCGGTATCGTTCTGCACCGCGCCGGGAAAGCCGAACTCCAGGCGGTAGTAGGCGTCGGGCTTGAAGTCGTCGGTGCGGAGGGCAGGGCGATAGAGCAGGCTGAGTTTGCCCTTCAGGGCCGGGTCGTTGCTGTCGCTGACCAGGCGCGGGCCGACCCCCTGATAGCGCTGGAACTCTCCGCGCACAAAGTTCTGCCACTTATCCTGGCCGACGGCATCCCTGGCGGGAATGGTGAAGGGGAGGAGGTCTTCGGCGTTGGCCGGCTTTACTCCGGGGAGGGTGGCGGGCACAAACTTGAAGGCGTCGGCGACCACCTGGCCGCGCGTGTCCGTGTTGTTGATCTCCACGCCGTCGTCCGCACCGAATTTGAAGGCCGGGAGAGACTTCCAGAGGTTCAGGGCGTCGTCGCTCTCATCTACGGAGAAGGCTGCTACGCCCTGGGGCGGCACGGGCAGGGGTTGCGGCACAGCGATCCGGTGTTTGTCGTGCGAGATGACCTCCACCAGGACGTTCTCCGCATTGGCGGCCCCATAGCCCCGGCGGTTCCTGCCCCCGTCCTTGACGGTCTCGGCACGCCGCCAGGCGAAGGTGAGTTCGTACTGTCCGTCCTGCTCGATGGGGAGGGGGATGGTGAGTGTGCTGGCGCCCTTATTGGTGTTGTCGTCCTCATAGCAGGGGATGCCGTTCTGCTGGGTCAGCTTCCAGGCGCCCTGCGGCTGCACGCCGGGGTCGGTGACGACGATGATGCGGGTGGGGCCGTCAGGCAGCGGGCCATGCACCTCGATGGCGTGGACGATGAGGTTGCCCCGTGAGCCGGCGTTGGAGATGACGACCTTCTGCTCCGGGTCCTTCGCCTTGAGGGTGAACGGCCCATCCAGCTTGAAGCGCCCGATCTTCGCTTTGTCATCCTCTCCCGGCGTGTTCTCATTGACCAGCGTCTGGCCCAGACCGTAGCTGTCGCTGGAGACGTGGATCTTTATGGGCACAGACGCAGTGAGGCCGTGTTCGTCGCGGGCCGTTAGCTCGAAGCGGAGGTCATAGTCCTGCGCGGCGAGGGCGGTCTGGGCGCGGTAGATGCTCTGCAGGAACCGGAAGGAGGATTTCAACTCATCGGGGGTGGCTTCCCGGAAGAGCATCTTTCGGTAGAGGCGCTGGATCTCGTGGGCGGTGACGGCATCCGGGGCTGTCTTGCCGAGCGGTGAGGGCAGGTGTTCGGCGCGGCCCGTGAACGGCCCGGAAGCGGTGAGGTAGGCGCGGGCGGCGACATCTTTTGAGAGCGTATCCACTCCGGCGAGGAACTGCGCGGTCGGTCGGGTGTTCTCATTGAAGCTGGCCTTGAAGTCCGCGCCTCCGAACTGGGCCAGGTTCTCCTCATAGAGGTCTTTGTCGTCGCGGACCCAGTCGTCGTGGAAGATCGCGTTCACCTTGGTCCGGAGTTGGTAGTAGGTGAGGAAGGTGTTGTCGAGGCCGGAGGTGGGCTTCTTGCCGGTGTAGGCGGCCAGAAGGGCGGGCGGAAACTGCTCGTCTTCGGCCACTCCATGCTTCTGCCGTTTGGCGGCGAGGTCATTCACAAAGGCGCGCAGGGTAGCGATCTCGGCGTCCGTCCAGGAGGCGTAGGGCGCGGGGGGCATGTGCGTCGGGCCGGCAGGCGCGGTGACGCGGGCCAGGAGGGATGCGGCATTGTCGGGTTCGAAGTGTCCATCCGCGATCAGGACTTTGAAGAGGGCATCGGGCGTGCCGACCAGGTGCAATTGCGAGGGGTTCATGTTGGTGTGGCAGCCCACGCAATTGGAGGACTTGCGCGCCAGGAGCGGCCAGATGTCCTGTTGGAAGCGTTGCGAGAAGGCCGCGACATCCTCCGGGGCATATAGGGCTGACGGCGCGACGGGCTGCGGGGCGGATTTGTCAGGTGGCCCGGCCCAACTGCGTGGACCCACTCCACACAGGATGAAGAGGAGGATCGTCAGTCCTGCGCCTACGATCCGCAACGTGTTCGCTCCGTTCGTTGTGCCTCGTCGCATCGTTCAGTACTCCGTCATGCGTGGTTCAGCCCTGTTGGTAAGCGTGGTGTACGTGGTGTGATGGTTCGCCTTCCTTTATTATACACCGGACTGCCGACACATGCCAATCCGCCTGGAAATCGCTACCAGACAAATTTTTACCAAAGAGGGCAAAATGTGCGGTTTCGCCCTTGACAAACCGGGGTAAGTTACGATAGCATGAGAGTGAGAGGGTCGCATGGCTCACTCGTCTGCATCCATTTCCTAACCCTCTTCCCCAACGAAATTCACATCAACTCCCTGCCTTCAAAACCCTCACGAGGTTGGCCCCCAATCCCACCATGCCACAATCCTACACCCTCCATTACGGCGGCCAGCCCTATACTCTCAACTGGGGCAGCGACACGCCTCCCACCGATGCCGACATCCAGCAGATCCTCCAGCGATTGCCAGGTCAGGGCAGTACGAATCAGGGCGCAGCAAGCAGTCAGGGCGCAGCAAGCAGTCAGGGCGCAGCAAGCAGCGCCCCTACAGTGGCCCCTCCCCCTGACGTCCTTCCCAACGGGATGCAGGGACCTGGACCGGTTACCGATCCCTTCGTCAAGACGCTCCTCGCGATGGGACAACTCAACCCTCCTCCTGATGCCAACCTTCAACAACTCCTCCAGCGCTTGCCAGCTCAGACAGGTGCAAGCCAGGGCGCAGCAAGCAACACTCCTACCCCAGCGGCCACCTCCGTAGCGCCTCCTGCGCCTCCCATTAGGACCAATGCGTTAGGGCAGCGCATCTACCTCACTCCGGATCAGGCGAAACTGATGGTGCGGCAGACCATCGCTCAGGATGCGGCGGAGATGGGGTTGCCCGTTGGGGTGCAGGGCGGAAAGGTCATCCTCCCCGGCAGTTCTGCCGGTCCCGGCTTTACCCCCCTCGCTATCGAGGAGGCCAGGCAGGATCGAGACGCGGCGGAGTTGGCTCGGAGGCAAGCGGCCCACCCGCAAATGGTTCTGACGACCCCCGAAGGCGACACCTACATGGCGGAGGTCGGAGGCGATCCCAGCGTTCCGGAGCCACCCGGCATCTCCCAGGCGTTGGCGACGATGTTCACGGGTGAGAAGACGCCTTCCATCCACACCCCTCCGTTCTATCAGGCGGCGATAGATGCGTACTGGCGACAGCCGGGAACCGGGCAAGCGCTTGCGTCCACGCAGGGGTTTCTGCCGCAGTTAGGCAACACCCTCGCCGCGTTTGTCGAGCCTCAGAACCTGTTGCTGATGGCTGCGACGGCAGGGTTGGGTCTGCCTGCGGAGGCGGTGATGCCTGCCTTGGTAGGGTATGGGGGGTATCAGAGTGCCAAGTACGGTTTCGACACAGGCGACTGGGGGGGAGCGTTAGGGCAATTCGCTCCGGTGAGTGCGCTGCCGATGCTTCATGCTGCGGCTACGGATGTGTTGCCGCGCGCTCTGGGTGGGGCGATGGATCGCACGGGTTGGAACTGGGAGCAGCCTGTAGATGCGGAGGGGTTGGGCAGTGAGGAGTACTCTCGTTCTCTCGGCTATCCCGAAGCGCGTCCTGATCCCACCGCTGCGCCGTCTTCCGCCGTCCCGTCCTCCCCATCTCTGGAGCCGATGCGCAAGCCGGGAGAGTTGACGACGGCGCAAGTAGCGCAGCAGACCAAGCTGTTGCGGTTGGCGTTGGGCAAGTTGGCGATGGACCCGACGGATGCGGTGGCTCAGGAGCGAGCGGCAGCGGTTCAGGCGGCTCTGAATACGCATTATGAGGCAGTAGGCAGCCAGTCGACGGCTGCAGAGACGCCTTTGACGCCGGATGCGAGTATTGAGGCGACGGCACCAACCTTGGGGAATACGCAAGCGTCTATCACTCCCTGGGTGGACGAAGAACCGATTGTAGGGGCTGGCAACACAGCCATAGAGACGGAGCCATCCGTACATGAACAGCAGACGGCGGGAACGGTCTGGACGAAGAGAGCATTAGCCGAGCAGATTGGCGACCTGAGCAGGGAAGCGGATCTCACCATTCAGTTGGAGCGTGAGCAGGCTCGGCTCTTCTGGCGCAGTCAGGGAGACCCCTCCGCACCACCGGACAGCCCCAGGGCGGCCAACTTGCGTAGTCAACTTGGTCAACAGCGACCACTTTCGGAGATCGCTGTACAGATCGCCGATTTGCAACAGAAGCTGCGGACAGGACAGTTCCAAGAAGCGCTGGGACAGCAAATCCGGGCGAGAATGGCGGCCCAGAGCCAGCAATCTGCACTCGGGAAGGAGATATCTGGGGAGGCGGCGAATCAGACTGCGTGGTTTGATACAAATACCCGAAGCGGGCCACGGATCGGAGTACCAACTGACGAGTTTGTAGCAAGCTCGGGAGGGCAAGCTGGTCGGACAGGTAGTATCGCCCAGCAGTTAGGTGGCGAGGGAGAAGAGGGCGGGGAGTACGCCTCGCGACAGGATGCGGCCACCGGGGCTATCTTTACCTCGCCTGCACTGATGCGCTGGATCCATGAAACGCTCGGGCTGGGTTCGGTCGGGAATGGAGTGACGCTGGCTCCCAATGCAGTCATGCCGCTCCTCTCTGAGGTTGCGATGGCGGAGCGAGCGATGCCGAAGGCGGCAAATGCGTTTCATGCTCTTGGAGACCAGATCTTTACGGCGATGACGCAGGATATGCAGCGTGGGATCTCGTTTGTAACGGATGGTGAGGACGTTGAGGGGACGCATCAACATGAAGATGTGCATGGGGGTCAGGTAAAATATGGTGGCGGCAACATGTCCGCCGTGGTGGATCTGGACGCGCTGCAACAGCATCCGCTATTTGGAAAGGTGCGCGATGGCCTGGCGCACGTGGGCTATTTCTCGGTCACCAATCCGGCGGCCGTAGTGGCGACGGAGGCTCCGGCCTGGATCGCGGCAGGTAAGTTTGATCGCCTCGGGCTGACGGAGGAAGAGGCTAACAATTTCATAAGACATTACGCAGATCTGGTAGCAGAAAAGCACGGACAGCAAGCCGCTGCGGAAATCTTCCGGCAGGCTGCAGATCCAGTCAAGGGAGTCATAAATGAGAAAGCACGATGAACCTCAAACACCAGTGCGGGAAACATTGACGCCAGAGGACCGTAAGCTGGCGTATGAGAATTTAGAAGCGGCGTTCATGGCTTATGAGACAGGAGGCCGAGAAGCAATGCATCGGAAACTGGAGGAACTTATCGGAAAGGCTTTTCGGGCCAGAACCTCGCCGGAAGCCGCGTCGATGGAACCCGACCAGTAGTAGATCTGCCGGAGGTAGGGAAGACCGTCGCGCGGGATCAGAATTACCCAGGGAGTCATAAATGAGAAAGCACGATGAACCTCAGCCGGTGCGGGAAACATTGACACTGGAAGAGCGGGCGGTGGCGATGGAGAAAATAGCGGACGCGATAGCGGCCTATAAAACGGGAGGCCGTGAGGCAATGCATCGAAAGCTGGAGGAGCTTATAGGAAGACCTCATCGGAACTCGGCCCCATCAGAGGACCCGCCAAAAAAACCAGATCCGTAGTTGATCTGCTTATAATGGGTACACCAAGTTTAAGAGAAAGGGTAGAAATGACCGAGGAAGAGAAACAAGCCCGAATACAGGAAATCGAGAGCAAGGCGAAGCAGTCTGGGGGAATGACGGTGGAGGAGTTCAACGAGATACAACGACTAAGGGGACAACACCTAAAGCAACCCTCGGTGTTAGACGATCTCTTATCCAAGAAGCCGGACAGCATCTTGATAACCGGCTACGGGAAGCCGGTGTCGACCCGCAAGCCTTCCTGAATCGCGGTAACGATAATGGAGGGAGTAATCTCGCTGCTCCTTCCAACATGTTACTTTACTCCCCTGTGGAATGCCAATCCACTGCGTGTCGCCATTAGACAAAATTTTACCAAAAAGGTGAAGTTGTGGGGTTTCGCCCTTGACAAAACGGGGTGAGATAGGATAGCATGAGGGTGGGAGGGTCGCATGGCTCACTCGTCCGCATCCATTTCCTAACCCTCTTCCGCAACGAATTTCACATCAACCCCCTACCTTCAAAACCCTCGCGAAGTAGGCCCCCAATCCCACCATGCCACAATCTTACACCCTCCATTACGGCGATCAGTCCTATACCCTCAACCGGGGCAGTGACACGCCACCCATGGATGCCGACATCCAGCAGATCCTGCAGCGATTGCCCGGTCAGGGCAGCGCCCCTACACCTGCCATCCAAAGGAAGAGTACGAATGATGCGGAGGCGTCTGGGCCTTATTCCATACGAAGGTAAACCAGATGGGTGAGTAGTCTGCACACCGTTTTGCTTATAGGGAACGATTGCTGGCCCAACCTCGTCATTCTTACAGGCTCACCTAGCTCGTAGAGAGGGCTACATCGACATGGTTTGCTCAAAGCAACAAAGATTAGCCTGAAAATGATCGAGTGGCTAACCAATATAATGGCTACAGCCACATCCATCGTAAAATGTGGCTGTCTCTTTCCGTTTTCTTTTTAACAGCGTGAGTATATCCCTGGAAGTGAGATGTATCTTCTCTTGATGCGTCGCCTGAAGGCCGAGTCGCTTCTGGACAACGGCGTATTATGGAGTAAACCC
>DATGIG010000444.1:0-7350 GCA_035295825.1 Chthonomonadaceae bacterium | reverse complement strand
TCTATCTTCCCTGATAGAATTTAGCTCTCCTCGCTGGCGTACTTGTCGCGGAGGGTAGCAACGACGGCAGGATCGGCGAGGGTGGTCGTATCGCCGAGGACGCGGCCTTCGGCGACGTCGCGGAGCAGGCGGCGCATGATCTTGCCGGAGCGGGTCTTGGGCAGGTCGGCGGTCAGGATCACATCGTCCGGGCGACAGATGGCTCCCAGTTTCTTCGCGACGAAGTCCTTCAGATCGGCGCACATGCGCTCGATGGCCGCCTTATCTCCGGCGGCGGGCGCCTGCCCCTCCCGGATGATGACGAACGCGACGGGGGCCTGCCCCTTCACTTCGTGGGATTTGCCGATGACCGCTGCCTCCGCGACCGCCGGATGCTCCACCAGGGCGCTCTCCATCTCCATGGTACTGATGTTGTGGCCCGCCACCAGCATGATGTCGTCCACGCGGCCCAGCAGCCAGAAGTCGCCGTCGTCGTCGCGTAGCGTGCCGTCGCCGGGGAAGTAGAGGCCGGGGAATTTGCTCCAGTAGACCTGCCGGTAGCGCTCGTCGTTGCCCCAGAGCGTGCGCAGCATAGAAGGCCAGGGCTTGCGGATCACCAGGATGCCCTTCCTGCCGTTCGGGACGGCATTGCCCTGGTCGTCCACCACATCGGCGAAGATGCCGGGGAAGGGGCGGGTCGCGGAGCCGGGCTTGGTGGTGGTGAGGCCGGGCAGCGGCGTAATCATGATCCCGCCCGTCTCCGTCTGCCACCAGGTGTCCACGATCGGGCAGCGCCCGCCGCCGATATGCTCATGGTACCAGAGCCACGCCTCCGGGTTGATCGGCTCGCCGACGGAGCCGAGCAGCCGCAGGCTCGACAGGTTGTGCGCGGCGGGGTGCGCATCGCCCCACTTCATGCAGGCGCGGATCAGCGTCGGGGCGGTGTAGAGGATGGTGATCCGGTGCCGCTCGATCATCTCCCAGAAGCGATCCCGCGCCATGCCGCCGCCCGTCGCGCCCGGTCCCTCCGTCCGTCCCCAGTCCGGCGAGCCCTCGTACATAAAGACCGTCGCGCCGTTGGCGAGGGGGCCATAGACCACATAGGAGTGGCCGGTGACCCAGCCCACGTCGGCGGTACACCAGTAGAGGTCGTCCTCCTTGAAATCGAAGACCAGCTTCGAGGTCGCCGTCACTCCGGTGAGGTAGCCGCCTGTCGTGTGGAGGATGCCCTTCGGCTTGCCCGTGCTGCCGGAGGTGTAGAGGATATAGAGCGGATCTTCCGCATCCATCGGCTCGGCGGGGCAGTCCGGGGAGGCGGTCGCCATCAGATCGTGCCACCAGAGATCGCGGCCCGGCTGCATAGCGCACTCCGTTTTATCGCCGACGCGCTTCAGGACGATCACCTTCTCGACCGTCGGGCACTCCGCAATCGCCTCGTCGGTGGTCTTTTTGAGCGGGACGATGTTGCCGCGTCGCCAGTAGCCGTCGGCGGTGATAACGGCCCTGGCGCCGCAGTCGTTGGTGCGCTCCCGCAGGCTCTCCGCCGAAAAGCCGCCGAAGACCACCGAGTGGATCACGCCCCGGCGAGTGCAGGCCAGCATCGCGATGGCGGCCTCCGGAGTCATCGGCATGTAGAGCGTCACCCGGTCGCCTTTGCCCAGGCCTATTCCCTTCAGCACGCCGGCGAACTTGTTGACCTCCTGCGAGAGTTCGGCATAGGTCAGGGTACGCGTGTCGCCCGGCTCGCCCTCCCAGACGATGGCGCGCTTGTCGGCGCGGGGGCCGTCCAGATGCCGGTCCAGGCAGTTGACGCTGACGTTGAGTTTGCCGCCCAGAAACCACTGCGCGTGGGGCGGGTTCCACTCCAATACTTTGTCCCACTTCCGAAACCAGGTCAATTGCTCGGCCCAACTGGCCCACCAGCCCTCGAAATCCTTGGCGGCGCTGTCGTAGATGCCGGGGTCGGAGGCGTTGGCCTGCGCGGTAAATTCGGGAGATGGCGGGAAGGTCTTGTCCTGCTGCCATTCGTTGCCGGTCTGCGTCGAAACGGTACTCACGTCTCTCTCCTTCGCGTGTCATGCGGATTCATCTGAGGCTTGTTTCGACGCAGACACCGGGAAGTCCTGCCGGAGGTTTTCAATCTCCGGCGCTGAAGCGAGCCCGATTGGCCGTAGTCGAACTCTCCGTGAAGGGTAAGTACACACTCTGAGAATCAACTAAAGACCCGTATCATTGCCTGCCGATAATAGAACAACAACCAAGAACTCGTGACCAGGAGCCTTTCCCATTCTGCAGCCTCGATCCCACAGGCGAATTACTCAGAGCAAACCAGGCGTCCACAACCTATTTCCTCCTGCGGAGAAAGCCACAATTCCACCGATGGCAATAGCCATGGCGAAACCCACCTACCAACTCCGAATAGCGTTACCTGAGGGCTAAGCTATTGGAAAGATATTTATGAGTACAGAAAAGACGCTCGATCCGGAGGACTGGGAGGAAATCCGCCAGACATTTCATCAGGCCGTGGATCAATGCATCGCTTCTATGCGGGATGTGCGAGAACGACCTGTTTGGCAGCCGGTTCCTGAGAGGATAAAGCAGGAACTGTGCGAGAGTGCGCCCGCCCACGGCCAGCCGATCCAACATCTCCTCACGTTTTTCGAGGAGGCGATTCTTCCCTATAGCACCGGGAATACCCATCCCTGTTTCTTCGGTTGGGTACACGGCAGTGGGAATATTGCCGGCGTCCTGGGGGAGATGCTGGCCGCGTTTATGAACAGCAACGTCGGCGGTCGGGATCATATTGCGGTGTATGTCGAGCGGCAGGTGCTCGATTGGTGCAAGGAGATCTTCTCCTTTCCCCCAGGCAGCAGCGGGATTCTGACCAGCGGCACATCCATGGGAACTCTGATTGCGCTCACGGTTGCCAGGAACTCCAGGGCAAATGCCGATATTCAGAAGCTGGGCCTGGCAGCCCTTCCAAAAAAGCTGGTCGGCTACACCTCCCGCGAAGCGCATAGCTGCGTGGTGAAAACGTTTGAACTGCTCGGGCTGGGACAGGACGCGCTGCGTCTCGTCCCGGCGGAGAGTGATTATCGTATGGACGTGGGGCGCCTGGCCCGGATGATCCAAGCGGATCGGGCCGACGGTTTCGAACCGATCGTCGTCATCGCTTCTGCCGGTACGGTCAATACAGGCGCCATCGACCCTCTGGACCGGATCGCCGACCTCTGTCGCGATCAGGACCTGTGGATGCATGTGGATGCCGCCTTTGGGGGCCTTGCGATCCTTACGCCCGAATATCACGACCGCCTCGCAGCGATAGCGCGCGCCGATTCGGTCGCATTCGATTTTCACAAATGGCTGCACGTCCCTTACGATGCAGGCGGCGTTCTCCTCAAAGATGAGCAAGCGCACCGCAAAGCCTTCTCGGTCCGGCGAGAGTATCTCACGACGCTCCCACGCGGGCTGGCGGGAGGAGATCCCTGGTTCTGTGAATATGGACCCGAACTCTCGCGCGGATTTCGGGCGCTGAAGATCTGGTTTACGCTCCAGGCGTATGGCATAAACCGATTTGCCGATCTGATCGCACAGAACTGCCGACAGGCCCGTTATCTCGGCGAGAGCATAAGTGCCAACAGCGATCTGGAGCTCCTTGCGAACGTCACACTGAACATCGTCTGTTTTCGGTTCTTCGCACCCGGCCGCTCCGACGCCGAACTGGATGCGCTGAACCGCGACATCGTCGCGGACCTGCAGCTTCAGGGCATAGCCGCCCCCTCTACCACCAGAATTCAGGGGAAGACGGCCATTCGGGTCGCGCTCACCAATCATCGGACGACACAAACAGACCTTGATACGCTTCTCGCGGCAGTCTGCCGGTTGGGCAAGTCGGCCCTGGGTGTCGCTCTCGGAGAGCATCTGGCAGTCAGGAAAGAGCATACCGCTCTCGCCGCATAAGGTTGCGGATAGGGAAAGGGCTTTCGACGCATGAACGCGAACCGACAGACACTTTACGCTCCCATGGAGGAACTTCTGGTGAGCGGAGGCGATGCGCGCGCGACGATCGATGCCGCAACGGGATTAAATCGGTTTGGTTGTACGCCCCGGCCCCGGCCGGAAGCCCTCAGTTTGGGATCTTCTACCGCAAGTTCAATCTCAAAAAGGGCGTTCTGCCATGTCGAAGCTGAGCGCGCCCGGTTCCTCGAATTGTCCTCCCATAACAACGTACTTGAGGAGCAAACGGAGCGGATGCGCCACGAATTGAAGCATCTGCTTGGCTTGAGCGAAATGGCCGTCGAGATTGTCTTCTCGCCCTCGGGCACCGATTCCACCCTGCACGCGTTGTTCCTGGCACGCGTCTTGAGCGGAGCCACCCCATTAGACACCCTCCTGCTGGCATCCGATGAAACCGGCAGCGGCGTCCCCGATGCCCTATCCGGCCGACATTTCAGTACGATGACGGCGGCGGGCGTCACCGTCACAAAAGGTGAGCCCATTGCTGGGCTGGCAGAAGATGTGACGCGGATCTCCCTCCCGATGCGTAATGGGCAGGGGGCCTTACGCCCGCCCGCCTGTATCGATCAGGAAGTCCTGGATACCCTATCGCAATCTGTCGCGCGCGGACATAACGTCCTCCTTCAGGTCATGGACAGTTCAAAACTCGGGGGGCGCTGCCCAAGTGTGGACTGTCTCAGGGTCATTCAAAGCCAGTTTGCCGACTCCGTTCGCATTGTGGTGGATGCCTGCCAGATGCGAATCAGCCTTGCCCGACTACACTGGCATCTCGATCAGGGGCATATGGTGCTGATCAGCGGCTCGAAGTTTTTCACCGGTCCGCCCTTTAGCGGAGCCCTCCTGGCGCCCGAAGCGCTCTCTCATCCTATCGCGGAGAGGCAGAGAATCCCTTCGGGATTACAGAGCTATACTGGGCGCAGCGACTGGCCCCAGGACTGGAAACACATCCGGGCCGCGCTGCCTGACAGAGCGAATTTCGGGCAGTATTTTCGCTGGACTGCTGCCCTGGATGAGATGCGTACCTACTTTGCCGTTCCGCTGGACTTTCGTCGCGCCGTGCTGCAGAAATTTGCCGAGATCGCCACGGAAGCTATTTGCAGTCGCTATCCCCATGCCCTTCTCATGGAGGAAGGGGACTCTTCCTCGGATGATATCGAGGATGCGGAAATGGTCGACAGAACGATTTTTCCGCTCTTACTGCGGCAAGGACGACACTGGATTTCGTTCGAGGCTTCCACCAAGCTCTACCAGGCTCTCAATCAGAATAGCATAGCCTCCCTACCCGCTTGCCTGTCTCGCCACGAGAGAGCGCTCGCCTCCAAGCTCTGCCACGTTGGCCAACCGGTCCGCGTTCCCTGTGGAGACAGAGAGGAGACCGGCGTCCTGCGTATTTGCGCCAGCGCCCGTACGGTGTCGGAGGTATGGTCCCGATACCGGAGGGAGCCGTTCGCGTTGAATATGGAGCAGGAACGCAACGACCTCGCGACGCTTCTACAAAAAATTGAGCTTTTATCGCGCTACTCTCTTTCCATCCCGGAAAGAGCCGCTTGCAGGCACTCTTAGAAAGGACATATTTTGACACCCATTCTCTTCGCTGAACCGACAAGCAACGCACCGACAAGCAACGCGATTCCATCGGTTTTCGGGCTCGCAAAGCTGGGGAAAATGGCTTTTGATGGTGTTGACCTGGGGCCAACCTGGCAACGACTGGCCACCAGGTTCTCCCAGAACAATGCAGACGTCGCAGCTCTGATGGACATGTGCATCCTCGATCAACTCCTGAACAACGCGGACCGCGGTCTTATCCTTCAGGAACACGCACTGGGCGCATGCCGACTGTACCAGTTACCTGCGAAGACCTCGCCGGCCAGGCTAAGGGTGTTAGGTTTGGCGACGGCAGGTAATATCAGCGCCAATACGCCCATCGAGTTCCTGATCGAAGACTCCGACATCACGCTCTATTTGCTGTACCTCGTGCCCGGAATGCCCGTCCCCCCCTTGCCGGAGCATGATCTTGCGTTTGTGCTGGCAGCAGAGAGCGAAAACAGCCTGGTAGTCCTGCAAGCGATGGAGCGCCTTGTCGCGGAATGGACATGCCCGGTAATCAACCTGCCCGGCCTCATTCCGCAGGTTGGACGCGAACACCTCTATAAGGTATTGGCCCCTATTTCCGGCATCGAAATCCCGGCGACAGTCCTCGTCCAACGCACCCTCTGGGAGCGCTTCGGTAACGGGGAGATCCCGGTCGAGTCCCTCTTGCCGGGCGGGCGATTTCCTCTGATTGTGCGGCCACGGGATTCTCACGCCGGTCTTGGCCTCGCAAAAATCGAGGATCGCGCCGCGGCGCTCTCGTATTTATCCGAACGTCAAGAGACAGAATTTTACGTCTCTCGCTTCGTCGATTATCGCAGTCCTGACGGCCTGTACCGCAAGTATCGCGTTGCGGTGATCGAGGGGAAAGCCTTCCCCACCCATATGGGGATCTCGGATCATTGGATGATCCATTATCTGAATGCCGGGATGTTGGAGAGCGCCGAAAAGCGGGCCGAGGAAGAGCGCTTCATGGACCGATTTGATACGGAGTTCGGCCTCCGCCACGGCCGTGCGATCTCGGAGATGGCGCAAGTGACCGGGTTAGATTACTTCGGCATCGATTGCAGCGAAACGCAAGACGGCAAATTGCTGGTGTTTGAAGCGGGTACGGCGCTGGTCGTTCACAATATGGACCAGGCGGACATCTTTCCCTACAAAGGTTCCCACATGCTTACGGTATTCGAGGCGTTTCGTGCGATGATGTACCGGAAGAGCGGGGTTTAGCCTGCGTACTCCCCCTGATCCCAAAAAGCATCCCATCTGCTAGTAAGGAGGCAAACGCTTTGTTTGCCTCCTTTGCCCTGATGGGCCTCGTTGGGGCAAGAGAACAGAGCCGCAGGAACTCGGCAGGAGCGATTCGACAGGTTTTCTCATGTGGGGACAATTTTCGAGCGAGGAAGCCGGATTTTCCCCTAAATAATACGGGGGCGACCTCCGACAATTTTTCTGGCAGTACCGCGAAACCCGAATTAGACCTCTGGTCGTGCCGCCCGGGTTTCGATCATGTAGCCGGGTTCGCAGTCAGTTTTCCCTGAAAGGGAAAAGCCCGTTATGGCAGGACGCCAACACACTCTCTAAAGAGTGACGGGCCAATCATGGAGGAGAAATTTAGACATGGGATTGCAGATTAACACCAACGTGACCGCGCTCGACGCCCTGCGCAACTTGACCAATGTTTCCGCCGCCGTCAGCAGCAGCATCGAGAAACTCTCCAGCGGTCTGCGCATCAACCAGGCCGCCGATGATCCCGCAGGCTTGATC
>DATGIG010000443.1:0-5841 GCA_035295825.1 Chthonomonadaceae bacterium | reverse complement strand
TCGCCCCAGCCGCCGTCCTCGTTCTGCACGGCATGCAGCCAGCGCACGGCCCTGCGGATACGGTCCCGGCTCATATCCTCGCCGATGCGCCCCAGGCCCCGCAGGACCTGCCAGGTGCCGTAGAGGTAGTTGACGCCCCAGCGCCCGAACCAGCAGCCCTCGGGCTCCTGCTGCCGGTAGAGATAGGCGATCGCTCGCTGCACGCGCGGATCGCTCCTGCCGATGCTGTAGTAAGAGCACATCTCCAGCGTGCGTGCCGTGATGTCGGCCGAGGAGGGGTCGAGCATGGCGTTGTGGTCGGCATAGGGGACGTACTGGAACAGCGTCTTGTTGTTGTCTTTGTCGAAGCTGCCCCAGCCGCCGTCGTGGTTCTGCATGGCAAAGACCCATTCCAGGCCCCGCTGCATCGCCTGTCGGGCTCGCTCCGGGGCCTCGCTCCAATGCTCTCCGGAAGGGCAATAAGCTTTATAGAGGGCCATGAGAACCATGACCGTGTCGTCCACGTCCGGGTAGTACTCGTTTTCCATCTCGAAGTACCACCCGCCCGGCTCCACGCCTGGGGTTTTGACGGCCCAGTCTCCCTTGCGCGTCGTCTGCTTCGAGAGCAGCCATTCGGCGGCGCGCCGCACCGCTTCGCCCTCGGCAGGATAGCCGCTGTCCACGAGGGAGTTGATGACCAGGGCCGTGTCCCAGATAGGCGAGACGCAGGGCTGCAGGCGGACCGCGTCGTCTTCTTCGATCTCGAAGGCCGCCAGCTCCTTGAGTTCTTTCTGGATGGCCGGATGATCGTCCGGCAGTCCCATGCACTTGTAGGCCATGATGGCGTGGGTCATCGCCGGGAAGATCGCCCCCAGTCCGCCGCTGTTCTCCTCTCGCTCCAGCAGCCAGGCCAGCGAGCGCTGCAGGGCCAGCCTGCGGAACGGCTTGACCGGGCAGGCGTCGTAGAGCTTGAGGATCTTGTCCACCACGAGGAAGACGTTGCGCCAGGTCAGCGGCTTCTTGTCCCATAGTAGCCGCAGCCGCTTTCGGTCCCGGCCCTCGACAAACAGCTCGTCTATATGCGCGCCGTCGGGCACCGGCCGGTGGGGCTTTTTGGCGTTCATCACGGCCAGCGGCACGAGCATGGCCCGCGACCAGGAGGACATGTTGTAGATATTGAAATAGAACCATTTCGGCAGCAGGATGGTCTCCGGCGGGATCGTCGGCACCCCCTGCCAGTCGTACTGGCCGAACATGGACAAATAGAGCTTGGTGAAGGTATTGCAGCGGACGACACCGCCCTGGGAGAGGATGGCGCGGCGGGCGCGGCGCAGGAAAGGCTCCTCGCCGGTGTATCCGGCCAGCTTGCAGGCGAAGTAGGCTTTGACGGAGGCGCTTACGTCGGGAGGACCGCCGGGGTAGATGGACCAGTGCCCTTCCGGATGCTGGCAGCGGCGGATATAGTTGGTGAGCTTTCTGAGCTTCTCGGGATCGCGCCGGCCCAGAAACTGCAGGAGCAGAATGTATTCGCTCTCCAGAATGGTATCGCCTTGCAGCTCAGCGACCCAGTGGCCTTCCGGATGCTGGCGGTGGAGCAGATACTGCTGGGCGCCTCGGATCGCCGCGCGAACGGCGGCTGCGGGGATGAGCGGGACTTCGTGTCCCTGACGCCGCGCCGTTGCGCCAGAGAGTGTCGCCCCGTGGCTGGCGCGCGGCTGGTGGTATTCCTGGCTGGACTTCAACATACGCCGTAGAGATCCGATCCTCGATAGTCTTCGTTCGGGCCTATCAGCAGGCGATCGAGCATACATTCTCCTTACGAACGCGCAGGCGCGCGCGTTTCGGCGGGGCGGTTTTACGCCGACATCCCGGCCGCGGGCGCTCCGGAAATGCGTGTGGCGGATGGAGAGCGAAGAGAGCGGATGGGCGCTGGTGTCGTCGCGAACCTGCCAGGTCCTCCCTCCCCGATGGGAAGAAGCAGCAGCCTGCTCAGGCCGGGATTGCGCTTCACCTCACTCCAGTGAGGAAGCGGAAATACGAAAGCGTCAGGGCTGACCTATTTTAGCCGGGCAAACGCGCTTTGTCAAGCGGTCCGCGTCCAGGAAAGGGGGCTTTGCCTGTTTTTTTCCGGCGCCTGATCCTGTTCGCCTCCTCGGCAGCTCCTTCCACTTCCGCCTTAGGAACCGCAGGTCCCCGGATCAGTCACGAAGGAGGATACGATGCCTAGCCGTTTGAGTTCCTGGACGAGCTTGGAAGCGTCGGTCAAGATCAGGTGCGCAAACCGCTGCGTCTCCGGGTCGCTCTTGCGCTGCAGCAGTTGCGCGGCCGAGCAGACGGAGGTGACCAGCCCCAGCAGTACCTCTTCGTTGACCAGCTCGCCCGGCAGCATCGAGTCGGTAGTCTCGAAGGAAGGAAGGCCGTTCGTCCCGCCGTCAGCAGGCTCGGGGATCCGGCCGACCGGCAGCGGCACGGCGGCGGAGAAATCGGGCTCTACGGGCGCAAGCGGCGCTTTGGGGGCCGGTGGGGCCACAGGCGCGCCGGGGACCTGCCACGTTCCTTCCTCCCGCAGGCGCTCCTCGATCGCGCGCAGCTCGCGCCCGATCGCCTGGTAGAGGGGGGTGTTTTCCATGTCCTTCTCAGCAGAGACGCCGTAATCTCTCTTATTGATGCCGTAGAACATGGGGTCCGTCGTGGCGTAGTTGATGAACATGACGGCGATGAACTTCTGGAAGACGTTGCGGTCGAACAGATACTTGCTCTTGTAGTGGGCCTCGTCCTGCACGCAGCTCAATAGCTCGTCGAACAGTCCCACCAGAAACGAGCGCGGCTCCCGCTCGGCCATCGCCTCCAGTTCGTTATAACAGAATTCGAAGCGGTAGTCGAGCGCGGCGGGATCGCTGTAGCCTTCCGCCTCTGCCACGGAGGCGAAGACGTTGAGCTTCATCATGCTGTCGAGATTGCGGCGCGGATAGCCCTTGCGCGCGATTACCAGCGCGAACCGCTGGAACTCCTCGTATTCGGTCCCTAGAAAATGCGCCTGGTTGATGGCGATCTTATCCCGCAGTTCCTCCAGGCGGCGCACCAGATTGCCTCGGGCATCGTTGATTATCTCCATCATTTCGGAGACCGGGTCTTCGTCGGAGAAATATTCCAGCGTCTCGAAAGTGGTGCGGATGACGGCGAAGTCGTTGAGGCCGTCTTCCAGGCAGGGATAGGCGATTCCGAGCAGCAGATCGTCCGGTATCTGAGCGACCGTATCGGCATTGCAAATGCCCCGCTCGTCCGCGACCAGCACGTAGAAGCGATTATTGGTCGCCAGGCTCTTGATAAGCGCGACGCGGCGCTTATCGTTGGGGTCATTCGGATTAGGATGTGGTGATATGCTCATCGTTCTAGCTTTATCGAGCCATGCTGAAGGATAGCCCATAATAGAACGCCCCGTTCAGGCTATAGGCGTTGATATTGGCGTGCTGCCCGATCGGGAGGGCGATTCCCAGGTTCGGATGGCGCCGGTAAATCTCGGCATAAACGCTCACTCCCGTGCGCAGGCGCGCCTCCATGCCCAGGAAGGGGCCGTCCATGCGCCCGGTCCCCAATCCCGCGTTCAGCTTGAAGGTGCGCAGAAACCGCAACTGGCGGTCCGAGAGCGGGAACGCTTTGGTCGCTGCCACATAGGCCGCTTTATGCTCCAGCCCGGTGCCGAGCAGATCGCGCATCCCGATCGAGATCGCCGGGTAGGTGCCCAGGTCGGTCAGCAGCGGATACTGCACGTTGAGATCGTAGCGTGCTTTCATCCCGTCGCCCAGGCCAAACCGCTGTCCCTCGAACTCGATGCCCTGGCTGTTGGCGACCTGAATCCAACTGAGATTAACGTTGGAATTGCTCGAGTCGAAAGCGAACTCGGTCTTGAAGGCGTTAGGCGCCAGCGTGTCCCCTTGCGGAGAGAGCAGGATACGGTCCGCCTGCGCGCTGCCTCCCCAGCCAGCGATAAGCGCGCTCAGCGCCAGGCCGATAAGAAAACCTTTCATGGCATGTCGTCCTTGATAGATTGCTCTATCTCTAAGTACGCCCGGAGGCGTCGGAAGTACTCCTCTTCGGAAAAACATCCTGTCGGAATAGATTATCGGCAACCGGCCTAGTATAGCTTGCAGGCGGCGCGCCTGTCAATGCAACTGAACCGGCGCGTGCTCATAGCGCGCCGAGGTAGATCGCCTTCTCTTTATAGACCCCGCGCTCCCCCTCCTGGTTCCTATAATGCCATCTCCTGGATTTTCGTCGCGCCTTGCCGGACAACTTGAGTCCGCTTTCCGGGAACCTGCAGGCGCTATTTTCCGTCTGTTTTGCAATCCGTTACCAGCATTCCGCGCGGCCCGGATCGGCGGCTCTCTTCCGCCGATCTGCCCTGCATCGCAACCCGCGCCGATCCCCACCGCGCAGATTGAAGCGCCCTGCCACAATCTGTCGCTCGCGTTCGCATTATAGTGCATAATCTGGCAAGGTGCGCCATCCTATTATCCCCGCTGAGGAGAGACTTTCATGCCCGCGTCGCAGACAAGCGCCGATACCCTGGATCTAAAGCAACTCTTAAAAGTGCTGACTGCCGTGAAAAAAGGCGATTTTGCCGCCCGCATGCCGCTCGATCAGACCGGCATGGCGGGCAAGGTCGCCGATACGCTCAACGAAGTGATCGAGATGAACGAGCGGCTGTGCGCCGAGCTGGGGCGCATCAGCACCGTCGTCGGCAAGGAAGGTAAGACGGAGCAGCGCGTTGCGCTGAGCGGCACGAGCGGCTCCTGGACCACCTGCATCGACTCCGTCAACACCCTCATTGTGGACATGGTCCAGCCCACCACCGAGGTGGCGCGGGTCATCGGCGCAGTCGCCAACGGCGACCTCAACCAGACGATGGCCCTGGAGATTGATGGCCGGCCGCTCACCGGCGAATTCCTTCGTACCGCCAAGACCGTCAACACGATGGTCAACCAGCTCGGCGCCTTTGCCTCGGAAGTCACCCGGGTCGCTAGAGAAGTCGGCACGGAAGGCAAGCTCGGAGGCCAGGCGCAGGTCAAAGGCGTCTCGGGCACCTGGAAGGATTTGACCGACAGCGTCAACTCCATGGCAAGCAATCTTACCGGCCAGGTGAGAAATATCGCCGAAGTCACCACCGCCGTCGCCACCGGAGACCTTTCCAAGAAGATCACCGTAGACGTGCGCGGAGAGATTTTGGAGTTGAAAAACACCATCAATACGATGGTGGACCAGTTGAACGCCTTCGCTTCCGAAGTCACCCGTGTGGCTAGAGAAGTCGGTACGGAGGGACAGTTAGGCGGGCAGGCGGAAGTGAAAGGCGTCTCCGGCACCTGGAAGGACCTGACTGACAGCGTCAACTTCATGGCCAATAACCTTACCAGCCAGGTAAGAAATATCGCCGCCGTCACCACCGCTGTCGCGACTGGAGACCTCTCGAAAACAATCACCGTCGAGGCCAAGGGTGAAATCCTGGACCTGAAGAACACCATCAACACGATGGTGGACCAGCTCAATGCTTTCGCTTCCGAAGTCACCCGTGTCGCCAGAGAGGTCGGTACGGAGGGACAGTTAGGCGGGCAAGCGGACGTAAAAGGCGTCTCGGGTACCTGGAAGGATTTGACTGACAGCGTCAATTTCATGGCCGGTAACCTGACCGGTCAGGTGCGCAATATCGCCGAGGTGACCACTGCGGTCGCCACCGGCGACCTCTCCAAGAAAATCACGGTCGATGTGAAGGGCGAGATTCTGGAACTGAAGAACACCATCAACACGATGGTGGACCAGCTTAGCTCCTTCGCGGCGGAAGTGACCCGCGTGGCCCGTGAAGTCGGT
>DATGIG010000442.1:0-38268 GCA_035295825.1 Chthonomonadaceae bacterium | reverse complement strand
GCACATACATGCCGCTGCTATACCGCTTGACGGGAGTGTCCAGGAACTGCTCGATGCCCGCAAAGTCCACGATGGCGTCGAAGTGGCTTTCGATTTCACGCCGATGCATTCCCAGGATCGAGCCGTTCAGATAGATGTTTTCTCGCCCTGTGAGTTCGGGATGAAATCCGGTCCCCACCTCCAGCAGGCTTCCGATCCGTCCATAGAGGTGGATGACGCCGGTGGTAGGCTCGGTGATGCGGCTCAGGATCTTGAGCAGGGTGGATTTGCCCGCCCCATTCCTTCCAATAATCCCGACCACCTCTCCTTGAGCAATATCGAAGTCCAGGTCTTTCAGCGCCCAGAACGTCTCTTTATGGATCCGCTGGAACGGATGCATCAGCCGGTTATAGAGCGCGATGGCGGCATATTCCTGTTTCTCCATGTGGGATATACGGTAGGACTTGGAGATGCCCTGCGCCGAGATCGCGATATCGCTCGATACCATGTACAACGCACCCTTTCCCGCAAACGAATGAACGATTGGGCCGCTGACAGGCGGCCTTCGATGTCATGGAGTTGCATAGAGTATGCCAACTTTCCTCTTTTTGTGGGGGATGGTTGGAAAAATATCGTGGATGGGGTATGTTATAGACGAATTTGGCACGGAATATGCAGTTCGATAAGTGAGATTTCCGCATCTGCGGAGTATTATAATCATATGATCACTTGAAGATCAGAGAGATAGGTATCTGTGAGCCGGATGTTAGCGGTCTTCCGTCCCATATCGCAAGGCATGTTATATAATGCTCCCTAATCTCATTTCTAGACATCAGTAGAACAGCCAAGGATGTTCGTGGAGTTGCTAGAAAGGACCAGAAGAAGGATAATGAAACACTGGAAGGGTTCGCTTGGACTAGTTCCGGCTTTCCTGGCAGTTTCAGGAGCTGCACATGCTCAAACCATCGCGTTCAATACCGCCAACGGAACCGTTGGGCATCAGAACTTCAGCGGGTCGCTGGGCCTCGATTTCAACGTTGTCTCCACGATTGAAGTGACCAACCTGGGCTTCTTCGATAGTGCGAGTGACGGCATCAAAGGCTCGAACACCACGATCACGGTGCAGCTATATGATCGCAATAATACCTCGACACCCTTAGCGACCGCTACCTTTAGCAAGGGCAAAGATGGAACTCTAGCCTCTAACAGCGGTTTTCGCTTCTCTTCGATATCGTTCCTTACCCTGAACGCCGGGTTCGATGGACGTATCGTCGCTTCCGGTTTCAATAGCAATGATCCGAATGGAAACAATGGACACTCCTTCGGGGATCCGGCTCCTACTATGAATGCGGGCGGACCGGGGGGAATGATTTCATTCCCGAACGATCCGAATACGAAGACCTATCATGGCTGGTACGCGCTTTCAGGGGGTGTCTATCCCACTTCGGCAGATCCCCAGGGGAATGTCTATCTCGCCGGCAGTTTCGAGTTCCAAAATGGCCCGAGAACTCCGGAACCTGGAGCCCTCGCCCTGCTCTTCGGCATAAGCGTCCCGTCGTTGAGTTTCGTCTATCATCGCCTTCGACGCAAATCCGCCTGAGGATCCCGCTTCAATCAAAGCCTCCTGCATCCGTGCAGGAGGCTTTTTTATTGATCCTGGCGATTCCATGGAGTGCATTCTCTGTGACAAACCGGTTCCTTGGAAACAGAGAATATTAAGAATGTATTAAATTTTAGGAAATCGCATCCTAACCTCACACTGTATATTGACATCCGAGCAGGCACTCCCGTATAATCTCCCTGTTGAGCGAGAGAACAAATGGAGAGGGTGTACGGAAATTCTTATCCATGGGGGTCAATCCCCGTTCTGTAATGCGAAACCCACCTCCGTGGGTTCAAAATGCAGTCCGCACAGAAAATCCGCGTAATAAGCGAAATCCGCGAGGCAATAGCGGATTTGGACTCCGCGAAGCGAGACCTTTTAACTTTGCCTTTCAGAGTGGCGTTCCAACGCCGTACACAAGAGTTTCCGCACTTTTGAACCGCATTTCACCCTGATGATGCGGGAGGAGTAGTCGGATGTTGAGCCGCCTCGAAATGGGAAGCCCTGTTGATGTGCGCAATTCTCGTTATTCTATCAGCCGATTCTGTAGAGAATGTAATCTTCCTCCGATTCGGATTGCATTGTTTGCCTTCTTCCTCAGCCTGCTGATAGCCTTCGGAATGACACAATCCCGAACGGCTCAGGCTCAATCCGCAACGTTTGTCGGGGTGGATAGCACCACACAAGGCACCTGGAAGGGCAATTATGGCAACCAGGGTTATAGCATCGTCAACGATACTACAAGCCTGCCCTCCTATGCATCCATCTCGGCCAGCGGGAATAGCGCCTATGTCTGGGCGGATCCTTCTACCGACGTCCGCGCACTGCAGCATGCCTCCTCCTCCAATCGTGTCGCAGCCTGCTGGTATAGTTACAGCACATTCACCGTTGATATCAACCTCACCGACTCCAATACCCACCAGTTAAGCCTCTATTGTCTGGATTGGGAGACCACCACCCGCCAGCAGAAAATGGAAGTCCTGAACGGCTCTACTGGCGCTGTAATGGACACCCAAACGCTTAACAACTATCACAATGGCAGGTATGTGATCTGGAACGTTCAGGGACACGTCCAGATCCGTTTCACGACGCTCTATCCTAATGCTGTTGTTAGCGGTATTTTCCTTGATCCCGTTACTAGCCATCCCTCGCTCGGCGCTGCGAAGTTTATAGGGACGGACACATCCACGCAAGGGACATGGAAGGGCAAGTATGGCAACCAGGGTTACAGCATCGTCAATGATGCTACAAGTCTGCCCTCTTATGCATCCGTAAACCCCATTGAAAACAGTATCTATGTCTGGGCAGCATCTACGACAGACGTTCGAGCGTTGCAGAAAGCTGCCTCGACCACAGATCGGGTCGCGGCGTGTTACTACCAGAACTCCTACTTCCTGATAGATGTCAACCTGACGGATGCAAACTGGCATCAGATCAGTCTTTATTGCCTGGACTGGGAGACCACGACACGCCAACAGAGTGTAGAGATCCTGGATGCCGGCAATGAAAATGTGCTGAACACCCAAACGCTTTCAGGCTACCATAATGGAAAATATCTGATCTGGAACATAAAGGGGCATGTCAAGATCCGCTGCACGACGCTCTATCCCAATGCCGTGGTAAGCGGGATATTCCTGGATCCGCCTGTTGTCAATTTCCCGGAAGTCCCTGCCTGGGCGGAGGATGTCATCCCGACGGACAGCTTCAGCATCGGTGGGTTCGGACCCTCGGTCGCGGATGCGGTCAACCTGGCGACCGGCGAGGAGGAGAACCTGCCCGGCCCGGATATGGTGGTGCGCAATCCCGTCGGTCCCAGCCCCGGCTACACACGCATGTACCGCTCCGCCCGCGCCTTCCAGGGCTACGCCTCTCCCGGACTCTCCCCCGGCTGGGTGGACAACTACGACCTGACGCTGCAGGCGATCACCCCCGGCACCTGGGGTGGGCTGAGGCTTACCTATCCCAACGGCGGATCCGATACCCTCTCTCCGGCTCGGGATGGCAGTGGCAACCCCACCGGAGCCTTTGGAGTGCCCTCCGGAACGCCCTACCTGGTGACAGGCGTCCCGGCCCAGAACCCCGGACAATGGCAGTCGGTGACGATCACCTTCAAAGATCAGTCTACGATCACCTTTGCCCCGGATGCCAACAATCCCGATCACTATCTGCTCTCTCGGATGACCAACCCCATCGGCCACTCTATCACCCTCAACCGGGATGCCGCCAATGGCAGTCGCCTCACCTCCATCACCAACGACGCCGTGCCCCAACTCGCCCTCCTCAGCTTCACCTATCAGGGCGCTTACCTCTCCACGCTCACCGATGTCTATGGTCGGCAGGTGCAGTTTAGCTTCGGACCGGCGGCAGGAACCACCTGCCTCACCTCGGTCTCGCAGATCGGATCCGGCGTGCAATTCCAGACGCAGTGGCAGTACGGCTATACTGCGTTCGGAGGCGGTCCGCTCCTCAGTTCGGTCGGGGTGCCCGATCCCTCCGGCAGCGGCAACATCAGCACGCATCCCATCCTCTACGATGGTTCCGGACGGGTCTCCTCGCTGATCGATGCCAACGGCAACCAGCGCGCCTACGCTTATAACGGCGGTTCCACGCAAGTGCTGGTCACCGACCCCAACGGCAACAGCGTCGAAACCTGGGGGCAGAACCTGGGCAATCTGGGAACCGATATCGGCAGCACCGACGCCAACAATCAGACCGACAGTGCCGCCTACGACCCGATCCTGCAGTACTATCCCATCTCCGTTACCAACAAGAACAACCAGACCGCCACCGCCGCCTACGACAATGCGGGCAATCTGCTGACCGTGATGGGACCGCTGCGCCTGGATCAGAACGCCTCCCTGATTACCTCGTTCCTCTACGACTACTCTCAGTTCAGCCTCGGACGCGTTTCGGAAGTGGCGACCACCGGCAAGCTCTCCACGCTCTACACCTACTATCCCAACGGATTGGTGCAGACCATTCAGTCGCCCGATCCCAGCGGCATGAGCCTGCGCGTCACCACCACCTACACCTATACCCAACTGGGCAACATCGCCACCGTTACCGTGCCCGCTCCCAACAACCAGCTCGGCGCGACGGTCACCTACACCTATAACTACACCTTCGATCCGCTCGGCAACGTGATCCGGACGGAAGCGCTGGGCGAACCGCTCACCGTCACCGACCCGATGGGCAATATGACCCATTTCCGGTACGATGCCTATGGCAACCTGACCTCTGTGATCGATGCGCTGGGCAATGAGACCGATTATGTCTACAATATCGCCGATCAGTGCGTGCAGGTGATCTATCCGGCCACCGGGCAGACCGGTCCGGGGCGCTCCTATACGCTCACCACCTATCGCTATCCGGGCGGCTCGGCGCAATCCACCGCGCTCTACGATGAGAGCGGGAACCTGGTGCGCCAGGTCAATCAGACCAGTGGCAAAGAGGACGAGACGCTGGGGGTGAGCGGCAGCGTACACCCGACGAATTTCGGTTTCGACGCCCAGTATCGCACCACCCAGTTGAGCGACGGCAACCACAACGCCACTCAGTACCAATACGACAACGTGGGCAACCTCCAGAAGCAGAGCTATCCGGGGGCTACGGGAACGACGCCCTACGACATCGTTCAGGGCACCTTCGATCCCAACCACAACCTGAAGCAGCGCACCGATGGGCGCAGCCTGCTGACGCAGTACACCTACGCGACCGACGACGACCGTCTGCTACAGGTGGACTACCAGGATGGGACCCATCGGCAAGTCACTTACGACCTGCAGGGCCGGGTGACCTATCTGATGGACAGCGCAGGCTCCTACACGTACACCTACAACGATCTGGACCAGGTCGTCAGCTACACGGTCTCCTACAACAGCCCGCTTCCCCAGATCACTATTCCGCCGCAGACCATTTCGTATACCTACTATCCGGATGGACATCGGGCGAGCATGACAGCAGTCACGGGCACTTACACGTACCAGTACGATCTGGACGGTCGGCTGACGGACGTAAGCAATCCGTGGCAGAATGGGAGTTATCACTACAACTATGATGCCAATAGCCGCCTGATCGAGCAGCAGCAGTACCACTTCGACACCTTCTACACCTACGATGCCGCCGACCAACTGACCAGCCTGAGCAACTACTCGTGGTATTTCCCGTACTACACCAACGCGCCGATCCCCTATTTGCACAGTTCCTTCACCAACATCCAGTACGATGCCGCCGGAAATCGGACCTCGATGCAGACGGCCTATCCTTTGCCTTTCCAGTCAGGGCAGGATGGGAAGGTCACCTACACCTACGACAATCGCAATCGCCTGACCCGCGCCACCAGCAACACCAATCTGGTGGATATCAATGACGGGACGACATCCTCAACGCCTGGAGGCGGTTATGATCTGAGCTTCTCCTACGACACGGCAGATAACATCACAGGGATCACCGGCTCTTACTCCTTTGTTGGCAATACCAATCCGGTCAACATCCAGCCGACCTACAATGCGGACAACCAGATCACCTCGGGCACAAACGGCTATGTT
Organism: Chthonomonadaceae bacterium; assembly: GCA_035295825.1. Taxonomy (GTDB): domain Bacteria; phylum Armatimonadota; class Chthonomonadetes; order Chthonomonadales; family Chthonomonadaceae; genus DATGIG01. The sequence goes on along the minus strand of DATGIG010000442.1, from coordinate 32,139 downwards.
CCTTCGAGTTTCCAGTATGATGGGGATGGCAATCCCACCACGTTTGCCGGGATGAGCCTGGCCTTCGATGGAGAAGACCAGCTAACGAGTTTTACTGTTCCGAGTGGGGCAGGCAACCATGTGTATGGTTTTAACTATCGCAGCGATGGACTGCGCGCTTGGCAAGATGTCCCCACGCAGACGGGACAACCCTTCCCTCCTCAGCGTGTGTACTACTACTACGATGGAGACCGCCTGCTATTCGAGGTCACTCTCGACACCCTGGACACCAATGATCTCACCGAGGTGACAGCGGCCTATGGCTGGGGCGCTAATGGGTTGGTGCAGTCCTATTACTATGGTGAGTATTTGGGCACCACCACGCAGCAAGCAACGTTTAGCCGCTATGCTGCCAGTTTTACCACCCACTCCTATGTATTTGATCCGTCAGGCAATACAGTCTCTGTCATGGACGATATGCTCGAACAGCAGCTCTACCAATTTCGTCCTTTTGGAGACTACTGGGGTTGGTATATTGCCGGCTCCGATGGAAGTTTGGCTGATGTCCCGGTAGTTAGTCCGAATATTGGCTTCAGTGGTCAATGGGGTTGCTATACCGACGAGGAAGGCTATAACATTGGCCTTGTCCTGATGGGACACCGCTACTATTCCACTGTCTTCGGTCGCTTCCTGACCCGCGATCCCATTGACTATGACGGCGGCATCAACCTCTACGCCTACACCGAGAACAACCCCGTCAATAGGGTTGATCCTTCCGGTTTGGACTTCAAAGACTGGATCATTGGCACATTTAAGGGGTTATGGAACAGTAATGCTGACTCCCATCCTTTGGTAGGATTCATACGCATTTTTGCTGGCTCCGACTTTTTGCGTGTTAAGGACTCGAATGGCGACGAGTGGTCTGCCATGCACGACATGGAAGGATTCATGGTATTCTATGGCGCAATAGCGCCTGAACCTGTCTTTCCTTCAGGAGAAGTCCAAGGTGCATTCGATTTCGGGCCAGAGTTCGCCCCCCAAAGTTCACCTAAGAAAGTGCCTAATCCAAACGGTTGTTTAGGAGATCCATCCACAAGGGCACAAGATGCTCAAATAGCCGCGATCCTGGAGAAATGGGGATGGAAAGTAACACATGGCCCAGCAGGAGTAAAACCGCAGGAATGGATGAAGCCAGAAGGAGGTGAGCAAACAGGTTCGGCACGTCCCGATCTAACTGCCATTAAGACAGTTAATGGTGACACATATAAAGCTCGGGTAAATACTGTAACAATGAACAAAAACGGGACTCCTACCACTAAAGAACTCCCGGGAATCAAAAATATAAAAGCTCTTCAAAAACCGGGCGAATTCCTCGCGATAGTAAAGAAGAAGAATAAATAAATTATGGGAACAAAATTAACCCAATTCTTTGCCACCAGGAAAGATGTGCTGGCAGTGCTTGAACGATTAGAAGCACTAGGTAGTTACCAATACGTCTTAAGTGAATTGCAAGATCAACCAAGCGTGGTTTCCTACTCTTCTGCAATCCATATTCCGGACTTAGGGAAATCTACGATTGGAAGTTACCATACCGAAAACACATATATAATAATAGATTCACGCACTGTAATATACCCTAGAATAATAACAAGAGGGAGAAATCAGTCCCCACTGTATACTGTAGATGTGGATATTTATCCCGAGGGGATCATTATATCTCCAGGGGGCATCTTTCAAGACCAGTATCTTATCCTGGGATCATTTGGAGTAGGTAACGACAATGCCGTTGCGATTGCGCTATATCGTCAACTGGCTCGGTTAACCAGGAAGGATTTCACGCGGATACGATCTTATTGGTTAGGGCCAGAAGCCTTGGAACTTTTCGATTCCGGTTTTTGCCTTACCAGCAATATCCGTTCTCCAGTTTCCTGCTTGGAGCGCACTGAGGATAACTCCTACTGGTGAAGAAGAGGACAAAGACGTCGTGCTTCTGATTGCCATATACCATGTCCACGCTCCGGATGGCAACGTCGGGGCGAGGGTATGATAAAGCCGACTGCGGAGAAGTCTGTATCCTCATAGCGCTTGGTCCAGCCGATCTGCGCACCGGGAATGGCGGCTGTCATCATGGTTAAGGCAACCCTATGCAATTAGAAAACGAATCCGGCTTATATTTTGTGTACCGAACGCACTATGAAGGACCGCTGAGCAAGCGCATAAAGAGGCTCCCAGATGGCACCGTGCTCAGTTGGTTTCAGCGCGGTTGGCGCGTTGCTGCCGAAGGAGGGGATCCTCGCGCGTGGGTCGAAGAGGAGCTTGGAGGGAACGTCTATGGACTTGCCTCCATCTTTCAGGCGGTGCAGGAGGAGCACCTGCCCCTTCCCAAAACCTGGCAGCAACTTCGCAGCCAACTGGCGGATCACCTTTATGTAGAAGGAGATGAAGACAACATCCGCATGGATCAGCGCAGCCTGCGCGTCAAAACCGACGACGACGAGGTAGACCTGGCCTACTATTTCTTCGAGGCCAACCTGGTGCGCGAGCGCCCGGATCGTCTGGCTTACTTGATCCAGGAGGGTTGGGCGCTGCCGGAAGGCATGGGATCAGGAGGATTTCAGCCGGTAATGTCGGTTCCGTCACTGGGGCCAATAGGAACCGGTGACGGTGCATGCTACTGCGTTCTACTCATATTCTCTGACTCCGACAGCTTCGATACCGTACCCCATGTCTTTCCTGGAGTCCGTCTGCCCGAACTGGCGGCTTACATGCGTGCCGTCACACCTCAAGGGGTTGAGAGACGCTACGAAGGCGACGTCTGGGAAGACACCTGGCCCCTGGAACTGCTTGTTCTGCGAACGCTTCTTGAGCCGGAAGAAGACAATCTGCACGGCGCGCTGGAGCGCTGCAACCTCTGGCCCGCCTTTGCCATTGAGCAACCCTCCCTGTACAAAGCGCTCGACGATCCGTCGGACTATCCTACCGACCATCGCGCCATTCTGGAGTTTCGAGAACGATTTCCCGCGAAAATGGATCGCGATCCGGCAGCGACGTTGATCCAATATACGCCGCATATGGCGCAGATGTGCATCCATATGAGCAGCTATTTTGGTTATCAGCAGTGGTTTTTCTTCGACGATCTCTGGGCGAGCGCCCATCCCGATCTCGCGCAATCGTTGCTCTGGTACGCCTCTACCTGGGATATACTGCAAGACAGTGTGACAGTGTACTGAGTATCGCCAATGCGGATGTGTCTCTTCAAATCGTAAGGAATAGCAGCCTCTTTGAAATGGAAAGATCAATTGACTATAAAACATGGATGTCCTATTCCGAATCGGAGCAGGACGCAATGGTCTCCTGGTTACAAGCGCAGTTAGGAGTTGATTATGTTCATTGCATGACCCGCTCCTACGCGTCTATGAGCAGCCTTCGCATCCCCACATTTCTGCATAGGCCCAGCGGCATGGAATTTAACCTTCTCTTCGGTGGCTCCTTCCAGATGGGGCTGTCAGAAGAAGAGGAAAAGGCGGTTCTTGAAAACCAGGATGAGATTCAACCAGATGAACTGTTTGTCGAAACTCATCGGCCTGTCCATACAGTGCATGTCAATCCCTTTCTAATCACGCGCTTCCCCTGTACTGTTTCCCAGGCAGAAAACGCGATTGCCTTAGATCCGGATATTCTTCGCTACCCCGATATCCGAAAGCTTGTTTCCGATAGTAACCTACAGGAAAGCACAAAGCATCAAGCTCTCGATCTGACAAGATCCGAAGCAGAAACTCTCGCGGCGAAATACGATTTTTCCTTGCCCTCCGAAGCGCAGTGGGAGTATGCCTGTCGGGGTTTGACTACTACGCCGTTCTATTTTGATACCAAATCGCTGAATAAAGAGAAGCTGGAAAAGGAAATCCTGATCCGGGATTTCGATGATCCAGAACTATGCCTGAAGGCAGCCAATCCTTTTGGTCTCGTAGGTTTGAGTGTAGGAGAATGGTGTCAGGATTCTTATCGTCGGGACTATACGGATGCTTCAGACAATGATCTACCAGTCTTAGGGCCAGCACCCTTCGTTGTGCGGGGAGGCGCTTTATCACTCTGGCCATGGCAAGGTTGTGGAGAATGGAAGCACTGCCTCTCCGCATATCGCATGAGTTCAAATGTCTTTGTTGAAGCTTCACCGACATGGGGAGCAAGATTTGTCACCCGGTTTGAGGCTGCTTGAAAGTCATTTTGTTGGATTCGCGGTTTAGAAGCACGGTTTGACAAGTCTTGTTGCCAAAAATGCGCCGTCCGCTAGAACTTATTTTGAAGTGGCGGCGGTCAGGGCGATGAGGACGGGAACGCCGCGCTTCTGGTCGCCGTAGACCATGTCCACGCTCCGGATGGTGACGTCGGGGCGGGGATTGTTCCACTGCTTGACGTAGGCGACTGCGGAGAAGTCCGTCCCCTCGTAGCGCTTTGTCCAGCCGATCTGCGCGCCGGGAATGGCGGCAGGAGACTGCTGGCGATAGTCCTCGATGTCCGTTTCGGCGTAGATGGGGATGTTGGCGGTCTGGCCGTCGGCATAAGTGACCACGTAGCGCAGCATCTCGTACTGCTTCTTCTCCCGTCTCTCCTGATCGTTTCGGCGGGCGTCCATGCGGGCGGTGTGCAGGAAGAAGAGCGCGTCCGCCTTCCGGTTCACCGGGATACCATGCACCGCGTCGGGAAGGGTGTTGGGCACGCCGGAACCCTGCAGCATGACGACCGTGGGCACGGGCGAGGTGGGGAAGTCGTAGACCTGGAACGGAACGCCCGCAAAGGTCTGCCGCCCCGTAGGCAGGTCCTTGAACGTAAACGCCTTGTCCCCGAACCAGCCCCGCTCATCCCGGTACTGTGTCGCCTGCTTCGAGAGGTCTATCGGGACATACTGCAGGTTCGCGCCCGCGATGACCGTCGCGCCGCCTGAGAAGGGCGCTTTCAGGTTGCGCAGCAGCGTCGCCAGGATATTGCGCTTCTTGGTCAGGTTCTCCGAGACCTCCTCGCTCTCCTTGAAGTTCAGGTTGCAGAGGACGATGCCGCCCTGCCCACGGGGATACTCCACCATGCCCCCGATGTTGAGCATGGGGCGCACCCGTTGCGCAAAGTCCGGCGGGCGCTGCGCCTTGAAGTAGATGTTGTCGATGCCGATGTTGGGCGCGATGTCGGGCTTCACGATCCAGCCCGCGATCTGCAGGGTGATCTGGGTCGCCGTGCGGGGCGGGTTAATGGCGAACGTCTGCGGCTCGTTGTTGGGCTGGGTGTCGAACTCGACTTTGTCCTTGCCGTCGAACACCAGATTGACCTTCGTCTGCGGGTAGTAGAAGGTGTTCCCGACCCAGGTGAACTCCGTGATGGTCTGCGGCTTGGGCAGCGTGATCGGAACCTCCGACGGGCCATTCGCCGGGATCGGGTAGTTGATGATGAGCGGCCAGCCGTCCGCCGAGACGAAGTTGTTGGTGATGTTGTCGTAGGCGAAGAAGGGCGACTTGCCGAACGGGGCTACTTCGTCCAGGTCCACCACATAATTGAACTCATCCGAGACGACGTAGTTGCCCTCCTGGAAGTTGAAGATCCGCTGCGAGGAGTACATCACGATGTCGCCGGTCGGGATGCCCGCCGTGAGCGGGCTGCGGATAGGCGGGAAGGTGACCCGCTCCCGCTTGAAGGGGCGGATCATGTGCTCGAAGCCGACCAGCTTGTTGTAGTCCGCCAATCCCTCCGGAGTGAGGCCGTTCAGCACGATCCAGCCGCCCCCGCCGGTAAAGGCGGCGACCTTCTCCCCGTTCGCGGCGAGCGTGTGGAGGTTCTCCGGCGTGGCGGCGATCAGGGCGATAGAGCCGGGATGCGACAGCGCCTGGAGCGGGTCGTTCGCCTTGGCGTAGTTCAGCCCGATGGCGTCCAGGGCGTGGGCGAAGGGCGTGTTCTCGGGGCGGGAGGCGGCGACGTCTCGATAGGTCCGCTTGTAGGACGCGCCGTAGCCGATCAGGTTGGCGAGCAGTTGCTGCGCGACCGCGTTGGTCGGCAGCTTCTCCTCCAGTGTGAGCTGGCTTAAGAGGAGTAGGCCGCTATCCACGGGGATCTCCACCAGCGCGGAGTTCTGGAGCAGGTTGTCGCACTGGATGAGGGACTTACCGCCCCGCGCGGGCTTGAAGTAGGCGTTGCGATAGACCACCGCATCCGCGCCCCAGGTGAAGAAGTCCTTCTGCTTCAGGCCCTTCAGGGCGGGATGGTCCAGGTCCTCGGCGAAGGCGGCGCGCCCCTCGTTCTCCCCGGTCTCGATCTGCGCGGGCAGCGCCTGGTAGCGGAGGGGGTTCTTCTGCTCCAGCACGATCACCGTGCGCCCGGCGGAGGCGTAGGCCGCCAGGCGACTGGAGGCGCTCTCACGGGCGTCCAGGGCATCTTTGCCCACCACCAGCACCTTTGCGTCCTCCGGCAGCGTCTGCAGGCTCTGGAGCGGCGTGAACGCAACGCCGCGCCCTTTCAGAAATGCCGCTACGCTTCCGGCAGGGTCGTAGACGGCGATCCGCCCGGCCTGCGCAAGCTGCGCCGCATCTCCCGCCTCCGCGCCCATCGGCAGCACGGAGACCGCCTTCACGTCACGGAACACCTCCTTGCCCTGCACAGCCAGCGTAAGCGCCAGCTCGCCCTCCGTGCGCTGGGTCGCCTGCGGCATCGTCAGCGTGACGTCGAACTTCTCGTTGGCGCCCGGCGCGACCCGGTGCTCCGTCGTCTCCTTAGCGATCTGTTTGCCCCCGACCGTCAGCGTCCAGGTGAAGGCGATAGGGGCGTCAAAGCGCGTGTCGTTGAAGATGCCGAAGGTGCGCGGGATCTTCTGGCCCGAGCCGAACGTCCAGTCCCACTGACGGCAGAGGACCGCACGGGGCGAGAGGGAGTTGTACTGGCTACCGTCGCCATCGCCCGGCTGCATATAGAGGTCCCATGCGCCGTAGTCGGCCCAGCGGTAGCCCTCGTTCAGAATGCGGGCCATCAGCCCCGCCGCCGGCAACTGCGCCTGCTTGCCGGCAAAGACCGCCTCCCCCCCGATGGTGGAGAGCTCCGGATGGACGCCCGCGATAAAGTAGTCCTCGCCGATATAGCGGGGGCGCTTTTTGTCCCAGACCCAGCGCCCGCGCCCGCCGCCCGTTACGTTGTCCTGGTAGGCCAGGCCCGGATACTTCGCGAAATCCCCGACCACGTAGTGGTTCCCATGCACCGGCATGGTCTGGTTGGCGTTCGCGCCTCCGCCGTCCGTCATGGTGGGGCGGGTGGGGTCCGCCTGCTGTACGGCGGTGGAGGTCTTCGCCACCTCCGCCTCGAATGGGTCCATCAGGCCGCCGTAGAGGTTGATGCAGTTGATATAGAGCCACTCGTTCTCGATGGACCAGAGCATAATGGAGGGGTGGTTCCGCTCGCCCTTCACCTGCGCCACCATCTGGTCCCGCCAGTTCTGCATCAGGTCCAGCTTCACTTCCGAGTGGGTCAGTTGCTTCAGGACCGGGTCGTTCTCTATCGCCATGTAGCCGATGGCCTCGCCATCCAGCATCCCCTGGCGGCGCACCACCACGCCGTTCTTATCGAACCAGTCCAGCGCGGCGTCCGGCGAGAGGTCGAACCAACTCGTGCCCCAGAAGCGCATCATGGCCTGGTGCGTTTTATGGTGGAAATCCAGCCACTCCTCCTTGCTGCCGTTGCCGTGCGCGTCGTGATAGCCGTGAAACACCACGCCGTTCAGCTTGAAGTGGATGCCGTCCAGGGTCCATTCGCGGAAGCCGAACGGCGTATCCGTACTATCCACCGGCTTGCCGCCGATCTTGACGGTGGTGCGGAGGGTGTAGAGGTTGGGATCGTCCGGCCACCAGAGCTTCGGGTTCTCCCACTTGTCGCTCACAACGAGCGTCTGCTCCCCATCGGCCTTCAGGCTGAAGGGTTTTGCCGCGAAGGTCTTCTCCACCTGCCCGGTCTTCCCATTGATCGCCTCCCATGTCAGTTCGCCGGTCACGGCTTTCGGGGTGGTGTTCCGGAGCGTGATCTCCGCGGCAAGCTCTCTCTGCGCCACGGAGGGCTTGCAGAAGACGTCGGCGACCTTGACCGGCCCGGCGACGACGAACTCCGGCGTCTGGAGAATGCCGGACTGGAAGGCGTTCCAGACCGGATAGGCCAGATCCTGAAAGCCCATGTGGGTGAAGCTGAGCGGAAGGTTGTAGCGCTTACGCAGCTTAAGCGGATCCTTCGGATTGGCGGAGTAGCCGTAGTAGGCGTCCTTGATGCCCACCCAGATCTCATTGACGCCCGGCTTGATCCCCGGCGTCACATCCAGCTCGAAGTGGGCGAAGGGGTTTTTATTGAACCCGCAGTAGACCTTATTGACATAGACCGTGGTATTCAAGTTATTCTGCGGAAAAACGAGATGAAACGAACGTCCTGCCAGTGCCGCCGGGACGTTGATGCGCGTGCGATACCAGAGCCGGTGCGCCATCACCAGCTCGGGGCGCTGCATCTTGTCGCCGGGGACCGTGATCCCGACCCAGTGGGGCGCTTCCGGGAAGTCCTTGATAGGCGCAGCGACTTCGCCCGGCAACTGCTCGTCGAAGCGGCACACCTCCCACATCCCATTCAGGGGAACGGAGGCGCGCTTGCCGGCCTCCGTGGGCACAGGCGCATTGAAGACCTTCTTCGCCGCTTCCAGGTCGGCGGTCTGGCGGTAGTCCTGTCCCGGCTTGAACTTCCCATAGGGGTGGAATGCCCCCGGATAGACGCACAACGCATCCGAGGCGTACAGTACGCGCGCCGTTTTGCCCTTCTCATCCAAGGTTTTGGGCAGGCGGATCTCCAGCGTGTGCGCGCCGTTGCTGATCTGCTGTTCTCCCATCTTCAGCCAGGCGACCTCATTCCAGTCCTGCAGCTCCATCAGGTCGGTGGTCAGTTCGTCCGGTTTGACCGTCTTCCAGTCACTGCCGTCCACGCGCCAGTCAAAAGAGGAGCGCACAAATTCGTAACCGATCCGGTTCCAGACCTCGTACTTTCCGGTTTTCTTCAAGGTAAAGGGGTACTTGAGCAGGATGCCCCCGGCGGGCAGCTCTTTATCCACCTTGTCGGCGTCTAAGGAGACCTGCAGCCACTTCTCGTCGGAGAGGAACTCTTTATGGCCCCAGCCGCTGATGTTGGGCTTGAAGTTGATGGCTGCCGCTTCACCCTCCATCCAGGCGTAGTCCTGCGCCTCCGCCCGCATCCCTGCGCCAAGGCAGAGCAGGAGGCAGAACGCTATGAGGAGAGGATACGATCTTTGTTCCATAAATGGGTTTCCTTTTTGCTACAGAAGGATTATATTGAGTGGGTAAAGGCCCCCACCCCCGACCGGAGGAAAAGGTCGCGCTTCGCGCAGCCCAAATTCGCTTGTTACGCGAATTTCCCCCATAAGTGGGAGAGGGGGGACTGATGGCTGGAAAGTTTGCTAAGGCTCAGGTCTCGCTACACAATTGAACAATACATTTGCTTATAGAATAACCTTTCAACCGCGAATCTCCCCTCTCCCATTTATGGGGGAGGGGTCGGGGGTGGGGGCAGGTGCCGTGGAGGCGCGGATGTCCAGGTGCATGGGAAAACGGCGGGTGCCGTAGGGGACGTCGTGGCCTTCGACGATGCCGATGAGCATCTCCACGGCGCCCTCGCCGATGTCGCCCAGGGGCTGCCCTATCGAGGTCAGCGGCGGGCGGGCATGGGCGCTGATGGCGGTGGAGTTGAAATTGAGTATCGAGACATCCTCCGGGACCCGAAACCCGTAGTTTGGTAAGGCTTCCGCGACGCCCTTTGCCCCAACTTCATCATTAAAGAGCAGCGCGGTGGGCGCGTTCTTGTCGGCACGGAGAACCTTGAGGAGCTGTCCCGTGCGAGCGACCGGACCCCCAAACGAAAGGAGATGGCTTGCATCCAGGCCGGCATCCTCCAGCGCCCGAAGGATACCCTGGCGTCGCTCCTGGATCCAGGAGTAGTCGGGATCGTCCGAATCGTCATAGAGGAGATGGCGATGTCCCAACTCCAGCAGATGCTGCGCCGCGAGGTAACCGCCTGTGATATTGTCGCAATCCACCGAGTGGTACTCCGAAGCGTCCGGATGGTAGGAGATGCAGACCGTCGGATAGCGGGCTTCCAGCAGCGCCAGCGTCAGTTCATCTCTGGGTGGGCGACCGATGAGCAGGACGCCGTCTGCGCTGCCGCTTAGAATATCTTCATAAGTATCGCGCCAGTTCGGGTGAAACGCCGAGTGGAGCAGCAGGTTGTAGTTGAAGCGCAGTGCGCCCGCGATGATCCCGGTGATGAGGTTGCCATAGTAGGAGCCGTGGTCGAGAAAACAGCGTGGGTGGATGGGCAGGACGCCGATGCGGTGCGTTTTGCCGGTCACCAGGGCGCGGGCGGCAGCGTTGCGGGCGTAGTTGAGTTCACGCGCCGCTTCCAGGACCCGCTGCCGGGTGCTCTCCGGAATACGCACATCGGAGCGTCCATTCAATACGAGCGAGACCGTACTCTGGGAGACGCCCGCCTTGCGGGCGACATCGTGGCTGCTGATTCGGGGTTTACTTGGATTGGTCATACGTATTATCACCTTGCCGGTTCATCATAGCATCCTGCGCACCTGTTTGTCAAGAGTGTGTCTCCAAATGCCCTCGGTTTCCTCACACCGAAGGTTTGCAACGTCCGGAGGAAGGGGGAAGGCGTTCGGATTTAGGGAGTGAATGAACCTTTTTGACTGGTTTCCGACCTTATATACAGGAGAAAGGAGGTCTACCAGGGTGAGTAAGCGATTTTATCATGCTGGCTGGATGGTTCTGTTCCTGCTTTCCATGATAGCCAATGGGCATCTATCGCATTGTCTCGCAGATGGACATTTCTCGCTGGATAGAAAGATCACCGCCACGGTGGCAAGAAGAGCGGGGAGCAGTGATCTTGATCCAGCCCATCAGGAGAGCGCCTCCGAGCGCCAACCCGACGTTCTTAAGATGCCGTCGGTAACGCGTATATCCCCGGATGGAAAATCGGCGGTCGGGATCTGGAATATTCCGGATGGCGGCGGACATCTGGCCGTCTATGATGTGGCGACAGGGGAGACGCGTTTTCACGACGATACCCCTAAGAGGGGAATGTTGGGCGGGGACTATATTGTGGGATCCGCCTTTTCGCCGGACAGCAAGATCCTGGTGACGGGATGGGAATGCAATACTGCGAGGATCTGGGATGTGAAAACCGGTAAGGTACTCGCCGAGTTTAGCTTGGATCAACCCGGCGCGAGGCCGCTGACTATTTCTTCGAACGGAAAGGTTCTGTTGACCGCCAATCGGTCCGGGGATATTACCCTTTGGAACCTCGCGACACGCAAAGCGCTGCGGTCTTTGCATGCGCATTCAAAGGATCTGTGGGCAGCAGCGATTTCGCCGGATGGCCGTACACTGGCAACAGGAAGCGAGGATCATACCGTTCAAGTCTGGGATGTTGCCACCGGGAAGACGCGCTTTCTGCTGAAAGGACACAAGGGAAAAGTCTACTCCCTGGCATTCTCACACAATGGTAAGCTTCTGGCAACGGGCAGCGCAGACAAACTGATCAAGCTCTGGGACACACGAACAGGCCATGAGCGCGCCACACTCCACCAACACAGGGGGCTCGTCTTCTCCCTGGCGTTCTCATCGACCGACCGATGGTTGGTCAGCGGCGCTCTCATGGATAAAACGGTCCTGGTCTGGGAGGTTGCTACCGGGCACGTGTCCCAAGCGTTTGAAGTCGGATATTGGGGAGTAAAAGCTGTTGCATTACTGGACCATGATTCCCGTCTGGCTACCTTCGAAGAGAAGAAGGTTACGCTCTGGCCGCTCACACCGTCCGGTTTGCCGTGAAAGAAAGAGGCTGGAAGAGAGCCAGGTTTCGGGCGCCTTAGCCAGGCGAAATGGCCTCCTCCTGGAGCACTGCCTCGATGGCAGCTTCCAGAGACAGGGCGCTGCCGAGGGCAAATGCGGCGTCGAAGGCGGTATCGCCCAGCGTCTGCCGCAGCGCGTTCATGTTCCGATCATAGGCGGCGCGGAAGCGAGGAGGGATCGCGGCTCCCAGCTCCTCGACCAGCGTATGCACAATCCCCCAGAGGCAGGCGGCGTGTTCGGAACGGCCCTCCGCTCCGGCGAGGTCTGCGTATGCGAAGAAGACCATGTTCAGGCGGAGACGGTCCTTGAGGATGCGCAGAGCGAGGAGGCCGGCGTTCAGAGAGGCATGCGCGGTGGGGTAATCGCCCTGCCGGGTCGCCAGCCAGCCCTGCCACATCCGGACCTCGGCGATACCCGTACGGTCGCCCAGCGCCTCCCACTGCCGCAAACTCTCCTGGAAAGCGGCGTGGGCCGTAGACCAATCGCCCGTCTCTGTCGCCACCATCCCCATCCGATGCTGCGCGGTGGCGTTCAGTGCGCCATCGCCCAGCGAGCGGGTCACGTCGAGCGCTGCGCGCAGATGCACGTGGGCGGCGGCAGTGTCGTCCACGTAGTAGTAGTCCAGGGTCGCCAGGCTGAGCAGCGTTTCGGCCTGCGCTTGGCGATTGCCACTCGCTTCCGCCAGGGCCAGGCTCTGCCGATGGAATTGGCGCGCATGGGAGTAGTCGCCTTGAAACCGGGCCAGCATGCCCGCCCCGTTCAAAGCCCGGATCCGGATCGGAGCAGTGTCCGGCGCTTCCGGCAGGGCCAGGATCGCGCGGAGGTAGTCGCTCCCTTCGCGAAAGTAGCCCCGGATCTGCCAGAAGGGGATGAGCGCGGCCACCAGGCGCAGCGCCTGGGGGGCGACATCTTCGGCGGGCAGCGCTTGCGGCGCTTGCGACGTGGATTGCGCTCTGCGCTTCCGGCCCAACGCGTAGTTCAGAGCGGAGCGCAGGTTGTCGTTCTCCTCCTCCAGTCTGTCCAGCCAGGCGGCCTGCTCCGGACCCTGCAGTTGGGTATGGGCCTGCTCCGCAAGGTGGAGATAGTAGTTCAGATGCTGACGCGGGTAGCGCTCCAGGGAAGTGTTCGTATCGGTGAGGATCGTCTCCGCATACTCGTGGACGCTCTCCTGCAGGCAGTAGCGATGCGCGCCGCCGGCGCCGACCTCATGGTCCACCAGGGACTTCTGGATCAGGGCCTGCATCAGGTCCAGGATCTCCCAATCCTCGATGGGCAGCGCTCCTCCCGGATCCGCGCAGACCCTCTCTGCCGCTTCCAGGTCCCACCCTCCCGCAAAGACCGCCAGACGCCGCAGCAGCGCCTGCTCCTGCGGCGACAGCAGGCCATAGCTCCAATCGATCATCGCGCGCAGCGTCTGCTGCCGGGGCAGCGCGGTCCGGCTGCCGCCCGTCAGGAGCCGGAAACGGTCGTCCAGCCGTGTGGCGATCTGGGAGATGGAGAGGGCGCTCACCCGCGCCGCCGCAAGCTCGATGGCGAACGGGATGCCGTCGAGGCGTCGGCAGAGCTGTACCAGCGCCGGAACGTCGGCCTCTGCCAGGGCGAAGGAGGGCTGGACGGCGCGCGCCCGCTCCACAAAGAGCCGGATGGATTCGGACCGGAGCGCGTTTTCCAGTGTGGGCGGCATTTTGGGGTCCGGAAGCGAGAGCGAGGGGATGCGAAACGTCGTCTCGCCGGGGATCCCCAGCGCCTCCCGGCTCGTCGCCAGGAGATGGATGTTGGGGCAGGCGCGGAGCAGCGTCTCCGCCAGGGTGGCGCAGGCGACCAGCAGGTGCTCGCAGTTGTCCAGGATCAGCAGCAGCGGCCTGGCCTGGATGAATTCGATGAGGGTCTGCGCCAGGGGCTTCCCCGGCTCCTCGTGCAGGCCCAGGGCTGTGGCGACCGTCTGCGGCACCCACTCGGGCTGGGAGAGCGAGGCGAACTCCACCAGCCAGACCCCCGCATCGTCGCCCTCCAGCAGCTCGGCGGCGGCATGGAGCGCCAGGCGGGTCTTGCCGCAGCCGCCGGAACCGGTGAGGGTGAGCAGGCGACTGGTGTGGAAGAGGCGGTTAAGCTCCAGGATCTCCCGCTCTCTTCCGATGAACGTGGTAAGCTGGGCGGGCAGGTTGTTGCAGCGATTATTGAGCGACCTGAGTTCGGGGAAATCCGCGCGCAGGTCCGGGTGGGTCAACTGGAAGATCTCGGCGCGCTGCAGGTCTTTGAGCTTGTGGGCGCCCAGGTCTTTGAACCCGACCGCCTGGGGCGCCAACCCGCGCACCAACTCCACAGTGGAGGGGAAGAGCAGGACCTGTTCCCCATGGCCTACCGAGAGCAGACGGGCCACGCGATTGAGCGGCGGGCCGTAGTAGTCGCCTCCGCGCGCCTCCGCCGCGCCCGTGTTGAGCGCCATCCGGACGCGCAGCGGCCCGGTCGCGTCCCAGGGCTCCGACTGCAGGGTCTGCTGGGCCTTCAGAGCGGCGGCGAGCGCGTCGGGAGCCGTGGGAAAGGCGGCGCAGAAGGCGTCTCCGATGGTTTTGAAGACCACCCCCTGCTGCGCGGCGATATGCTCCTGAAGGATCGCGTCGTGGCGGGCCAGCGCGGCGCGCATGGCATCAGGATGCCTCTCCCATAGAGCGGTGCTGCCTTCGATGTCGGTAAAGAGAAAGGTAAGGGTTCCCGTAGGCAAGGACGCCATCGGAGCCTCCATTCAGAATGCGAACGCTCGGATAAGGAGGTATTGGACGGAGGAGGGGGTTATTCCTGCGAGCCGGGTTCCAGGGAGGCGTCCGCGAGGCGAGCGAACTCCATAAGGTTGAGCGTCTCGCCGCGCCGGCTGCCATCGATGCCGGCGCGCTGTAGGAGCGCCTCGACTTTCAAACGGTCGTCCATGGTAAATCCCAGGCCGTAGGAGGCGGGCGCGCGCATAAGCGCGTTGAGCAGCGTCTTGCGGCGCTGGCCGAAGCCGGCGCGGATCAGATAGAGCAAACGGGATTCGTCCTTTACCGCGACCGCGCCCGGCAGGATGGGGTCCAGCACGACGATGGCGGAGCTGACCCCTGGCGAGGGCACAAAGACGGTCGGAGGTACGATCCCTACCAGCTCGATGTGGGCATGGTACTGGGCGTAGAGCGAGAGAGAGCCGCACTCCTCGGAACCCGGCGGGGCGATCAGACGTCGGGCGAACTCATTCTGCACCAGGAGGACGATGCGCTTGAGTTGCGCCTTGTGCTCCAGCAGCCGCTCCAGGATGGGTGTGGTGATGTAGTAGGGGATATTGGCGACGACCACGCCCGGCCTGTCGCCGAAGGCTTGCGGAAAGAGCGTGTTCAGATCCAGGCGCAGGAAATCCTCGAAATGGAGATGGACGTTCGGGTAGGGGGCCGTCACGGCGCGCAGGATCGGCTCCAGGTTGCGATCGATCTCGATGGTGGTGACGGAGGGGGAAAGGGCGGCGAGGGAGAGCGTGAGTGCGCCCAATCCCCCGCCAATCTCGACCACCGGATCGTCGGGCGAGAGGTTCGCCGCCCGTACAATACGATCCAGTGTGTTACGGTCGCAGAGAAAGTTCTGTCCCAGGCGCTTTTGCGGACGGAGTCCATGCGCCTTGAGCAGTTCGCTGGCTTGCTTGGGTGATGTCGGGTCTGTCATAGGTAGCAGATGATGTGCAGCAGGGAGGGGTCCGTCAGGTGATCTTGCTCCCTACCCTCTCTCCTAATCCAGAATATGGACTCGCACGGGCGTAAGGCCGTCTATTCCTTTCGCATCGTGTTTCGAGTCGATACCCAGGTCTATGCGATTGCCTTTGATGGCTCCGCCGGTATCGGCGGCGACCGCATAGCCATAGCCCTCGATATACAATCGGGTTCCCAGAGGAATGAACTTCGGATCTACGGCAACAACACCGTATCCGCCCTGTAAACCCGAATAAGTTTGCCCCGATCCCGACCCGCCGCAATGGTACGGGTCATAGCTCGTGGCAATCATCGTGACAACGCGCCGACCGGAGAAGTAACCGCGTGAGGCGAGCGTTACCTGTTTGCCCTCCTCGATGATCTCCTGGGTGGGTTGCTTCAGAACGCGCGTGGACACGACCTCGCGCCGCAGCTCTACGCCATCGGGCTTCAGGTAGACCCGATAGACCGTCTCTTTTTCGCCGTTCGCACCATTCTGGAGGGTGCGACTGGTACCGCTCCGCAGTTGCGTGGTTGCCTTCCTTAAGGTGGAGTAAGGAATCGGCTCGCGTTGCGTGACCGTCTTCGTGGCGGGAGCGGGCTTCTGCTCCGTTTTGGAAGGGGTCTCGCTGCGATGGCTGTCCGTTTGCCGGGGGGATCCGGAGAGTCCGGGGTTCCAGGCCAGCAGGCCCAGAGCCACAAGGCTCGCGGTCAAGATCCGGGGGGGGACAGGGGTGGGGTGGGACAAGGACTTGTCCTCCTTTCCGTTCCGTCGTAGACACCGTTCGGATGCCTGGTTGAGTAAGTGAACCTCCTATTTCGTGCCAGCGTAGCGTGGTTCGCCGGTTACGGCATTGGCGAACGATTAGCAGTCTAACACAATGTTTGACAGGCTGTCAACCCCGGATAAGTAGATGCATGTTCGCTGGTTTGCCACTATCTGGCACTCGTTGCCGATGCTTGCAAGCCAAACACAGCAAAAAAAGTGAAAAAAAGTTGCATGTCACAGACTCTTGACGATTGACAAAATTCTACTATTCTGTTATAATACTCCTATAAGAATAGCACTGCCGGGAATGGAGGAGCGCGGGCGTGGAGCGCGATTCCAGCCTGCATTTACAGGGCGCAGCCAAACGGGTTGCGTTATTAGGAGAAGAGCATGAAGAAAGAGTTTATTGTCGAGAGGCAGGGTAGGAGCTTTGTGCTATACGCCGGTTTGTTGGACATGGCTCACCAGCAGGGCTTGAAGAGCATCCGCACGGAGTTGGTGCAGGTTCCCAACGAGACCAATCGGCATGTCGCCATCTGCACGGCAACGGTCACCCTGGAGAAGGATGGGGAGGAGCGCGTCTTTACCGGCATCGGCGATGCCGCACCCAACAATGTGGCGCCTGCCATGCAGACGTGTCTCATTAGAATGTCCGAGACTCGCGCGAAGGCGCGTGCGCTGAGGGATGCGGTGAATGTGGGCGTGGCGGCCTTCGAGGAGTTGGGCGAGGACGATGCGCACGATGGCGCGCCGGAGCGGGGCTATGAAGTCCGGGGCAGTCGGGGGCGGGCGGAGCGCTACACGCCGCCTGTGCGTACCACGGCTCCCGTTCGAACCCATACGGCTTCCAAGCCCTCCGCGAAGGGCGACGCCGATGAAACCACGCCCCTTCCCACCGAGTGGAAAGCTCCTATGAGCAATCCGATCACCGAGGCGCAGACGAAGGCCATTCGCAGCCTGTGTCGCCCACGGAGCCTGGATGCCGACGTTCTGGCCCGCGACAAGTTTGAAGCTACGGATCTTGCCGCGCTGACGGAAGCTCAGGCCAGCGAACTGATCCGCTCGCTCAATGAGCGTACCAACGGACGTGTGGCCTCTGTCGCGGCGTAATATGGGAAATCAGAGGCGGTTCGGCCAACTGGCCGAACCGCCTCGCTTTGCTTTATGCTGGTTTTGCAGTAGCCGCTAAGGCTGCTTCTTGTAAACAACATCGGGGGATGGGGCTGGGGCGCGTATCACGGGCTTGTCGAAGGTAGCCGGGCGCTCCGCGACCTTGAGCGACAATGTTTTGTTCTCCGTCGGCTTGTCTTTGATGGGGCGGGCGATCAGAACGGTGAGCACGTCGCCGGGCTTTGCATGCAGCAGTGCAAGGCGCACATCGGTGTTCCGATTGATGGGTGCGCCGTTTATCTGCAGGATGACGTCGCCGAGATGCAGCCCCGCCTGTACTGCCGGAGAATCGGGGTAGAGGGCGCTGACGAAGACCGTGCGCTTCGGGAGGATGATGTTATCCTCTTCCACCCACGTCTGATTGCTCTCCACGTTCAGTCCGGCCCAGCTATGGGAGATCGGTCTGCCCGCGCGCAGGTCGGCGATGACCGGCAGCATGGCGTTGATCGGTATGGCGAACCCGGCGCTGGTCACCGGCGGGCGGAAGAACCCCTGGGGGGGCGGTTGAAAGCCGGAGTGCGTGCCCTCTTTGGAACCCGGCGACGGAGAGACCGCTCCCTGGCCCGGTCCGGGAAAGGCCGGCACACCTGCAAAGGTTCCGCCCGGTCCGCGCGGACGCAGGGCCATTTCCGACCAGTCGCCGACCGGGATGGCGGCGATGACGCCGATGACCTCACCCCGTGCATTGAGCACCGGAGCGCCGCTGCTCCCCACGCCGATGGTTCCCGCGATCTGGATCAGGCTGGGATAGAAGTGCGCGCCGGAGTACATGCCATCGGACCGCACGCCCGCCACCATATTGAGCGCCACGGAGTTCGGCTGTCCCGCCTGATTTCCGATTGAGATGGCGAAGTGTCCCGGCACCACATAGTCGGAATCACCGACCCGCAGGGCCTGCAGATCCGTTTTTGACCGGAGTTGTAGGAGCCCGATATTCGCCTCTCCATCCATGCCGACGATCCGCGCCTTGATCCGCAACCCGCCGTCGGTGATGACGATCGGCTCCTGCATCCCCTCCAGCACATCCGCCGTGGTGACGATGTAGCCCTCGCCCAGGCAGAAGCCACTGCCGGACTTGGGTGTATCCTGGTGGATCTGGAAGAAGTGGAGCTGTTGGTCGTGGTGAATGGCGTCCAGTTCGGTCTGGAGGGTGGCAATACGCGTGTTGGTGTAGTCGAGCGCCTGCTGCGCCGCAACGTATTTCGGCGATTTGCCGATGTTGGACTGCTTCAGTTGGGCGAGGTCGGCTTCCTGCTGTTTGCGCTTCTCCTGCAACGCCTTGAGGTAGTTGTTCTCGACCCGCTCCAACACCGCGCGGGTATCGGTTTTGCTCTCCGACTGCTTGAGCAGGCTCTCCAACTGCGCCTGGAGGGAAGCCCGATTGGCCTGCGCCTCTACAAGCTTGGGGTTGTTCGCTCGCAGGGAGTGCGACATCTCCGCGATCTGCGCATCCAACTCCTCGCGCTTCACGAAAATATCGCCGGCCTTGTGATACACCTCTTGAAAGGCTTCTCGATAGCCGGCCCGGCCCGGTCCGGCGGCAAGCAGCCCCTTTGCGTCTTCAATGGAGACGATGCCGCCCCGCGTATTCTTGACGATCCCGGCGAGTTCTTGCTCGGCCTGTTCCAGATAGCTGCCCTGAGCCCATGCGGGGAGGGCGGCCAGGCCCAGCAGCATGAGCGCCGCTGCGCCTGACCGAAAGCCAGAGCCTACCATGTCCGTGACTCCTCGCTGGTAGTGCGGGGGGCCGAAGAGATGGTATCGATCACATAGTGATGCGGGTCATCCTCCTCCGAGGAGATGGGCGGAAGCACATAGTTCTGGGGGGGCGTGTTCACTGCAGAGCTGTCATCCCCGCCCATGTTGCTTATGTTGATGCGAGGGCCGCGCCCGGAACTGTTACGTAGCCCACGCGGAGATCCTGTACGGGGGCGGTAGACCGCGGGTTGCACTGAAGCCGACTTGCCGGAGGCAGCGGACGCTTCCGTCCCCGACATTTCCGGATAGTCGTCCTCGCTATCCGTGTAAGGATCCACGGTTTCGGAGGGCGTCTTCTCTGTCTTGGCATCCTTGGATGCAATCTCCGGCTTTGCAGGTCCGGACACGGGGCGCACCGGGCCGGTGCTCTTGGGAGCGACCTGAGCGGAGTAGGACGCCGTTGGGGACGTCTCCACGGGGTTCTTGTTCAGGCCGATGAGCAGTACTACGGCGGCGCAGGTGGCGCCTGCCGCCCAGGTCAGAGAATTGATCCGAAGTGTCCAGTGGGGGGCCTTGCTCCGTGCCGGCGCCTCCAATTGGGCACGCATAGCCTGCCAGCCGACATTCGACTGGGGCACACTCTCGCGGCGGTAGGCACTGACCATGGTGACCGTCTGCCGGTACTCTTCGGCGAGCGCCTGGCAGGCCGCACAATGCTGCAGGTGCGCTTCGACAGTCTTCGTCTCGCTGCCTGTCAGCCGGTTTGCCGCGTAATCCCATAACAACGCGGACACAGATTTGCACTCATGTTTTCCCCACATAGGTCTAACCTCTCGTCTTTAGCAACGATGCCACACGTTCTTTGAGACTGCGGCGGGCGCGAAACAGGCGCAGCTTGACGCTGGTTCGCGTACAGCCTAGAATATTGGCAATCTCCTCGTAACTCAAATCTTCGACCTCGTGCAGTACGATCAATTCGCGCTGAGCGGGCGGGAGGCCGCGGAGCGCTTTGAATATCGTTTCGGTCATCTGCCTGCGCTCGACGATCTCCAGCGGGTCCTCTCCGATGGCGTGTTGCCCCAGGCTCTCCTCGCGCAGCGTCGAATCGTAGATGACCTTACGCCGATCCCACGACTTGATGCGATCCCGGCAGAGATTGCCGCAGATCTTGAGCAGCCAGGTCTGAAGGCTGGCTTCGCTGCGAAAAGAGCCGATCGCCTGATACGCCTTGAGAAAGGTCTCCTGCTTGATATCATCGGCATCGTCCCGGTGGCCCAATAGGTGGTAGGCGTAACGGAACACCTGGCGCTCATAGCGTTCGTAGACCTGTGCAAAAGCGTCCAGGTCTCCCGCCCGACAGCGCGACACCAGTTGATCCTCGGGAACCGACATTGTTGCCCCATGCGACATTAGCATATGCTGTTTGCTATCCTCCTGTCGCTTAGATAGACGATGATTCATTATAGCCCGTATCGCCGATTTTGGCCGCGTGCGCTTTATGTGGACGGAGAGCCGATTAGGTATACTGAATATACGGATCTGAGCAGGCTTTCGACGCATTGCGCGCCGCGCCTTTCTGTTTTGCGCCGCAAGAGGCTGGAGGGGAGATCGTTTTGATTACGCCGGAGATGGTTCGCGAAATGGGCTTGAACGAGTCGGAGTACGCCAAAGTGCTCGGCATTCTCAAAAGGGAGCCGACCGTAACCGAACTGGGAATGTTCGCCGTGATGTGGTCGGAGCACTGCGGTTATAAGTACTCGCGCCCGGTCCTCTCGCTCTTCAAGACCTACAAGGAGGCGCAGGAGAAGGGCGCGCTGGAGAACGCGGGTGTCATTCCGCTGGACGAGAACCTGGGCATCGTCTTCAAGGTCGAATCACACAACCACCCCTCCGCCGTCGAGCCGTTCCAGGGCGCGGCAACCGGCGTGGGCGGCATCCTACGCGATATCTTCACCATGGGCGCACGGCCCATCGCCAACCTCAACTCCCTCCGCTTCGGCCCCCTGGAAGAGCCTCGCAACCGCTATCTCTTCGAGCACGTCGTCGCCGGGATTGGGCACTATGGTAACTGCGTCGGGGTGCCAACGGTAGCGGGGGAGATCTACTTCAACAAGACCTATAGCGGCAACCCGCTGGTGAATGCGATGGCGGTCGGGGTGGTGGAGTTGAAGAGCATCGCCAGCGCGGCGGCCAAGGGCGTCGGCAATCCGGTGATCTATGTAGGCAGCTCGACCGGGAAGGACGGCATTCACGGCGCGACCTTCGCCAGCGTGGAGCTTGGCCCGGATAGCGAGAGCAAGCGCCCCAATGTACAGATGGGAGACCCCTTCCTGGAGAAGCTGCTCATCGAGGCGACGCTGGAGGCGCTGGCGTCCGGCGATGTGGTCGGCATTCAGGACATGGGCGCGGCGGGGCTCACCTGCTCCACCAGCGAGACGGCCTCGAAGGCCGGCAACGGCATGGAGATCGACGTTCGGAAGGTCCCGCTCCGCGAAGCGGACATGACGCCCTACGAGATCATGCTCTCCGAATCGCAGGAGCGGATGCTCTGCATCGTCCGGCGTGGGGCCGAGCAGCGGGTGATGGACATCTTCAAGAAGTGGGAGCTGAACGCTGCTGTCATCGGCCATGTCACCGATGACGGCCTGGTGCGCATCAAGGATAATGGCGTGGTCGTCGCCGAGATCCCGGCCAAGGCCCTCACGGAGGAGTGCCCGGTCTACAGCTTGCAGACGGAGGAGCCGGCGTATATCCAGCAGGTCCAGGCATTCGACTTCGCCTCGCTCCCGGAGCCGAAAGCGGGAGCGGAGGGGACCAACTCGGACCTGAGTTATGAGGGCTGCCTGCTGCGCCTGCTCGACTCGCCCTCCCTGGCGAGCAAACACTGGGTGACGGAGCAGTACGACAGCATGGTCCAGACGCAGACGGTCCACCTGCCCGGATCGGATGCCGCCGTGCTGCGCATTCGCGGGACCCAGAAGGGGATCGCCGTCAAGCTGGATGGTAATGGACGCTATGGCTATCTCGACCCCTTTGTAGGCGGGCAGATCGCCGTGGCCGAAGCAGCGCGCAACGTGGTCTGCGTGGGCGCGCGGCCCGTCGCCGTCACCGACAACCTGAACTTCGCCAACCCCGAAAAGCCTACCGGGTTCTGGCAGTTCCGGCGTAGCGTGGAGGGGCTCGCCTCCGCGACAGAGGCATTCGGAACGCCGGTCGTCTCCGGCAACGTCTCCTTCTACAACGAGACCCCCGACAACGGCCCCATCTTCCCCACGCCTACCATCGGGATGCTCGGCATCCTGGACGATGTGAACCGGCGTTGCCAGGCGGCCTTCCGTGATGACGGCGAAGGCGACACCATCGTCCTCCTGACTGCCTACGACGATCCGACCGGCGGCCTCGGCGGCAGCGAATACCTGAGCGTCGTGCATGGCATCGAGGCTGGGGTTCCGCCGAAGGTGGACCTGGATGGCGAAAAGCGGCTGCATCAGGTGCTACTGGAGGGCATCGGCGAGGGGCTGTTCGCCAGTTGCCACGATGTCTCCGACGGCGGTCTGGCGGTCTGCCTGGCGGAGAGCGCAATCCTGAGTAGCCAGGGCGCGCTGGTGCTGCTCAATAAGGTGGATTTTCCCTCCCACCTCCCTCTCTCCGCCCTGCTGTTCGGCGAGGCGCAGGGGCGTGTGGTCGTCACGGTGCGGACGGAGAAGCAGTTCACGAAGCTCAAAGAGCGAGCCGAGAAGGCGGGCATCCGTGCCGCCTGGATCGGAACGGTCGGCGGCGAAAACCTGCGTATCGCGCTCGGCCCCGATGTGCTTACGGATGTCCCGGTCGCCCGGCTTGCGGAGATCTCGACGAACGCGATCCCGCGCCGGATGGAAGTCCCAACCATGGAAACGGAATAGATGCCTCGAACCGATCCTGAGTTATCCGCAGAGCTAAAGCCCTATCTTAAGCGCCTGGATTCATGGCAGAAACACCGCCGTGAAGTCGCGTTGGCGGAGGCGCGCCGACTCACGTCAGACCAACTGCGCTCCCTGACAACAGCGGCAACGCGGCATATCGAGGGAATCCGATGGCGCATCTGGCTCTTCAATCCGATTATCTGGATTATACTCCTTATGCCTGCCACTTGTGGGTTTCTGAAACTCTTCCTTAAGTCTATCCCACCCGAGAGTTGGGCGGGAGGGGTGATCATGACGATGGTGTTGGCTCCCGTGGTGGGGATGTTTTATAACTCTGCGACGGAACCGACACGTCTGTATGTGGCTTTGCGGGACTTAATTGCGGAGCGAGAGGATGTCTCTTTACTAGGCCCGGTGTTGGATTTACAAAGATGGGGAGAGGTCACCGTAAACGGGCCGAGATATATGTACAAGCAGAACCTGTTGCCGGCAATCGAGCGGATGGTGCGACGTATGGAGCCTGGCGACTATGCGGATCTGACGGTCGCGCAGAAGGGGCGTCTGCTACGGTGGCTCCATGACCCGTTCGACCATTTTGACTTTTCGCTCGCCCTGTTGGAGATGCTGAAGACGGTGAGCGATAAAAGCGCCATGGACATCGTCGCCCAACTCGCTCGCGCTGAGGCGGCAACACCGAGGCAAAAGCAGTTGCGGGCGGCGGCGCAGGAGTGCCTGGCCTCGATGAAGCGTGTGAGGGCCAGGGAACAACAGGCACAGTTACTACTCCGGGCTTCGGACGCGAACACGGTCGCCACCTCCGATATTCTCCTGCGCCCTGCTGCCGAAACCAACCTCGACAAGGAGCCCGATCAACTGCTGCGTGCTGCAGGTTCCGACAGCCCGCTTTTGACCCGGAAACAAGAACCAGAGCCGGTGGTGCAAAACCTGCTAGGGCGGGGAGATACAAGCAGCAGTTAAACGGCAAGATTGTCTGGAACCGGCCTCCCATCTACCTTTCGATTTCCAACGAGGCGATAGCGGTAAGAGAGGGAACATGGCAGTTAGGAGGCAGGGTCTGGCTGACGAGGATCAGAACTTCGTCGGCCTGTTTGTCGTTTGAGTACGTGCGGACATAACCTGCTTGAGGATCGCAGCACTGCGGGATGGGGAAGTTTGCTGCGCGTAGCGTAGGGCATTCCTACCGGCTTTATCCCGCAACGTCATGTCAGCGTGGTGGGCGATCAGAAGCGAAACGAGTTCCGAATCGTCGCGTGTGGCGGCTATCATCAGGGTGGTCACTCCATCATTATTTTGAGCATCCACATCCGCACCATGCTGGAGGAGGAGGCGCGTACAGGCGTCATTGCCGAAAAAAGTAGCCAGAAATAGGGGGGTGTCCCCAAACGGGTCTCGGGCGTTGACATCGGCTCCGTGTTGCAAGAGGTACGAGACGCTGAGAGGGTAGTTGGCTCTGGTTGCTAAAATCAGAGGGGTATACCCCGTGTCATCCGCGCTATTAGGCTCGGCTCCGTGTTCCAGCAGCGTTTTCAACAGATCGGGGTGCTCTGAAGGCGGAAAGAACTCCCATTGACCGTCAGGGAGAGGGAAGCCGGCTCTACATAACAGTATCAGAGTTGTGGGTGTGTTCTCTTGATGTCTATCTCTCGAATGAAAAGGAGCGACGAACAAGAGTTGAAGACGTTCAACAAACGAGAGCGGTTTTTCGGGATGTTCTCTGGCATTGGGGTCAGCGCCTCGATCCAGGGCGGACAGAGCAGCAGGGGTATCTTCGTCCAGGATGGCATGAATCAAGGCCCGGCTGGCCTGTTCACGGGAAATAGCGCGAAGGGTCAGCAGGATCGGAGTGCCGACAAAAACCAGCAGAACCAACAGAATATACAGGAGAGGACGACGTTTCTTCATGGCCTATTCCTTCGCTCCCGCCTTTTTGAGCACAGTGACAATATCCTCCCGACCGCTGTCGCGGGCATAGGAGAGAGGACTGGTTCTTGTCGCGTGAGCAACAATGGGCAAGATCGAGGTGTTTGGATTGGCTCCCCTTGCCAATAGGAGTTTCACCACCTGCAAATGCCCCTTAATGACAGCGTGCATCAAAGCGGTTCCTTGTCCCGGCGGAGGGGAGTCCGCATTGATGTCTGCCCCTCGGTCCAGCAGGAGTTTGACACAATCCGTATGCCCTTCAGAAGCGGCATCTATCAAAGCGGTTCCCCATAGCTGATCGTGGGCATTGACATCTGCTCCTTTGTCCAGCAAGAGTTTGACCAGGGCAGCATTGCCTTGTTCTGCCGCCATCATCAAGGCTGTATCGCCATGCCTGGCTTGAGCGTTCACGTTGATCCCTCGATCTATGAGGAGCTTTGCGGACCCTACATCTTGGGATTGCACCGCGAGCATGAGAAGTGTTTGACCATCCTCATCCACATCCATTATGACCGCTCCATGAGCCACTAGAATACGTAGGCTTGCATATTGCTTGTGCTCGGCGGCGATAATAGGCAGGTTCTCGCCGTCCACCGATTTCGTATGAACATCGGCTCCGTGCTCCAACAGCGCCTGGACAATCGGTGATGTATCTGCATAGACGGGAAGAAACGATTCGTATGGGCTCTCTACATTGCAAGCTACGGCGAGAGCGGAAGGTTGCGTGGAAGCTTGAGTGGGCTTATGCTGAAAGATATCCAGAAAAATGCGCCAGAATGGACGCAGGTCAGGCGGCTTATCCTGTGCATTGGCATTCGCCCCCTGAGCCAATAGGGTGAGAACATCCGAGGTAGCATTATGTTCGATGGCGCGGATGAGTTGACGGTCCAACTGCTCCTGGCGGTACTCTCGATATATCCGCCAGGATGTGATGCCGACCAG
Source organism: Chthonomonadaceae bacterium (assembly GCA_035295825.1). GTDB lineage: Bacteria > Armatimonadota > Chthonomonadetes > Chthonomonadales > Chthonomonadaceae > DATGIG01. The sequence continues at coordinate 6,107 of DATGIG010000442.1, read as the reverse complement.
CAAGCCAAGCACTATCAGTAAGCTTACCAACAATCCCAGCCCCATCCGCTTTTTTTGAGGCATCTTTATTGTTCGCATGACCGCCGCGGCTCCATGCTCGTCCCTGGCGCTCGGATCCGCTCCATGCTCCAGCAAAGCCTTCACCAGAACGGGATAAGCAGGGACATCCGAACCGCTTCTGGCTTCCCTTTCCCGCGCGAGTAGGAGGGCAGGTTTGTCAAACCAGTAGATGACTATCCGGCAACACCAGGAGAAAATCCTCCTCCAATAGTGTTCTGGTCGCAAGGACCGGATCGTAGAGGGGGGACGCACAAAGCCCACGGCAATATGTGTTAGCTTTGAAAAATATATAGACATATTATGGACAGGGGCGTCGATATGGAGGGTGCGCGTCCACTTCTGCGGGTTCCGGTGGATGCCTGTTGGACGCCTCAATCGGACAGGTGATAAGGAGAGCTTTATGCGGCACCAAGGATTCGACTCGAAACGTTGGTTCAAAATCGTGTGCGCGGTTGTATGGGCTTTTACGCTGTCAGGCGGCTTTCTGCAGGAAGCCCATGCAGACGAGCATCCCGCCATCGGGCAGTACCTTTTTGAAAAAGGGCCGGAGGTGAATGTGGCCGGTTCCGTGGTCGATCCCGACGGCAAGCCGATCCCGATGGCGCACGTGTATGTCTTTGGGGACCAGTATGACAGCTCACCCCATCCGACACTGCCGACGCTGGAATTGGGCCAGACATTGACGAATGCCACGGGGCAATTTTCCCTGAAGTTTCGGTCCCTATCGCTGGCGAGCCATAAGTTGTGTGTCATGGCGAAGGGGCTTGGAACGGCTTTTGTTATCATCGAACCGGAGACGGAGAATCTCTCCGCCGTGAAGGTGCGCATGGATCGGGAGCGGGTGCTTCAGGGGAGAGCGCTCGGGCCGGATGGCAAACCGGCAAAGCATGTTTCCATCGCCGTGCAGCATATGGTCACAGATTTGGGATATGACTTCGGCAGGTCGCTGAAGGGGGACCGCGCCTATCCCATCGAGGTGAAGTCCGATGAAGAGGGGCTCTTTACGGTGCATAGTGTGCCGAAGTCATGCCGGGAGATCTGGTTCCGCGTAGACGACTCGCGCTATGCGCCTCTGGAGTGCGTCCGTCATGGAGGCGAACCCTCCCGAGGCATGGAGGGCGTTTTTCCTCTGGAGGAAAAGAGCGAGGCGCACATCGATATCCGGCTGTCGGCGCCGCGTTTCGTTACGGGCGTTGTACGGAGTACCGGCCAACCGCTTGCCGACGCCTGGGTCGGAGCCGTCATGTCGCATTGGACGTCCCCCGGCGATTCCCACTCGATGGCGCTCTGGGCCAAAACGGACGCGGAGGGGCGATTTCGCATCCGTTGCGGCTCCTGGGGGCCGAACCTCTGTGTGTATGCCTTTGCTCCCAAGGGAACGCCCTGCCCGGATTGGTCTATCGGGCCTATTACCTGGCCGGAAGGCAAGACGGTCCAGGATGTGGTGATTGATATGCCGGTCGGCACGCTGGTGCATGGTCGTGTCCTCGAGAAGGGCACCGGGAAACCCGTCGCCGGCGCCAGCCTGATCTATATGATGCGCCGCGAACATCCCCGGACGATGGATGGCGAATCGGCGTCGCGGATCTACTGGTCCAACGAGTACCATCGCCGGTACACTGCTTCAGATGGGACGTTTGAACAGCCCGTAGCCGATGGCGAAATCGGCTACATCATGGTGAAAGCGCCTAACGGGAATTATGTCGGTCAGTTCACCACCAACGGCGATATGCAGTTCGATAAGCCGGGCGGAATGTGGTATATCGTCGAAGGATTTGCCAGGGTCGCACCGGAGCGGGGTACTCAGCACATGACCCTGGATATCCCACTGACGCCGGGGCGGACGGTGCAAGGGGCCGTAACCGGGCCGCATGGCGAGAAGATCCTGAATGGGTTTGTCCTGCGCGCTACGCCACGGCACACGCAAGACAACCAGGCATTAGGAAATATCCTGTGGGGAGAGCCGATTGTGGATGGCAAGTTTGCGATTTCGGGCTGCGATCCACAGCAAGTCACGGAGCTCTACTTTCTCGATGCGGAGCATCAGTGGGGCGATACGGTGCGCTGGGACCCAGCGTCGAGTGGATCCGGCCCGCTCAACATCGCCTTGAAGCCGTGCGGCTCGGCCAGGATACGGGCGGTGGATGCGCAGAAGAAGCCTCTGGCAAACAACCCACTGAACGGTAGTCCTGGTCTGGATCTGGTCATCGTCTTTCGGGAAGCCCCCAAGGACATGATCTATCTCGGTGGAAGCCATATACAAGCGCAGGCCGCTATGTTCGACTATGCCCATCAGGTGGGTCTGAAGACGGATGAGAATGGCGTGATTACGTATCCCACCTTGATCCCCGGCGCTCCCTATCGGCTCCTGGTCCAGGATGGCAAACTTCACGGGCAAGGTGAACCGCCTGCCCCGGAGATAGCCTTTCGCGTCACCTCGGGGGAGACCCTGGATCTGGGGGAGATCGTCGTCCAACGCCCGAATTAAGCCGCATGCACTCGTTGAACTCCTCTCCTCCCAACCCTTCAACGGCTCGATAGGAGGGTTGGGAGGAGCGTTCCTGATGCTGTCCCTGTATCTGAAAAGCATCGAGGAGTGGCCCTTCTATCGAACGAAACGGCAATCAGACTAATGGATTGGCAGCGTATAGAGTTCGTCCCGGCAAACAAAGCTGACTTGATTGCCATTAGGGAGCCATTTCAACTCATGTACCGGGGGAAAAACGCTCATGTCAGGATCAGTCTCTACAGATCCTAACGTGTGTCCTCCCGTTCCATTCAGGCGGCTTACAAACAGTCGCATATACCAGTGGGTATGTACCGCGAAGGCCGGGTAGAAACGATGCACGAGAGCCTCCCACGGGGCGACTTGCTGTTGGGTCAGGAGATACGCGATCCGGTCGAAGTGTGGGGAGAAAACCAGTTCATCCACTCGGCTTCCCATCGGCAGAGGGATGGAGAAACGGCGTACAGGCATTCCCTGAGCGTTCAGATCCGCTTCCACAATGTCGAATTTGTCGGCGGTTTTCGCCGAATCATCCTGTATCCATGTAAAGACATGGGCGTCCGAATTGACACACATGGATATCTCATATCCACGTTGGAGAGGGCTATCAGCAGAGATGGGTAACTTCTGAAGGGACTTCGTGGTCACGTTGTGAATTTTCGCTTGTACTATATCCCAATTCGGATACTTTGAGTTGTGTTCGAAGTAGACCCAGCGGTGATTGTCCATCCAGAGACTTGTATTGGGGCGCGATTCCGCATAATCCTCATAGCCGGTGCCATCAAGCCGGGAATAGTATACACCTCCGCCCGCATTCTCTGCCTTAGACCAGAGCGCCCACTCGCTATTGGGCGAAATCTCCATATAGGCAGGACCATATCCATTGTTGTTTATGTTGTCGGTAAAGGAGGGCAGATCGCGTCGCGTTTTTGAAATGGTATCCCAATGAAACATGCTCGATGTCTGTACCAGAGGCGAGTCGCCGTAGAGCAGCAGTTCCTGGTCGGAAAGCCAGAAATAGGGATAAACTGCTTCGGAATTCGGCAATGCGATACGGGTAGCGTATTCGAGTAACGGATGTTCTTTGGTAAATAAGCCTACCAACCAGCCAGTCACAACCAGGCCGACAAGAATCAACAGAGCCAACAGGATAAGCAATGGAGCGCGACGGTTCTTCATGGTTTGTTTCCACGCTTGCTTTCGGAGTTGAATTCCGCGCCGGTTTCGGTTCCGGTTTGATCGCTCTACTTTTCGGAGAAGCTGGCAATTCTACCCACTTCATTCGTTACATGCTGCCAAACTCCTCCTCGGGTCTATCCCGTCAGATAGGACTGCAATACAAAAAGAGTCATCCGGAATTGTGAAAGGGCTGGGTACGTTCTGTCTCATCGTTACCCACTTTGCGCAATGGACTAAAGTCCTTCGCTGGTGGCCTTCGGCCCAGTGTCGGCCTGCACCGACACGTACAGGCTGCCAGGTGGATCGTGTCCCCGCAGGGGGACACTGGGCCGAAGGCCACCAGCGAGGGAATTCATTCCCTTGTGAAGCCCGGTTGGTTTTGAACGAGATATGGGTCACTATGAGACGTTCTATACCCGACTCTTCGGGGCGAGTAAAAATCAATTCTTCAAGAACGAAACAAGAGCCATCTTTTGGGATGGCTCTTGTTTTAGTGGCATGAGAAGAGGGGATTATAGGTTTGCGTTTTTGTAGACGTCGAGAACCCGCTCGATGACGATGGCCTCGTCGAACTCACGGACGATCTTCTCGCGACCGGCGATGCCCATGCGGAGGCGTCTTTCGGGGTCCTGGATCATGCAGCGCATGGCGTCCGCCAGGGCAGGCGCGTTCTTGATGGGAACCAGCAGGCCGTTCACTCCGTTCTCTACCACCTCGCGGCAGCCCACGTTATCCGTGGTGATGATCGGCTTGCCCATCGCCGCCGCCTCCAACAGGGAGCGGGGCGTGCCTTCGCGATAGTAGGAGGGCAGCACCACCACGTCGGCTTTGCCCAGGATCCCGCGCACATCCTGGACCTCGCCCAGCCACTTTACGGCCCCCTCGCTCTGCCACAGGTCCAGGTCCTCTTTAGGAACCACGGCAGGATTGTGCTCGTCGCGCTTGCCCAGCAGGAAGAACTCGGCGTTGGGATGCTCACGGCGCACCATGCGGGCGGCATCCACAAAGTCGTAGACGCCCTTGTCCTTCAGGAGGCGCGACATCATGAGAAACATGATGGGCGCTTCCGTCTCGGCCTGGATCGTCTCGGTATTCCAGCAGGGTTTGAACTGCGTGGTATCTACGCCCGAACCCGGCAGCAGGCCCGTCTTATCGCCACGAACCATACGGCTCTGGACGAAGAGGCTGCGGTCATCCTCGTTCTGGAAGAAGGTGAAGTGCGCGCCGGAGAGGGCGATGCGGTACTGCGTCTCCACCAGGCGACGCAGCCAGGGCTTCGCCTGATCCGTAAAGACGAAACCCAGCCCCGTGACGGTATTGATGATCTGTGGCACGCCCGCCAACCGCGCGGCGATACTGCCATAGATGACCGGCTTGATGGTAAAGTGGTGTACGACATCCGGCCGCTCGCGGCGGTAGAAGCGATAGAATGCGGCCAACAGCCGCAGATCGGCCAGGGGGTTGATGGATTTATAGGGAATAGGCAGATTGACAAAAGGGATGCCCATCGCCTCCAGTTTCGACACATATCCGTCTGCCGCGCCTGCCGCTATCACCGTATCGCCGTTGTCTCGAAGCGCATTCATATGTCCACGACGATAGTTGGTTAGCGACCAGGCACAGCGAGAGACGACCAATACCTTTGACATGCGTACGTCATCCTCGTCTTGAAGGTGGCCTTCACCGGCTCACCTGGGGCAGCGTTCCCCAGTATTGTACCCTAAACCCGGTAATAAGCCCGATACCATTTGACAAAATGCGCTATCCCCACTTCAATGGGCGTATTGGGACGGAAGCCCGTGTCGCGCATCAGATCCTCCACATCCGCATAAGTCACCAGGACATCGCCAGGCTGCAACGGAAGCAGGTTCTTCTTTGCCTTCTTACCGAGACAGTCTTCCAAAATGCTGATAAAGTGCAGCAGCTCCACCGGCTGGTTGTTGCCGATGTTGTAAACCCGATAGGGGGCCAGACTGGACCCCGGATCGGGCGCATCTCCCGTCCACTCGGGATTGGGGCTGGGCGGATTGTCCATAACGCGCACCACGCCCTCCACAATATCCTCTACATAGGTGAAATCCCGATGCATCTTCCCGCAGTTGTACACATCGATGGCGCGGTCTTCAAGGATCGCCTTGGTGAAGAGGAAGAGCGCCATGTCCGGACGGCCCCACGGGCCATAGACGGTGAAGAAGCGGAGCCCGGTGACCGGGAGGTTGTAGAGGTGGCTATAGGTGTGCGCCATCAGTTCGTTGGCCTTCTTGCTGGCGGCGTAGAGGCTGAGCGGGTGATCCACGTTGTCGTGGATCGAAAAGGGCATTTTGGTGTTGGCGCCATACACCGAACTGGAAGAGGCAAAGAC
>DATGIG010000441.1:0-8036 GCA_035295825.1 Chthonomonadaceae bacterium | reverse complement strand
AGCAGGCGATAGTAGTCTTTCTGGGTGAACGGCTCGAACTTGTGGTCGTGGCAGCGGGCGCAGCGGAGGGTGACGCCCAGAAAGACGATCGCCGTGGTGCCCATGACGTCGTCGAGCTGGTCGTAGCGATCCAGGTCCTTGTCCGGCGGCTCATCGTCCCAGCTTCCCAGGCGCAGGAAGGAGGTCGCGGTCATGGTCTCCGCGTTGGAGCCCTCCATCTCGTCGCCGGCGATCTGCTCGGTGACGAACCGGGAGAACGGCTTGTCGTTATTGAACGCGGCGATGACATAGTCGCGATAGCGCCAGGCGCTCGGCTTGTTGCTATCGCGCTCATAGCCGTTGGTTTCGGCGTAGCGCACGGTATCCAGCCAGTGGCGCGCCCAGCGCTCGCCATACTGCGGGCGGGAGAGCAGATCGTCCACGACCCTCTCCCAGGCGTTGGGAGCAGTATCCGTGAGGAAGCGGCGCTGCTCTTCGGGGGTGGGGGGCAGGCCGATGACATCGAGATAGACGCGGCGGAGGAGGGTGAGGCGGTCGGCGGCAGGGGGAGGCTGGATACCCGCCCGCTCCAATCGGGCCAGGACAAAGGCATCTACCGGCGTGCGCACCCACTCCGGATGCTTCACCGCCGGGATGGGCGGCAGGACAGGCGGCTGAAAAGCCCAGTGGTCGCTCTTCTTACCCGTGGTCGTGGCTTTCTGCCCCCATGCGCAGGTCGCGCCGAACGTCAGCGCCGCCAGGAGGCACACCGCACACAACCCTCTCGAACCGATGCCTGCAAACCTCATTGCGTTTCTGTCCCAACCGTCGCGCCGAAACACCCCGCATGGCGCACTTCACCTGAAAATGCCGGCCCGCAGGCCGGTATCCTCATTCTACAGTTCCCTGCGCGCTTTGTCAAGATGATGCGAGGGGACGATTTTAGCTAAGGAGGGGCCGACGCTGGCGGAGTTCTGGGGCGCGCCCCAGGACCATCAGGAGATCCCGTTGCGTATCGTTCGCCCTCCGAAGCCGACCAAGGCCGTTTACTTTTTTGGGGAGTAGCGAACGATATAAGCCGCTCCGATGTCCGCGATCTTCCCCTTCGTCTCCGACTTTTCGGGGATGCTGTTATCCAGACTATTGGCAATATCCAACAGATCCGCTTCCTTCACCACACCGCGTTTGCTTAAGGTGTCATGAACCGTGATGATCGTCTGTCCGATCTGCTCTCGATCCTCCTGGCATTTCGCTTCCAGGGAATCGAGCACGGCGGCGAACTGGCGCACCCTGGGAGAGTTCTCCTCCACCTCTTTACCGACGTCTTTGACGGCAAGCCGGTGTTCCACCGTCTCGGATGATAGTTGGGAGGGTGCCGGGGAAATAGGGCCGGAAGCGGTTTGCATATTTGGCGGCATATCCGGGATCGAACCGGCGGGTTTCAAGGATAGGAATAAAACCATGATCAGAGCAAAGAGTACGACGCAACCGGCGCCGCACCCAATAAACAGCGTAGCAATCGGGTTTGAATATCGCATCGTTTACTCCACCTGCTTTTCGTAAGTCTTCCTTGAGATATTTGTCACTTCACAGGGGAATCTTTAGAGCAGGCCCGCATGGGATCGCCAGCGCTTCGTCGTAACGCTTCAGCGATCTCAGGCATCTGCCGACGGTCCAGGTGGCAATTCGGATTTCTTGCCCGTGGGTCGTTCGACGCCTCTGCCAGGCGGATCGCCTTTTGGTCCTTTAAGGTGGCGGCGCTTCCGACAGGGGCGTTGCGGCGTCCAGGATAAACTCCGCATAGGGGACGATCCAGACGACGGGATGGGCCACGCGATGCCCGATATACCCCTCCTCGCCATAGGCCGTGCCGTGGTCCGAACAGACGATGGCGAGGGTCGGTCCACGCTGCTGTAGGGTGGCGAACAGGGGCGGCAGGCAGCGGTCTACATAGGCCAGCGCCGTGGCCTGCGTCTCCGGCGTGTCTACGGTCGCTCCGGGGGTGAAGAGGCAGTTCGGCTGGTGCAACGCCGAGATATTGATGAAGAGGAAGACGCGCCGGGTCGGCGTTAGCCGCTCCAGAATTCCCAGCGCCAGCGCGACCTGGTTCTCCGTCGAGTGCCGGGCGGTCACGCCCAGCGAAGGGTTCCAATGGCTCTCTGCAAAGAGGTTAGGGAGGACGCTGCCCAGCGGCGTCTGCTTGTTGAAGAAGCCGACCCCACCGATGCAGACCGTATGGTAGCCCTGCCCCGCCAGTCCGGACACGATGTCCGGGGCGTCGAAGACGCAGGTCCCCGGCCCGGTGGTCTCGCTGCCGGCAAAGCGTGCGGAGAACAGGCGCAGGTGCTTACCGGGGGGTATTGGCGTTGGCAGAAACCCGGCGAAGAAGGCGTGGTGTGCGGCGTAGGTGAAGCTGCCCGGCGTATGGCGGGCCTCCCAGCGCCCACCCGGCAATAGCGACGCCAGGAAGGGCGTCCTTCCCGCCTCCAGCGCCGTACAGGCCACATCGTAGCGGAGCGTGTCCAGCGTCAGAAAGAGCACGTCGTGTGTGCCGATCAGGTCTCGGGCGGGAAGCATGGTCGCTCCTGTGCGGGTGGGATCAGCGCCGCGATCTCCGCCGCATACGTGTCCAGGCCATTGTGCTGCACGCCGGGGAGCAGGTCCCCGAACGCATTCACCTCCAGCACGGCATGGCGGCGGAAGCCAGAGGTGAAGAGCAGATCCACCCCGGCGTAGAGGCTATCGGGAAAGCAGCATAGCGCGGCCTCGCAGGTCTGTCGCGCCGCACTCCAGGCGGCCTCGCCCAGTTCCGCTCGCAGCGCCTCCCAATCGCCCCGCGCGTTGAGAAGGTGCAGGTTCGTCATGGGGGTATGGCTCTGCCGCACCACCACATGCTGCGACCGCCCCGCGATGACTACCACCCGCAGGTCGAACGTCCGCCCCGCGAAGCTCGCCTTCGGGATCCACTCCTCCACATGGATGCGATGGCGACAGAGCGCCTCGATGAGTTCGGCGATCTCCTGTGGGTCCGTATAGGTGCGGATGCGGCGGGAGTTATAGAGGTTCAGCGCGCCCTGCTGCCGCACCCTCTCCACGGTGGTGATCGCCTGCTGCTGTTTGCCGTTCGTCCTATAGGCGACGACCCCCGACGCGCTGGAGCCATGCGACAGCTTGATAAAGACGCGCCGGATGTCGGCATCCTCCATCCGTGCGATCAGCTCGTTGTAGGAGCGAACCGGGGCCAGGCAGTGGGGAACGGAGACACCCGCCGCCTGTAGGCGGGCATGGCAGGCGTTCTTATCGAACATGGTCAGAATATCCGAGGGAGCGTTCATACAGCGCGGGGAATTTGTGGAGGCTAATTGCGCTTCGACCCTCCGCAGCGCCTCGCGGAACCCTAAAAACCACTGGCGGGGGTAGAGAATACGCCCTTTGTCGAAGGCAAGGGCGCGGATCTCCGATGTGGGAGCGGAGGCATAGCCCTCCTCCGCATCGGGCATTTCCGCTCCCAATGCCAGCAGCGCCTGCTCAACGGGAAAGTCTCTGCCCGGCGATTCAATCCGCACCCAGGCGCCCGGCGGAATAAGCCGGGAGAGGTCGGCGCGCCCTGCCAGCAGATCCGCCCAGGCGATCACCTGCGCCGGAGGCAGCCCTAAGACGCAGAGTGCGTCCTGAAAGAGCAGGACGCGCCGGCTGCCCGGATTGCCCAAGAGGACGAACGCCGGAGCGGCGCTACTCCCCGACCGCGACATAGCGATCTTCTTCGTCCTCTGCAGTCTGAACGTCGCCGGCGTCCACCTCCAGCTTCAGGCTTTTGAGCTGGGCGACCAGCCCCTCCGAGACGTAGTGGTGGTGGATGTCCAATTTCTTTAGAGGGGTGGGGTTCTGCCCGGAGAGGTAGGGACTATCCAGGAGCGCCTGTGCGCCCTCGTCGCTGAGCGTGCCGAGCGAGAGATCGAGCGTCTCGATACGGCCCAGGAGCGGCGAAGTTGCGAGGGCCTCGGCGATCTCATCGGCGATCTCGCTGTCGCGTAGGCCCAGGTAGGTGAGCTTCGGAAACAGACTGCCCGCAAGCAGAGGCTGGAGGTCATCGAGGGTGGTGGTGCCGCCGTAGTTGTCCGTCCCCAGCCAGAGTTCCAGGTGGGTCAGTTCGGGGAACTGCGCGGCGCAGACGGCGCGGACCACCGCGCCATTCAGCCCGCCCGTCTCGATAATCAGCGACTGCAGGTGGTCATTGCGCAGCTTGCCGAAGGCCAGCCCGTCGCCGCCCCGCACCCGGAAGTGCTCCAGTTGCGGGTAGGCGTCCAGCACGGGCGTCTGGTCCTGCTGCTGTATCCAGGAGATCTCGCACTCCTCATAGGTGATATCGCCGATAAAGAGGGCCTTCAGGTTCGGCAGGCGGTCCCGCGCCGCCACAATGGCCTCCATGATCGGCGTAGACTCCTCATTGAACATATCGTCCGCCCAGCCACCGACGACCAACCCGGTCACACGCGCCGCGTTCGGATCGTCCAGAAACGCCGCGAACTTATCCGTCCACTCGGTCCCTTCTTTGCTCTCATCATAGTCCAGTGTGATACGGTAGTGCTTGCCCTCGGGGTCGGTGATCCCGGTTTTCGCATCCCATTCGACTACCGGCTTGCCGGCAAACTCCTCCACATGTTCGCTAATCATCGCTATCCTCCTGGTAGGTTTGCAATGCCTTGCTGGTGAGAGCGCGCCCTAATTTGCGCTCCAGAAACCGGGAGGCTGCGCCGACGGCCTCGAAACGCACTCCGGTCTCGATCCCCATGCCGTGCAGCAGCGAGAGCAGGTCCTCCGTCGCCAGATTGCCCGCCGCACCCGGCGCGAACGGGCAGCCGCCCGTCCCGCCCGCCGACGAATCGAACGCAGCAATGCCGTACTGGAGCGCCATCAGGACGTTCGCCAGCGCCGCACCCCGTGTGTCATGGAAGTGGTACGCCAGCTTTTCCATCGGCAGGACGGGCGCCAGCGCCTCCGTCAGGCGGGCCACGTCGTCCGGCGTCGCGTAGCCGATGGTATCGCCTACGGAGATCTCATCCACGCTCATCTCATCCAACGCTTTTACTACGGGGAGGACCTGCTCAGGCGGAATCTCACCCTCATAAGGGCAGACAAACGCGGTGGAGACATAGGCGCGCACCCAGCACCTGGCGGCGCGAGCATCCGGCAGAAGATCGCGAAAGCCCGCCAGCGATTCGGCGATGGTCATGCCGATATTCTTCTGCGTGAAGGTCTCGCTGGCGGCGGTGAACAGGGCGATGGCCCGGACGCCCGCCTCCAGGGCGCGCTCCAGGCCCTTGCGGTTTGGGACCAGCGCGGAGTAGCGAACGTTGACGCGGGGCTGGAGCCGGGCGAAGACCTCGGAGGCGTCCGCCAGTTGCGGCACCCGCTTCGGGCTGACAAACGACGAGACCTCGATGTCGGCAAACCCGGCATCGGCCAGCATCTCCACAAAGCGGACCTTGTCCTCCGTCGCCACGACCATCGCCTCGTTCTGGAGGCCGTCTCGTGGGCCGACCTCCACGATGCGGACGCGTTTCGGTATATGCTGCAGCAGGTCCATCGGTTACGGTTGCTTACCAGAATTGGCGGGCGTCTTATCGGATTTATCCGGAGGCTTATTGTCCGACTTATCGGACTTCTGAGGCGTCTGAGGCGTTTTACTATCTGGCTTGGCGGGCGTCTTGTTGTCGTCTCCAGCGTCATCGTTTTCCTGGCGAACGACTCTCGCCTTCGCCGGGCCGTTGAATGTGATCGTTTCCGCTCCCTCCTTTGTGCCGATGACGACGTTGTCCTCCGTTTCGATCTTTTGGCCTTTGCTATCGCTATAGGAAACCGGCTTGAAGAGTACCAGTCTGTCCTCCTTGCCATTGTATTCGGCGTGTTCAGAGGTTAGGGTTCGCTCCAGTATCTCGCCGTTCTTGCGGAGGATGCGCTGCTTGAAGACCAGATGCCCATTCAGAATGCTGAACTCGCGTTTGTAGTAATCATCCATGCGGTCACAGGTGATCGTGCCCCCGCGCTTCTTATCCTCTTGTAGCTGTTGGCGGTCGTTCTTCGTCTCCGGAGGGGCAGGCGCAGCGCCATTGGCGGGCGCCTCCTCCGGCTTCAGCACGATGACGACGTTCCCGGTGATGACGGCCAGCGCCTTTTTGCGTTCGATATGGGCTTTATCGCCTGTCACATGGTGCTTGAGATCATCCACGACCAGGTTGCCCTCCGCATCCAGGACCAGTGTATCGTTGTTGTGCTGGGCCTTCTTTCCGGTGACGACCATGTCGTCGCGTGTGAAGGTGAAATCGGTTCCTGACATCATGTTCGTATCTTCGTCGAGCATGAAGGTGGCAAACTTTATATCATCGTACTTTGTGTTTACATCCGGATCGGGCGGCATGGGCGGCGTGGAGGAAGAGGTGTTGGACTGCGTGCCGGACGGTGCTATGGTAGGAGGATTGGATTTGGCGGCGGGCGGCGCACCCGGCTTGGCGGGGGCAGATTGCTGCGGACGTTGATCCGAGGCGGAGGGTACGGGCGACTTTCCACTCGACGTGGATTTAGGCGGTGTCTGGGCGGTGGTGACAACAAAGACGCTGACCAGGGCGACAGCGGACAGAATGCCTGTCAATAGAAGAGAATATCGAATGGTATGCAGCATGGTCGTACTCCTGAGTGCGGACGGTTAGCGAGGCAGGCTGGGCTCCCCACTCTCATCCCTACGTAATTTCAGGTGAATATCGTTCGCCTTATGGATGCGATGTTTCAAGTCGAGCGTGAGGCTTGCGGCCTGATAGGGCATTTTTTGGATGACGCCGGCAGAAGGCATAGGGCACTGAATCATCTGGTCTTTGAGTGACCAGGTCGCCTGCTCCGTCTGGAGGTTGCCCTCTTTATAGGTGGCGCGCACGCCGCCGAAGCAGGTGACGAGGCGCGCTTCCGGATCGTAGCGGGCCTGATTGGCATGGATCTGAATGCTGTTCAGGGTGATCTGCGCGCCCGAGTCGCAGACCATACGGCGCTCGGTCTTGCGGGTCTGGCGATTGATAAGCTCCATGATGGTGAGCGCATCGGATTGCAGATGGTCTCCGGCGCTGGTGGTCAGGTCCACATCGCCCGTCAGGCGAAACTGCCAGAGCGGGTAGAACTGCCCATTCAGATCAGGTGGAAGCGGCTGAGCCGTGCCGGGGAAATAGCGTCCCTGCTTCGCATGGAACCTGGCGACCGGGGGACCGAGCGCCTCGGGCGGCGTGGGCGCGGGCGGTTTCGGAGAGCCAGGCTTGGCGGAGCCTACGGGAGGGATGATGGTAAGCGGTTCGGCATTGGGAGAGGAGGGGTAGAGCACCCCATCCCGAATATCGGTGAGCGTTGCGCCCTGAAGGTTGACGAAGGCGGAGCCGATCCCATGCTCCATTTCGACGCTCTTCGCCCAGAGCGACCAGGCTTTGTGGCCGTCGGCATAAGCGGTGAAGGGGACATTCTCCAGGCGAATGGAGACCTGGGGGCCGTTAGAGGGATACAGGGGGTGAAGATCGCGCGGAGACGGCTCCGCCCAGCGATACGCCAGATAGATGCCGCCCGCAAGGCCAAAAAACAGAATCCAGCCTGCCAGGTATTTTAACAGGCGACGGGTCTGTGTGGCTTGCATGGGGACTACACCTTGGAACAGGAGCGTGCGTACCGAGAGGGTACGCACGCTCCTGCGGATCAGGTTACGGGCAACCACCCACCGGTGGGGGCGGAGGGGGGTTCTGCCCGCCATTGTAGAGCCAGACATCCGCAACCTGCGCAACCGTGTTGGCAGCGAGGGCCGGAAGCGGCAGCTTGCACTGGATGGTATCGTACTGTTTCGATTGGAACTGGGCGTAGTTGTAGTAGGTGAACGGGTCGGGACTGGTGACGGTGAACAGGGTAGCCGCCGGCGGTACATTGGTGATGGTGTAGACGCCCTGGGCGTTCGTCGTGGCCGTGCGGTTTGTGCCGACGATGCTGACGACCGCGTTCTGGACGGGGGCATGGTTGGAGGAGTTGTCCAACAC
>DATGIG010000440.1:0-2202 GCA_035295825.1 Chthonomonadaceae bacterium | reverse complement strand
GCAGAGGAGGGCTTTGGCGTACTCTTGCCGGGAACGGTCGTTGTCGCGGGGGCGTCGGGAAGTGGTTGCCTGTTGCGACCAGGGAACAACAGTTTCAGGCATAAACCTAGGTTGCACAATCCGTGCCAACTGGGGCAAAATTCGTTTACATAGGCGAAAATTTTTTAAATTTTGTTCACTGTATCGTTTAACGATTTGTATTTTTTGCTTTGCCTAAAAATCCTTTCCGGCCGCTCCCTTTGTCCTATTGCCATATGAGATAATACCGGGCTACCGTTCAATCAGCGTTCAAAGATAGGGGCGATGGAGATTTTTTGCCCTGTTTTTGCCAGGCGAGGAAGTCACGGCTATGGAGTGGGGAGCATATTTAGAATGAAATGTGCGCCCCGATCGAATACTCGTAGAGGACTATTCCGGCCGCGCCGAGCCGGCGGCTGGCCGCCTCGAAGGCGCGTATCCAGGCCTCGCTGCGCCGGGAATGGGGATCGGAGCCGGTGTCGGCCTGCATCAGGACCGGCATTCCCGGCGCCACCGCCTGGACCTGATCCAGAAACGGTTTGTACCGCAGGACATAGTCCGGCGGCAGGTCCGGCTGGCTCCAGTCTGGCCAATGGGTCTCGAAACAATATACGTCCGGCCGGACCACGCGAGCGATCTCGGCGGCATCCTGCCCGTTGTCCTCCCGCACTCGCCGCACGCCGTCCGCGGCCTGCAGCGCCAGGGTCCAGATGCAGATTTTGGCCTTCGGAGCGGTCGCCCGGATCCCGCCCGGACCGTTGACAAGGTCGTCGAGAAAGCCGGTGACCGTCGCCCGGCGGAACTGCAGCCACTTGCGCCAGAGCGCCGGAGCGTTGGATGGCGAACGGGGCGAGCCGGCATGGAGCGTATCCGGCAGGGCTGTCTCCTCCGGGAACATCATGTGGAAGGCGGCGGCACAGTGCGGGCAGAAGCAGCCGTAGTTGTCGCTCTCCGGGCCGGGAGTGTCCGGCCAGTAGGGCTCGATCAGGTCCACGCCGGCAAAAGGATAGCGGCGCAGCATCCGGCCGATCTGGCGCTTCTTCCAGGCGCGATAGTCGGGATCGTTCAGGCACAGGTACGTGAAATCTGGTGGCTTTCCTCCCTGCAGCTCGGCACGCCGGACCATCCTCCAGTCTTGCCAGCCGGGAGGCAGGTCCTTCTTGCCGGCCGGGTAGACGCCATTCATGAAAGTGGCGTACCAGACCCGAATATGCCTCTCCTGCAGCGCCTGAAGCAGCCGGGGGGCGACATTGCTGTCGGCGGTCAGGACATAGCGAACGTCACGAATGTCATGCAGGCGCAGCTCTTCGGCGATGCTCTCCGGCGTGCGGTCCTGGTAGTACGACAACTGGGGATCTACCTCGACCGCCTGGATAAAGCCGGCCGAGAGATCGGAAGGCCGGGGGAGGGAAAAGAGGGTTTTAGCCGTCAGAAGCAGCGCGGGGGAAGGGGCATGGACGGCAGCGGAGGCGCTCTGCGGGCGCCCCGGTGGGGAGAAGCGCCCGGAGGAAGGACGCCCGGCGCATCCCATTGCCCAGAGGCTTACGATCGCAAGGGCGGCAAGAACACGCTGACGCAAAGCTTCCTCCTGTGCGCATAGCGGGCGCGGTTTTCTTGCGCGAAAGCCGGGCTGTCAGCGGTGCGGGCGCCGGCTGCTCTTCTTCGGACGGGCTGCCGGCACGCGCGCTGCGGCATCGTCGGTATAGAGTCGCACGCCGCTCAGCGGGATTTTCTGGAAGCACCGGGAGCAGTAGTAGTTGTCGCGCCTGACGGCGGCGATCGGCAAACTGGTGCGGTGCTGGCAACTCGGACAGGTGATCGGGACTTCTCCAGCAGGCATAACGTCTCCTTTCAACGGTAGGGCACCCTTTCATTGTACCTGAGTTTTTGTCAAAATGCTTCATCCTGCTTTCACGCCTGTCAACAGCAGCAACTACTATCATTAATGGGTAGATCAGCCGTTGCGGACAGACATGATCCATGCTATAATATAGGGCTGAGTAAGGATCGGCCCGGCTTCGGTCCAACCTACGAACCCACTATCCAGGAGCGCTTAAGGAGTGAGCATGTCAGATCGTTCGGCGTCCGTCAAGACGCAGGTCGTGCAGTCCGAATGGTATCGAGAGCTTTCCCGATACGAGAAGCCCCATCCGGGCAAAGCCCTCTTCCAATTATTCAACACCT
>DATGIG010000439.1:0-7074 GCA_035295825.1 Chthonomonadaceae bacterium | reverse complement strand
GGGGCGAGGCGGCGTTCCTGGTCCGCTATGAGGGCACGTATGCCGCCAACAATATCACGGTCCTGGGCGACCGGACGGGATACCAGTGGGCCGCCGCTCCCGAACTGAATTACATTGACACGCTGGTGGACCGGAAGTTACAGAAAGTGAAAGCGCTCCCCTCCGGCCTGTGCGACGATGCGACGTTCCTGCGCCGTGTCTCGCTCGATCTGACCGGCCTGCCGCCGACCCCCGATCAGACCCGCGCCTTCCTCGATGACAAGACCCCGACGCAGCTCAAGCGCCAGAAAATGGTGGATATGCTGCTCAACTCGCCGGAGTACGAGGACCGTTGGACTAACAAGTGGGCTGACCTCCTCAGCGTCAACAGCAAGTTCCTGGGCGACCCCGGCGTCCGTAAGTTCCGCAACTGGATCCATGCCGCCGTCGCAGAGAACATGCCCTATGACCAGTTCGTCCACGCCCTGATGACGGCCTCCGGGGACGCGTATCAGAACGCGCCCGCCAACTACCTCCGGATCGCCCGCGACACCTCCACGGCGACGGAAAACGTCACGCAGCTCTTCCTGGGCGTCCGCTTCTCCTGCGCCAAGTGCCACGACCATCCGTTCGAGCGCTGGACGCAGAACCAGTACTACCAGTTCGGCGCTTTCTTTGCGCAGGTCGGCTACAAACCCGCCCCCATGCCCGGCGACGAGGTCGTCTTCGAGAAGCAGGATGGCGAAGTGATGCATCCGAAGACGGGCCTTGCCGTTGCGCCCGCCGTGCCGGTGGGCCACCTCACCATGGCGAAGATCACCGACCGACGCGAGGCCTTCGCGGACTGGCTCACCTCAGCGGACAACCCCTTCTTCTCCCGCGCCATGGTGAACCGCCTCTGGAGCTACTTCCTGGGCAAGGGCATCATCGATCCCGTGGACGACATCCGCGCCAGCAACCCGCCCTCCAACCCCGAACTGCTGGAGACGCTCAATAAGGACTTTGTGCACAGCGGCTTCGACCTGAAGCACATGATGCGCGTCATCTGCCAGTCACGCACTTACCAGGCGAGCCTGGTCTCCAACCGCTGGAATGTTGAGGACAAAACCAACTTCTCGCACGCCGTTCCGCGCCGCCTGGAGGCCGAGCAACTGCTGGACTCTATCAGCCTGGTAACCGGCACGACCGCCCGCTTCAACAACCAGCCCAACGGCACCCGCGCCGAGCAGTTGCCGGATGCGGACACTGCGGGCGCGGGCTTCCTGGATCTGTTCGGCAAGCCGGCCCGCCAGACGCCCTGTGAGTGCGAACGCTCCAGCACGGTCAGCCTGGGCCAGGCGCTCAACCTGATCAACGGCCCCACCCTCTCCGACGCCATCGCCGCTCCGGGTGGCCGCCTGGACCGCTTTATGAAGACCAATCCCCCCGATGACAAAATCGTCGAGGAGATCTTCCTGACGGTCTTCTCTCGCATGCCATCCCCACAGGAGCGAACGCTGGGCCTGAACAATCTCAAGTCCGCACCAAGCCGCATGGAGGGCGCGCAGGACCTGATGTGGGCGCTCATGAACAGCCCCGCCTTCCTCTTCAACCGCTGACCAGTCCGAGGTCGCGTAAACCCTTCCACGCTCTACGCGGCCTCTCCGCAAAATTGAGGCGCACATATGAGGACATGGTTTGAAAGGGACGATAGGTTCGATGACAATGTGAGTGAGACCAACCTGCTATTTGTCAAAGATCCCAAGCGAGGTACTTGATTGGCAGAGAACAGAGCGATTTCCAACAATCTTACAGACTGGAAATGGAACGATCAGGCTTACATGCAACGTGTGGAAGCACAATATATTCGCGGCATTATGACAGCAACGGAACGCGAGGAAAAGCTTGGCAAACCGGAAATCTGGAAGTCTCGCCTGACAACAAAACTCACCATAGACGCTTACGAAGCAGAATACGGGATGAACAATGGCTGGCCCTCAATCAAAGCCTGTTTGATTGAGGGCGATGAACTGTGCTTCTACGAGTACACTAGGTTTGAGGTTGACAATTATAAAGGTCTCGTCGTCATTCGAAACAACGCAATTGTAGCTATCCGCCCGCTGGTGTGGGCAGGTAAACGTATGAGAGTTCTCCGGGAACTTGCCAACCAGGCAAGCACAAAGCGCTGACACAATCTGCGATCCGGCGAAAGCTGCAATCCAAAATAACCTTCGGCTTCGATGTGATCGGATCCTGGAACTGCTTTTGGGAACCAAATGAGGTGGTGCTGGTGTTAATAAGAACGAACGGCCTTCCGTGCCGTATCACCTGAATCAGGCGGTAACAATACCCATGAAGTTGTCCATACATATGACGACACACCAGAGGACCACAAAAGTCATCGCGCTCCTGGGTGTTTTGCTGGGCTTGAGCGTACTGTTTGGCTGCGCTTCACACGAAACAATGCCTACAACGCTGGCTACGGCTACGACAAAGAAGATCGTAAACACACCCACGGTGGAAAGCCCCGAAAGTTCACCATTTCCCTCCTCAGCAGGAGGCGGACTAGCACAGACAACAGAAGAGAACAAGGATATGAGTGATTTACCCAAGACGGAAACGCCTGCTCCTTCAGGCAAAGAGGTTGCGACGCTGGCAGGAGGTTGCTTCTGGTGTACGGAGGCGGTCTTTACCGATCTCAAGGGCGTCGAGAAGGTCGAGTCGGGCTATGCGGGTGGGCGCGTCGCGAACCCCTCCTACGAGCAGGTCTGCGGCGGAGATACCGGCCACGCCGAGTCCATTCAGATCACCTTCGATCCCAAGGTAATCTCCTTCCACGACCTCCTGGAGGTGTTCTTTACCGTCCACGACCCCACGACCCTGAACCGTCAGGGCAACGATGTCGGGACGCAGTACCGCTCGGCCGTCTTCACCCACTCTGACGCGCAGAAAGCGACAGCGGAAAAAGTAATCCAGGAGATCAACGCAGCCAAAATCTGGGATGGGCCGATTGTGACCGAAGTGACGCCTTTCACCAATTTCTACAAGGCGGAGGACTACCATCAGGAGTACTATCGCCTGCACGGTAGGCAGCCCTATTGTCAGTTCATCATTGCGCCGAAAGTCGCCAAATTCCGGGCGCACTTCCGTGAGAAGCTGAAGCAGTAGAAGGGCCGGGTACAGAACGTACCCGTCTGAAGAGCCTTCGGCTAACCGTCCTCACGGACGGAAAAGCTCCCAACGTTGGGATGCGTCCGGAGGACGCTTGGCGCGTAGCGCCCGTGGTCTCCGCGCCGCCACCGGTCCGAGGCGTGGAGGAGACGGGTACGTTCTGTACCTGGAACAACCGCAATTCAAGGATGCTTCAATGCTTAGCAGGCAGAGAGCCACGATTGCAGACTTACATCATATTCCGGGCAGAGCCGAACTGGTGAATGGTTATATCGTCCTTATGCCACCTGCCGGTGCTTTGCCAGGAAATGCTGCGGGTGAGATATTTATAGGTTTGCGCACCTATGTACGCCAGAGGCAGGTGGGCCATGCGATATCTGGTAATGCTGCTTTCATTGTCAACCTACCCCATCGTGAATCGTTCTGCCCGTGTGCTGCCTACTATGTAGGACCTGATCCTGGAATGGATTTCTATATAGGAGCGCCCCGCTTTGCTGCCGAGGTTCGCTATATCGATGACTATGGCCCAATGGCTAAACAGGAAAGGACCGTTAAGCGCTCTGATTATTTCGCCGCTGGAACGCTGGTTGTGTGGGATGTGGATTTGCTGGATGAAGACGTAGTAAAGGTCTATCGCGCCTCCGATCCTACAAATCCGACCATCTATCGTCGCGGTGAGATTGCCGAGGCCGAACCTGCTGTTCCCGGTTGGACAATGCCAGTAGATGACTTGTTCGCATAGCACTTCAAAGAGAGTATCTGACTTCAAATCACTGTCAGTGTGGTATCATAAGACACAAACCAGAAGTTGCGAGATCGTAGGGAGGGCTCCGGGGCGGGAGTCTGGACAAGGAGACGGAGATCATGTTATCTATTCCCGGTAATCAGGCGAGAGACTGCGATGGCATCACCCGGCGCGAACTGCTCCGCATCGGCGGGGCGGGAATGCTGGGCCTCAGTCTCGCCTCCATTCTGGAGCTGGAAGCGCAGGCCGCGCCCCAGACGACAGGAAAGGGCAAGGACGGCTTCGGCGGGGCCAAGTCGGTAATCCTGCTCTACTTGCAGGGAGGCCCAAGTCACATAGACATCTGGGACCCCAAGCCGGACGCACCCGCCAACGTGCGCGGTGAGTTCAAGCCCATCAAGACCAACGTGCCGGGCATCTGGCTCTCCGAAGTGATGCCGATGCTGGCGCAGCAGATGGACAAGGCGACCCTGATCCGCTCCGTCTCCTACACGCCCAACGGCCTCTTCAACCACACCGCCGCCATGTATCAGATGCTCACCGGAGAGCAGGCCGACAAGGTATCGCCCTCGGGCCAGTTGGAGCCGCCGACCCCTGCCGACTATCCCAACCTGGGGTCGCATATCTCCAAGTTTCTGCCGCCCGACGTGCCCATGCTCCCCTTTGTGATGATGCCCCGCCCCCTGCAGGAGAGCAACGTCATCGGCAAGGCCGGAACGGCCGGGTTCCTGGGCAAAGCTTACGATCCCTACTACCTCTATCCGGCAGGCGATGACACGGACCAGACCAAGATGGACCACATCAAGCTGGATGACTTCACCCTCCGTGCCGAAGTCTCCAAGGCCCGCCTGGAGCGCCGCGCCAACCTCCGCAAACTGATTGACGATGGCATGCCCGACCTGGAGAAAGCCGTCAGCAACTACGCCCTGGACGAGTACTACGCCAAGGCGCTGGGCCTGATCATGTCCGGCAGGGCGCGCAAAGCCTTCGATCTGACCGAAGAGCCTGCCAAGGTCCGAGATCGGTATGGACGCCACACCTTCGGGCAGTCCGCCCTGCTGGCCCGCCGCCTGATCGAGGCCGGCACCCGCTTTGTGCAGGTCAACTGGCCCTCCGTCGCCAACGGCGACCCCAACTCCACCGCCTGGGACACCCATGCCGCCAACTTCGGTCCGTTGAAGAAGCTCCACTGCCCGAAACTGGACAGCGCCCTCGCCGCCTTGATCGAGGACCTGCATCAGCGCGGAATGTTGGAGAGCACCCTGGTGCTGGCTATCGGCGAGTTCGGACGGTCGCCGCGCCTCGGCGTCAGCACCAGCGGCAACGGCAACGCCCCGGATGGGCGCGACCACTGGCCCTACTGCTATACCGCCCTCATCGCCGGCGGCGGCGTCAAGCCCGGACAGGTCTATGGCAAATCGGACGCGACCGGCTCCTCACCTATCGAGAACCCCGTCCACCCGACCGACATCCTGGCGACGATCTACCATACCCTGGGTATCCGCGCGGACACGATCATCTACAACCATCTCAACCAACCTCGGGAGTTGGTCAAGGGCAAAGTGGTCGCGGGCCTCTTCTCTTAATCAAGCGGCATAAAGTATGTCACCTGCCCCACGCTGCGTGAAGAGAGAGTAGAATAAATGGGGCGGGCAGACGAGCTTAGAGAGCAGTGTCTTCCACCGGGAGGCACTGCTTTCGCTTTTGTCCCATCGGATATGTGCCCGATTAACGAGAATATAATCTTTCCTTAATGTAATCTTAATATCAACCAGCCATACTAGCATTGTGCGCGGTTCGGAGATCGTTTCCTCTTGTTCTCTCCTCGATGAGAGCCCATCCGTCCGCTGCCGGAGATGCTACAAACAATCGGCTGTAGAGCCAGGCAATGACGCCATATCGCGGGTACGACGCCTGGCAACCGCTACAGAGCAGAAGGCTGTAGCCGTCTGCTTGCCGAATACCCATCAGGAAGAAGCCTTGTATGTCAACATCGAGATGTGTGACGGGGGCAGTATGGAACCCGAGCTATCCCCCGAAACGGACCGTATTGTCCGAAACGGATCTGTGGCTGTTTGATAGGAAAGCCCTGGATCGCGAAGATCTCTACGCGGAGTTCGCTCCCCTGGTACGCCGTCTCATCCGCCAGTACGGCGAGGACGCCGAGATGCGCCAGGACCTGAAAGGCGAGATCTATTGCCGCTTCTGCGATCTGCTGGACGCCTACGATCCCGAACGCGGCGTCCCCTTACGCCCCTACATCGTGCGTCAGCTCTCCGCAGGCATCTACACCTACGCGCGCCAGCAGTGGCGGCTCAAGCGGCGGGAAACCCCATTAGAAGTGCCCGAAGGTCATAAAGAGCCGGTTCCCGCCCTGGACCCCACCCCCGCTTGGCTGTCGTCCCTGTCGCAGCAGATGGCGGCGGCCTCCCTGCCCCAGGCGATGTCCAAACTCCCCGCCCGGCAACGAAAAGTCGTGATCTGGCGCTACTATCAGGAGCGCTCGTTCGAAGAGATCGCCCAACGGCTCAATGTCCGGACCTCTACCGCCCGGTCGCTGCTCCGGCACGGCCTCAACAATCTGAGAAAGCAACTGGCGCGCGACGGTTTCGAAGCGCTCAGGGAGTAGCCGTAGCGCCTCGTCTCGTTACTCGCCGATATAACGCTCGATCTCTTCGCGCGACAGCGTACCGAAGGAACCGCCCGGCGGCAGTGCGCCCAGGTTCACCAGGCATTCGGTGAAGAGTTCGCGCGTCCGCAACTCCAGATCCTGCATCCCCAGGTCGGACATCACCTTCAGGATATGCTGCCCCTTGCGCACATGCGTCCGCTCATCGGCCCGGATGTAGTCCGCAATGTGCGCAAGGAGGGAATCGTCGCGCTGCCGCGCCTCCTTGATCAGGGCCCCTACCGTCTTGAGCAAACCGATCTCTCCGAAAAGGTTGATCTCCGCCATCGCGTAGGCCGGTTCCATCGGTCCCCGGCAGGTGCTGCTGGTGAGGCGGTTGGGCAGTTCAAAGGGATCGTAGCCTATCGTCAGCATTGTCTTGTGCCCGATCTCGGTATGGCGCGTCTCATCCCAGGTAATCCGGGCCAGGAAGTACTCCGCGTCGTAGTCCTGGAACCGGATGTCCCAGAGGAAGGTCCCGAACGCCTCGATGGCGTCCACTTCATCGCGCTGGGCACGGACAAAGTGGAGG
>DATGIG010000438.1:0-7250 GCA_035295825.1 Chthonomonadaceae bacterium | reverse complement strand
AATCGGCATGGCTGGACGCCCGCAGCAGCGTCTCCTGGGCCTGTTGCTGCTCCGCGCGCTGCCGCAGGAAGATCAGGCATGCCTGCGCCTCTTCCTGGAGGCTGCGATCCCAGGCGGCGTAGCCTTCACCGTCTGCCAGCGTTTGCACATACGGAATGGCCTCCCCATCCCCCACCTGCTGATAGGCTTTGAGGATCGCATGCATCAAGGTAATATTCTCACGATAGTTCCAGGAGAACGTCCTCTTTTTTCTCAGGAACCGATTGAGGATGTGACGCTGTTCCTGGTCCAATAAGGAGGTATCACTGGCTTGCAACCGCTGTAACAGGGGAATCAACATCTCTTGCGCGACAGGTTGGTCATCTCGTAAGTTCAAGCCTTCAATCAGAGGCCCGATGGCACGTATATCCGCCGATTTTCCCAGATCCTGGGCTGTCTCCCGCCAGCGAGACCTCACCGCGCCGGCGCCAAAGATAGCGCACGCGTAAGTAACAGCTATCCAGGCGCTTATCCACGGCATCTCGGCCAGCCATCCCGTTTTATGCGCGAGAAACAGGAGGAGATACAGAGTCACTCCCATGAAATGGAGTGCTGTGAGGAATCGGGTAAGCCTGTTTTGCTTGCGCGCCTGCTGCTGCAGCCGGGCCAGCCATGCCTCGTATGCTTCCGGCGACAAGGCGCGGTAATTCTCGGCCTTGATCGGAGACGAACGGGCTAATGTGTTATGGTCGGGTTCTTCCCGCGGCTGCAGATGCTGTTCCATCGAATAATGCCTTACGGTCAGGACCGAGAACCGTAGGTCCGATGCTTAACGCGACGGTTCTCGCAGAGATAGTATCTGGTTTACGGGCAGGTTTGTCAAGGTCTGCACCGTGCCGGAGAGCCAGTGGATTTCGAGTTTATCCACCTGCCGGGCGGCGCCGAGGCCGAAGTGGACCCGGTGATCGCTCTCGCCGCCGTAGCTGCCGCCACCCAGGACCACGCGCAGCAGCTTGCGGCCCTGCACGATCGCGATGCATTTCGCGCCGATCGGCGTGCCGCAGCCGTGCTTATCGGTGAGCTTTAGAAGGAGCCAGTTACCGGCGGGCGTGTCGTTGTGGAGCAGGGCCGGGCGGTCGTTCTGGGCGGTCACCAGGATGTCCACGCGTCCGTCGTTGTCTATATCGCCGAAGCAGGCACCCCTGTGAACGCGCACATCGTCCGCCGGCAGGGCGGAGGGCGTGTCGGTGAAATGGCCCTGCCCGGTGTTGAGCAGCAACTGGTTCGGCTCTTTGAAAGTCTGCGAACTATCTTTAAGGTAAGCCCAGGGCGAGATGTGGCCGTTGGCGAAGAACAGGTCCAGCCGCCCGTCATTGCGCGTGTCAAGAAAGCCGGTCCCGAAGGCCAGATAGCGCCGGGTGACCGGCCCGACGCCGGTGGCGTTGCTCACGTCGCTGAAGGTCGCTCCGTCGTTGCGATAGAGTGTGCGCGGCTCCGTGGCGAAGGTGGAGAGGGCGAAATCCAGGTCGCCGTCACCATCGTAGTCGCCGACGGCGATGCCCATGTTCGCCTGCGCCCTGCCGTTCTCTCCGAAGGCGACGTTCTCCTGCAGCGCCACGTCCTCGAACCTGCCGCTGCCGAGGTTGCGGTAGAGGTTATTGGCCTGCTGATCGTTGGCAACGAACAGATCGAGCCGGCCGTCCCCGTCGAAGTCCACGGCGGCGACGGCCAGGCTGCGGAAAGCGTCGCCGGCCAGACCCGCCTGGCGTGTGACGTCCGTGAAGGTCCCATCTCCGTTGTTATGATAGAGGATGTTGGTCGCGGCGGGATAGGTGGTCGGATGGCAGGCATCCCGGCGGCCATTGACCGCCAGGCAGGCGATATCGCTCTCGACGGTCCATTCCACGTAGCGGATGACGTAGAGATCGAGCCGGCCGTCGCCATCGTAGTCGAACCAGACGGCGCCGCTCGACAGGCCCGTAACCCCCACCCCGGCTGTCTCGGTCACATCCTCGAAGGTGCCGTCGCCGCGGTTGCGGAAGAGGGAGTTGCGGCCATAGCAGGCCACATAGAGGTCCGGATGGCCGTCGTTATTGTAGTCTCCGACAGCTGCCGCGATACCGTAATCAGTCTTCGCGCCGCCGAAGGCGTGCGGGCTGAGGGTGAAGCGGCCTTTGCCGTCGTTGAGATAGAGCCTGTGGGAGGGCGTTTGGGAGGTTTTCGACGTGCAGGCTCCGAGCGGACGTGGCTGCGGGAAATAGATGTCCAGCAAGCCGTCGCCATTGGCATCCAGCAAGGCGGCTCCGGCAGCGATCTGCTCCACAAAATACTGCAGGCCGCAGCCGCCGTCCGATTGGGAGAACGCCAGCCCGGCTGCCTCCGTCACGTCAGAGAAATGGGGAATGGGGCGGCTGGCAGCCTCGGGGCTGGCCTTTCGAGGCGTCGTGGCCGCACGACACCCTGCAATCAACTCTACGGCCGGCAACCCCAGCCCGGACAGAAGCAGCCTCTTCCCGGTTTGCTGCAGCCATTCCCGGCGGGTGACCATTCAAGCCTGCTTCCGGGCCAAGTGCTGAATCCACCCGGCCCTCTTACCGGGGATTGAAAATCCCCGGCAGGACAACACGACCGCCCTCCGGACGGAATGAGCCTTCGACTTTTTCATCGTTGATTCAATGGCCGGAGCGGGCCGTGACCTGCGCCTGCAGCGCTTTCAGGCCGGCCTCCGCATGGGCGTTGTGGGGATCCTGCTGCTTTGCCGCGAGATACTCGTCCTGCGCCAGTCCGTTGAGGCCCAGGACCCGATAGCGGTCCGCCAACTGCAGGTGCAGGCCGACGTCCTCCGGATGGGTGGCGACCATCGCCTGCAGCATCTTCAACTGCTCGGCGTTGAACTCCACCTCTTTGGCCGCCTGCGCGATCTGCGCCGCGCGCTGTCTGTCGCCTGACCGCGCATAGATCACCGCCAGTTGCTGATAGGGAAAGGGACGGTTGGGATCGAATTTGAGGGTGGTCTCGAAGGCATGGCGAGCGTCATCCAGCCGGCCGGCCTGCAGATAGGCGCTGCCCAGTTGCTCCTGGAACTGCGGGTTCTCTGGAGCCGATTTTGCCGCCTGCTCGAAGAGCGGCAGCGCCTGCTGCTGCGCGCCGGCCTCGCCGCTGTCTTGCCACAACCGGCCCATCAGCTCCAGCAAATCCGCGTTGCTCGGATCGGCGGTCAGCGCCCTCTGCACGACACGCCGCCCGTCCGCATAGCGCTGCTCGCGCAGATAGACCCGTCCCAGTCCGAACGCTATATCCGCCGATTCGGGCTGCAGCCGGTCCGCCTCTTCCAGGTGCGAGATCGCCAGGTCTACCTTATTGGAAGCCGCGTAAGCATGTCCCAATAGATAATGAATGCCGGCTTTGTCCGGCCAGCCGGGCAGCAGCCGGGTCAACTCCTGCTGCTCCTGCCCGATCAGAGTGAGGCGATTGCCCGCGCGGTTCGTCTCGATAGCCCACTGCAGAGTCGAGGCAGCCAGGCCGAAGCGGTTGCGAAGATCGTCCGGCTGCAACCGATAGGCACGCCGTGCCGCGACCATCGCCTTCTCATACTGCTTCATGCCGTAGAAAGTGACGGAGAGGCCCTGCCAGCCGGCGGGAGCCTGGGGCCAGGTCTTCACAATGCTCAAATAGCTCGATACCGCCTCCGGCCAGCGCTTCAGCGCGCCGCAGGCGCTCGCCAGCGCCAACTGCGCCTGAATGTCCTTCGGCTGCAGGCGGGCCAGCGTCTCCAGTTCCGCCACAAGCTGATCAGGCATATTGTCCTGCGCGTAGAGCGAAGCCAGCTCCCGATGCGCCTGCAGGTCGTCCGGATGGAGCAGTATCCGCCGGTGCAGGGCGGAAATCTGCATAGCCGCCTGCTGGAGCCGGAACCGTTGCTCGGCAGCCGCATCGATCTGCGCGCGCCGCTGCGCCAGGATGCCCGTGCGCACCGCCCACGCAATGCACACCACTGCCGTCCCCACCAGCGCCAGCAACAGGATATGTTTCCCGCCAGGCGAGGTTGGCTTTCCTTCCTTAGCTTTTCCGGTTCCGCTCAAATAACTTAACCTTGCAGGCAGATAGACGAAAGCCCCACAAAGAATGTGGGACTTTCGTGGTTGAATCAGATTCTCGGAAAGGCCCTTGGGAAAGGCCCCCACCCCTCTTCCCCCTCTCCCATAAAGTGGGAGAGGGGAGATTTGAGGTGAGAGTCCGCGCAGGCGGACTTTGCATTTCAGACAGGGGTTTGAACCCCGCGTGCATTTAATCCCAGGGCTAGTTCGGGAAGTAGGTCAGGCTATTGCCAGACTCGTTGAGCGGCGGGTTGCCGGTGCGGTTCCACACCGCGCACGTGGCCGGACCTTGATAGAACTTGACATGCCCGTCCGAAAAGGCGTAGTTCGCGCCGTTCGTATGCCGGTGCAGCGGGGCGGGCGGGTTGTAGTCCCAGGAGGCCCAGTCGTCCCCCTGTCCGTTCGTGGCCGGGTTGTTGTTGCACAACTGCGTCATCGAAATGTCGTAGGTGCCGGTCGTCGGATCGAAGACCGGGTCCGGGACGGGGTTGCTGCCATCCGGGGTCGTGCCGAACAGCCGGCCGCGATGGCCGACCGTCCATCCGCCTTTGTTGATGCAGTAGTCATCGTTCCCGCCGCCATCGGTGCCGCAATTGGCCGGCGCGCCGGGGATCACGGTGCCATTCCAATATAACTGGTTGGATTCATCCGCGCGAGCGCCCGCGCCGCCGCTGCGACTGCCTTCGCTAAGCAGGATCGTCACCGACGGCCACGAAAGCCCACCGTCCGAGATGGCCGGCGCCACCAGCGATCCGCCCGGTTGTCCTGCGGCAAAACCGCCTAGCGGAACAGAGGACCAGTCGCCTCCGATGCGGCGGTTTAATACGTACTCGTTCTCGCCGTTGGGGCCGTCGTTCTCTGTATTATCACATCCTCCGCATCCGTTGGGAGAGGACGGACATAACAGAACGCCGGAATTCTTCATGTAAGGCAGGATCGCATGCTCCCATCCGAAAGCCACCAGGCCCATCGTCTGCCCGTTCTCGTTGGCAGGGAATTGAGAATCCGGTGGGATGGGAGAAGGTATGGTCGGGGGATACCAGACCGACAACGGGAATGTCTCGTCGTAGTCCTGCACGTACATGATAATTGCCAGCGACGTCTGCTTTTCGTTGGATAGGCAGGAAGCCGACATGGCCTTTTCCCGCGCCTGGGCAAAGACCGGGAAGAGGATAGCAGCCAGGATCGCTATAATGGCTATGACGACGAGCAGCTCGATCAGAGTAAATCCGGTTGATGTGCTGCGGTTGCGCATTGGTTCTCTCTCCTTCTGACTTGAAGTCAGGATAAGTCAGCGTAAAGCATTACCGATCAGGAGATCAGGGATTGCCGGGAGCCGAGGGCGATGGATTGCCGGTGGAACCCGGTTGAGGTTGTAGATACCGCTCGACGTTGCGCTTCCTGGCATCCAGTTCCCCGCCGCCAAAATGACCGAAGTTGATGTTTGCCTTTCCCGGTTTGGACAACGATCTCCACGCGAAAAAGCCCACGATCACCAGCACGATCGCGACGGCGATGATGATGTGGCGCGGCGTGATCTCCTGCTGCATACGCCAACCTCCTGATATTACACTTGCTCTAAGAGTTTATCTCCACCCGTCAGTCATTGCCACAATTGGGCTGATAGGTCGGGAAAGCCAGCGCGAAGGGCGGATTATTGCCATACTTGTTGAAGAACCACTGACAGGCGTCCTCTCCCTTGCGCGCCCAGATGCTCGACAGGTGCAGCGACTTGGCATGGCCGTCCAGGAAGGTGGCGTTGCACGTGCCGTTATGGCGGGCAAGTGGAATGATCGGATCGGCGCCATTGGCGATGATCGCCGGAGGCAGCCGGAAATAGATCGCCGACGGATAGTTGGTCGCGCCGCCCGGATTGTTGTTATCCGTATCGGTCACGTAGAACTGGTAGGCGTTGCGCATGGCGTTTATGTCGCCTTCCGCGCCCGTCGTGATCTCGGCGGCGTCCATGAACTGGACCGTATTGGCCGGGTTGGTCGCCGAACTGAGCTTGGGATAGGAGGGCAGCGAAATGGTATTAGCTGCCGGGAAGGGGTTGTTGCCAAAAGCGGTGCCATTGACCTGGCCGAACAGCCCATCGAGGTTCATGCCGTAGGAACCCTGCTTGCCCAGCGCTATGGTGGCATACGTAGAATTCGTGGCCGCTGAGCTGGAGTTCGCATCCGGACAGAGAAACAACTGCTGATTCTTGACGTAGGGCTGCACCATGCCTCCCCAGGTCCAGGTGATGTCTACCTGCGCCGGGGTTGGGTTGGCGAATTTGTAGTACCAGGGCGGCAAGAGCCGGGTATCGTAGTCCTGTGAGTACATCGCCGCTGCCGTGGCGATCTGCTTGAGATTGGAGAGGCAGGAGGTCTTGCGCGCCTCCTCGCGGGCGCGGGCGAAGACCGGGAAGAGGATCGCGGCCAGGATCGCTATTATGGCGATGACCACGAGCAGCTCGATCAGGGTAAAGCCGGAACGACGAGAACGGGATTGCATAAGGTTCCTCCTTGGTGCGTGGCGGCCTGTGCGGGAAGAGACGTGTCCGAAACCGGTTGCGGTTCACGGTATAATTACAGTAACATACCTTCTACCCGGTTGTCAAGGGATTGGCTTAAATTCCCCTGTCCGCCGTGAAAATCAGGAATGAGCTATGCCCATCACCATTCAAGAGCTCGCCCGGCAGTTGAACCTTTCTAAAGGCACCGTCTCGCGCGTGCTCAACAATCGCGCGGACGCCTTCATCTCCGAAGCGACTCGGTTGAGGGTGCAGGAGGCTGCGCGCGAGCTGGGCTATCGCCCCAACCGCGCCGCCCGCGCCCTGGCGACCGGGCGCAGCCACTCCATCGCCTTCTGCGTCCATAAAGTGACCGCGCTCTCCGCCCTGGTCCTCAACCGCGTGCAGGGACTGGTCCAGCAGCACGACCTGGAGCTGATCGTCACGACCTTCGACCGCTCTCGCGACACCCAGAACGAGCAGACGATCTCCTCTCCCTGGCATGTGGACGGCGTCCTGACCTATGAGTCCAGCGACTATATCCATCTCATCTTCGACGATCCCACCGGCATCCGTCCGCCGACCGTCAACATGGGGACTTACCTCATAGAAGATTCGGATTTTGTCGGCACGGACCTCTGCCCGGCCCTCGCTGCCGCGGTGCGCCACCTGCTCTC
>DATGIG010000437.1:0-12159 GCA_035295825.1 Chthonomonadaceae bacterium | reverse complement strand
TCAACCGCCGCATCAGGACTACGGATAATATGGGCGATACAACCCGATATCGCTACGACAGCCGCGGCAACATGATCTCGACAAGCGATGCACAGTATTCCAACGATCCTCGCGATTTGATAGAGGATCCCCTTGGGGTCTTTCCCGGAAAGGATCCGGATGCTCGTCGTGTCACCCGGATCAACAGACCGGGCAATACCAATGAGTTTTTCTACGATGGACTAGATCGCAGGGTTGCCGAGATCCGGCAGTTGCGGGTCAGCGGCCAGGGCAAGAATCAGATCGACCTGACCAACCCGGTCAATCCTGATGGCGTCATCCTAACGAGCTATTTGTGGGACGTAAATAATAGGCTTGTCGCCATGGCCGATGACGGCTGTACCCTTGACAACCAGAACACGGATAACACCGGGGTCGCTACGGTTAACCCCAAAGGCAATGTCACACGTTATGAATATGACGCCCTTAATCGCCAGACCCGCGAGGTGTCATCGGATGGCTCCAGCAGCACGGTCACCTATGATGCGGACGACGATCCCGTCCGATCCGAGGATGCCAACGGTTCAACCGTCAACACGTCCTTCGATGTCATCAAGCGCGTTCTAAAAAAGGAAGTGAACCGGGGCAAGCAGGTGGTCGGTACAACTCTTCAGGAATTCAGTTACGATGGGCTTTCGCGGCTCACCCGTTCTTTCGACAATAACGACCCTGACGATCCGGCCGAAGCTGCAACTGTCATCTTCGCCTACGATTCCTTGAGCCGGTTGCTCGAAGAGGTTCAAAACGGCCACGTCGTATCTGGAATCTGGGACGGCGCCAATGATCGCATCGGGCTGATCTACCCTAACGGCCGCCAGATTGAAATGTCTTTCGATAAACTTGACCGCATCAACGCGATCAAGGATCAGGGCGCGACGAAGGACATCGCAGGCTACAGCTATATCGGCCCGGAGCGCGTCCTGGAACGCAACTACGCTAACGGTGTGAGGATGACCTATCTCGATGACTCCAGAAGGGAAGATATCGGTTATGATGGCATCGGTCGCCCCATCGTACTCCGCCACCTTCGATCGGATAATTCGCCTGTTCTTGGATTCGCCCAGACGTTCGATCGCATGAAGAATAAGCTTTCGGAGAAGAAGTTGCACAACCCTGCGAATAGTGAACTCTACGCGTATGATTCCGCCTCGCGCCTTGTTGACTTTCAGAGAGGAGCATTGGATGCCGGAAACGAGGCCATTGCCAAACCGTCCGCTGATTCGCTCCAGCGGGAGCGATGGACGTTGGATGGAGTCGGGAATTGGCAACAGATGTTGCTTGTTAACGGCGGTAATAGCATCAGCGAGAGCCGTCAACACTCTTCGCTAAACGAGATGACACAGCGAAAAAGAGGCAGCGCCTTATCCACTATTCTCTTCGACAGGAATGGCAACGTGACCGACGACGGCACCTACCTGTTCACATGGGATTTCAAGAATCGCTTGCGCACGGCTAGCCGTAAGTCAGACAGAGCCGTCATTGGTGTCTATAGCTACGATGCTTTTGGGCGGCGAATCCGAAAGGTAGTGACCAACGCCGGCGCCCTCAACAGTATTACCAACTTTTACCTGGACGGTGGTCAGGAGATCGAGGAGCGGGATAAGGCCGATGCCCCGTCGCAGCAATACGTTTATGGCCACTACCTCGACGAGCCGTTGGTGCTGGATCGTAACTTGCGTGGACACACGAGCGCGTTCGGGAATGGCGATCAGCGGCTTTTCTATCATCAGAACACGCTCCTCTCGGTCTTCGCACTGACAGATTCTTCTGGCCGGGTTGTGGAGGGTTACCAATACGATGCCTACGGCCGCCAGACGGTGCTTAGGTCGGCAGTGGTAAATGGACTGCTCGAATTCGCGAGGGACCACCTGGCCACGGTAGGCGGATTCAGTGGCAAAGGCAATCCCTTCATGTTCACCGGCCGCCGACTGGACGCTGAGATCGGAATGTACTACTATCGCACCCGCTACCTGGATCCGCTCATGGGCCGATTCACGTCGCGCGACGCATTTGGCACCTGGGCCGATATAGGCAATTTCGGTAACGCCTATTCGTACGTCGGCAACCGTCCAACGGTAAAAGTGGATCCCAGAGGAGCATTTGGGGATGATGTTGCCCCTCCGGCCAGCGGAAGCACCACAACAGGTCCCCCGACGACTCCAGGTTGTAAGCTTGTACCAAACATATGGTGGGCTAACACGTGCACAGTCGGAGGCTGCACGGGCGGGGGGAAATGCGAAGGCACCGAATGGCAGTTGAAGTTTTTTCGAAAGGTGCTTGTCTCGGAAGGGAATTATACCCCGAATCATGCAGATGACTATGAACCTACCGCCTGTGGATGCAAAAACAACACGCCGGAGTTGTGCCCTGCTCCGACGCCCGCGCCTCCTCCTCCTGACCGGTTTGATCTTGGGCCAGCGTTAGAGTTGATGACGGAATGGGGTTTGTACCCAGGCGTACTGCTCGAAGGTTATTCTGAGCATTATCACGGAAAAGGAATGGTGGGGGGTGGCGAAGAAGAGTATGACATTCCCTTCCCTCAGCCGGGTCCATATGGTGGCTATAACGGGTGGGGCCCCAGATGGGGTCCTCCCGCCAGAAACCAGTGGCAAGAGACGTTTGGGGACTAAACGCCTCGCAACACCGTCCTCTTCCAGCAGGGGTTCGGCAACACGATTAAGCCCTCCTTCGTCCAGACGGCGAAGGAGGGCGAACCGGGCGTTTCGCGAAATGCTCCTCACAATTCGCCGCGCGAATACTTTTGTCCTTTATCCTCGTATTGTACAACAGAAAACGCTCCCTGGGGCCGATTGACACAAACCGCGCAAAATGGTACAATCAGCCGCAATCTTCGTAATCCAGGTTAACTCGATCTCAAATGCATTGCCAAAAGCGCAGCGGTTGCTCCTGAAATCATCGCTGGACTGCGCCACTAAAGGGGCCAAACTGAATGTACGAGCATCTGTCGCGTATTCAAAGCCCCGCCGATCTTAAGGGTCTCTCCAGAGACCAGCTCAAACAAGTTGCCAACGAACTGCGTCAGGCGATTATTGACAACTTGTCCAAGACCGGCGGCCACTTCGCGTCCGACCTGGGCGCAGTAGACCTCATCCTCGCCCTCCATACCGTTTACTCGGTTCCAAAAGATAAGATCATCTGGGACACCGGCCATCAGTGTTACGCGCATAAGATGCTGACCGGGCGGTTGGACCGTTTCAACACGCTGCGCCAGTACGGCGGCCTGTCCGGCTTCCTGCGCCGCGAGGAGAGCGACTACGATCTCTTCGGCGCGGGCCACGCGGGCACCAGCATCTCCGCCGCGTATGGGTTCGCGGTCGCCCGCGACATGGCGGGGCGTACGGCGGACGAGAGCGTGCTGGCGGTCATCGGCGACGCCTCTATGACGGCGGGGCTGGCCCTGGAGGGGCTGCACAACGCCGGGCACAGCGGGCGCAACTTCGTCGTGGTACTGAACGACAACGAGATGAGCATCGCCGAGAGCGTCGGCGGGTTGGCGACCTACCTGGCCAAGCTGCGCGTCTCGCCGTTCTATCGCGGGGTCGAGGCGCAGGCCAAATCGGTGCTGAAGATGGTTCCCGGTACGCCGGGCCGCATTGCCAACAAGGCCGCCGGTTCGCTGCTCAAGCACAACCTGACGCACCTGGTCTCGCCGGACCAGTCCGGCGTGATCTTCGAGGAGCTGGGCTTCGAGTACATCGGCCCCGTGGATGGGCACAACCTGGATCTGCTCATCGACCTGTTCACGCAGATCAAGCAGATGAGCGGCCCGGTCTTCGTCCATCTCCGGACCGTCAAGGGCAAGGGTTACGATCCCGCCGAAGAGAACGCCCGCGTATGGCACGCCGTCACGCCCGCGCTGTTTGCCGGTACCGCAGCGGGAACGGCGAGCGGCAGCAAGTCCAGCGGCATGACCTGGACGAATGTCTTCAGCAAGACCATCATCGAACTCGCCAACGACGACCCCAAAATCGCCGCCATCACCGCCGCCATGCCCGATGGGACCGGCCTCAACAAGTTCAAGGAAGTCCACCCCGACCGCTACTTCGATACCGCCATCGCGGAGCAGCACGCCGTCGCCTTTGCGGCGGGCCTGGCGGCGGAGGGCATGAAGCCCGTCACCGCCATCTACAGCACCTTCCTGCAGCGCGCCTACGACATGATCCTGCACGATGTCGCCCTCCAGAACCTGCCCGTTATCTTCTGCATGGACCGCGCCGGCCTGGTCGGCGATGACGGCCCTACCCACCACGGGGTCTTCGACATCGCCTATATGCGCCATATCCCGAACATGACGCTGCTGGCTCCGAAGGACGGCCCGGAACTGGACGCCATGCTCCGCTATATGATTACACAGCACATTGTCGGCGAACATGCCGGGCCGATTGCCATTCGCTATCCGCGCGGCAACGCGCCCAGCATCGAATGGGGCAAAGAGAGCGCTCCCATCGTCTTCGGCAAGGCCGAGACGATCCTGGAGGGCGATGATGTGGGCCTGTTGGCCTACGGCAATATGGTCGCGCCCGCCTTTGAAGCCGCCAAAATGCTTCAGAAAGAGGGCGTCCGCGTGGAGTTCATCAACCTGCGCTGGGCGAAGCCGCTGGATGCGGAGACGATCCTGGATGTGGCCCGCCGTACCCGCAAGCTGGTCATCATGGAGGAGGGCGTCCTTACCGGAGGCGTGGGCTCCGCCATCCTCGAACTGCTGGCGCAGAACGGCCTTAGCGATGTAGAAGTGAAGCTCTTCGGCGTGCCTGACCGCTTCATCGAACACGGTGCCATCCCGATCCTGCACCGGCTCTGCATGTTGACCACAGAGGACTTTGCCGCGGCGGCTCGCGATCTGCTCTGCCTGCCGCAGCCGGAGCCGGAGCGCCTTGCCGACGAAGAGAAGCACGAATCCCTCACCGCCTGACGGTGGTGACGCTTTAGCCGCAAAAAAGCGCAAAAGACGCAAAGAGGATGATTCCTCCTCTATAACAAGCACATGAGCCATCCCGCATTGTGGGACCGGGGATTGAAAATCCCCGTCTAGAGGGCCTGCGGCCAACCGTCCTTCGGACGGAAAAGCTGGCAGACTGGGCGTCCGTGAGGACGCTTGGCGCGTAAGCGCCCTATAGACGGGTACGTTCTGTACCCGGAACTCTCGCCGTGAGGAATGGCTCATTTTTTCTTCTCAACGGATCCGTAACGGAAACTGCCAGATGGCTTACAGCGCAAATGCTATGCCCCTTGAATTGTTCCAACATGCAGGATATTGGATCCAGACGAAGGAAAGAACGCATGTGTGGGAAGGAGGAGCAAGCCGTGAATATCCCATGGACAATTCAACTCTTTGGTGGCTTGTGCGCCTGCAACGGGCCTGAACGCACTACCCGCTTCGCCTCCCGAAAGGTCGCTTCCCTCCTCGCCTACCTCGCCTACCATCGTGACCGGCCCCATTCCCGTGAGGCGCTGATCGAATTTCTGTGGCCCGAATGCGACCCCGCCACGGGGCGAAATCGCCTCAACAACCTCCTCTCCCTATTGCGTCGTCTGCTCGAACCCCCCGGCACACCCGCAGGAAGCGTGGTGCAGGCCGATCACAGCCATGTCCGCCTCTCCCCCGAAGTGCTCACTACCGATGTCGCCGACTTTGAACGTCTGCTCCTCTGCGCGGGGCAGGCTGCGGAGGGCGCCGAGCGTATCGCGCTGTTGCAGGAGGCGTGTAGTCGGTACCGGAATGGGCTGTTGCCGGGCTTTTACGAGGATTGGGTCCTGCAGGAGCAGCAGCGTCTGAGCGAGCGGTACGTGGAGGCGTTGCAGGAGTTGGCCTGGAACCAGCAACAGACCGGAGCGCTGAAGCCGGCGCTGGAAGCAGTAGACAGAGCGCTTCGGGTGGATCCGTATCGGGAAGCCCTGTATCGTCTGCAGATGCGGCTCTATGCGGCGCTGGGCCAACCGGCGGCAGCCCAGCAGAGCTATCAGACCCTGGAGCGCCTCTTCCGGGAGGAGTTGGGGGTGACGCCCTCGGCGGCGACGCGGCAGTTGGCCGAACAGATACGCCAGAACCCCCGCTCTGTGGTGGGGGGGCGCGAGAGAGCCGCGAAGCCTGCCGGAGGCGCGGAGGGCGCGTCGGCGTCGAGCGACCCGATAGAGAAAGTGGAGGCCCCTGCTGCAGAGCCCAGAAGCAGCGGCGCGCCGCTTACCAATTTGCCCGTGAGCCTGACCCGCTTCTTCGGGCGTGAGGCGCAGGTCGCGCAGTTGCAGGCATGGCTGACGGATGCCGAGTTCCGGCTGATCACCTTAACCGGCCCCGGAGGAGCGGGCAAGACGCGTTTAGCCGTCGAATCGGCTCGTCAGGCCGCCCCGGCCTTCGGAAATCGCGTGTGGTTTGTGGACCTGGCCGCGCTGCAGGACGGACGTCTGTTGCCGTTCACCCTGGCGCATACGCTACAGGTGGCGCCGGAGGCGCATACGGACCCGCTGAAGCAGGTAGTGCAGAAACTTCAGGGAGGGCCGAGCCTGCTGCTGCTGGACAACTTCGAGCACCTGCTGCGACCGAGAGCGGAGCCTACCAAAAGCGAGCGCCCGATCAGCGTGGAGAGCGTCCTGTTGCTGCGGCTGTTGTTGGAGCAGGCGCCGGAGCTGACCTGCCTGGTGACCTCGCGTCGACCGCTCTGCCTGGGTGGCGAACAGGAGCTGAGCATTCCGGCGCTGGCCGCGCCTCCTGCCGGCGATACCCCGGAGCGCCTGTTGGACTATGCGAGTGTGGCGCTGTACGTGGATCGCGCCAGGGCGGCGCGCCCCGAGTTTGCCCTGACAGAGAAGAATGCGGAAGCGGTTGCCGCGCTTTGCCGGCGGCTGGAAGGGCTGCCCCTGGCGATTGAGATGGCGGCGGCATGGACGCGAACCCTGCTGCCCGCCAAGATGCTGGAGCGCTTGGAACAGCGGCTGGATCTGCTGGTTAGCCGACGGCGAGATCTTCCCCCGCGCCAGCAGAGCCTGCGTGCGACGCTGGAGTGGAGTTATGATCTGCTGGAGCCGGAAGGGAAACGCTGTTTTGCCCATCTGTCGGTGTTTCGGGGCGGCTTCCGTATGGAGGCGGTGGAGGCAGTCTGCGGGGAGGGGGCGATAAGCGCTCTGTTGGCCTTGCAGGAGGGCTCTCTGGTGTCGGCGGAGGAGGCAGGCGAGGATGTGCGTTACCGGATGCTGGAGAGCACGCGGGAGTTCGCGGCCGAGATGTTGACGGAGAGCGGAGAGCGGGAGGCGGTGGAGCGGAGACACGCCGAGTACTTTCTGGCTCTGGCGGAGGAGGCGGAGCCGCATCTCACAGGCCCGGAGCCGGAAAAGTGGTTGCAACGTCTGGAAGCGGACTACGCCAATCTGCGGGCAGTGCGGGAGTGGAGCGTGCAAACGCCGGAACGCGGAGAGAGGGAGTTGCGGCTGTGCGTGATGCTGATGCGCTTCTGGCAGATGCGTGGGCCGGCCTCGGAGGGGCGGGCATGGTATGCGGCAGCGCTCTCCCGGCCCATGAACCAGGCCGCAACGCTGATGCGTGCATGGGCTCTGAACGGAGCGGGAACGCTGGCATGCGTCCAGAGCGACTACAGCGCCGCGCGGGCCTACTTCGAGGAGAGCCTGGCGATCAGACGGGACCTGGGCGACAGAGGAGACATCGCCAAGGCACTCAACAACCTGGGTGGGACGGCCTGTTACCAGGGCGACCATGTTACCGCGCAGGCCTATTACGAGGAGAGTCTGGCGATCAAACGAGAAATCGGGGATAAGCGGGGCATAGCCAGTGTGTTCAACAATCTGGGGATCCTCGTCTCCTATCGCGGCGATTATGCTTCTGCACAGGCTTACCATTTAGAATGTCTTGCCATAGAACGAGAGACCGGAGACCTGAGTGGGGTCTCCAACTCACTCCACAACCTGGGAAACGTAGCCTTTGAACTGGGCGACAATGTCTCTGCACACGCTTATTATTCGGAGAGCCTTGCCATCGAGCGCGAGATTGGAGACCGGAGCGGGATCGCCAACGCGCTCCACAGTCTGGGAAGTGTGGCCTTTGAACAGGGCGACTATGAAGCGGCGCGGACCTTCTATGAGGAGAGCCTGTCTCTCCGGAAGGAAGTAGGGGACAGGCGAAACATCGCTGCCGCACTTAGCAATCTGGGGGGGGTGGCCTATTATCAGGGGGATTATGTTACCGCATATGCTCATTATGAAGCGAGCCTGATGATTTTTCGGGAGTTGGGGAACTGGCGGTACATTGCCACTTCTCTGGAGGTTCTGGCGGACCTGGCCTTAGCGCAGGGACAGGCAGAACGAACGGCGCGCTTATTGGGCGCGGCGGAGCGATTACGCGAAGAACTAGAAACCCCCTTGCCGCCCAACGAACGCAAGGAGTACGACCGCACCGTAGGCCTGTCGCGCCAGTCCCTGGGCGACGAAGCGTTTATAGCGGCGTGGGAGGAGGGGCGGCAGATGCCCCGGATGCAGACGGTCGCGTATGCTCTGGGTGAGCAGGAAAACGCATCCTCCGGGCCGAATGGAACCTCGTAACCTCATCCTCAATCTTGCAAGGAGTTTTCCTTATGTTTCATGGCTCCTCTCTATTTCGGGCCGGAGTGCTCGTAGCGCTCTTCGGCCTCCTGGTCGGGTTCGCGCCCGGCCTCTCCGCGCAGAATGTCTCTGTCGCGTCGAAACCCATCAAACCCCAGAAGCCGCCGAAGGGCGCGAAGATCCTGTTCGATGGCAAAGACCTCTCGGCCTGGGTCAAGCGCGGCACGACCGATCAGCCCGCAGGATGGCTCGTCGCTGAGGGCGAGGCGACGGTGCAGCCTGGAACCGGCGACATCCTGACGAAGGAGAAATTCGGTGACTATCAGCTCCATGTGGAGTTCCAGATCCCTCTTATGTCCGATAAGCACAGCCAGGAGCGGGGCAACAGTGGCGTCTACCAGCAGGGATTGTTCGAGGTGCAGGTGCTCGACGCGTACATGAACGAGACCTACGCCAAGGGCGGCTGCGGCGCCATCTACGAGTTCAAGGACCCCGACAAGAACGCCTGCAAACCGCCGCAGGAGTGGCAGACCTACGACATCACCTTCCGCGCCGCTCGCTTCGATGCCGCCGGAAAGATGACCGAACATCCGCGCATCACGGTCCTCTGGAACGGCGTCAAGGTGCACGATAATGTCGAGATCACCTGCGGCCCGACGCGCGCCAGCCTGGGCGGCGATGTCACCCCGACCGGGCCGATCATGCTGCAGGATCATGGCTGCCCTGTCAAATTCCGCAATATCTGGATCAAGCCGCTCTCGGAAAAAGAGGTCAATAAGTCGCTGCCGGTCGGTGCGTCCAAAGCGCCCTGAACCTGTGCTGCCGGCGAAAAGGAGACGTGATGAGAATCGAGTGGAGTATTCTGGCGGGGCTGTTGGGCCTTGCTGCCCTGATGATCGGCAATAGCGCGGAGGCGGAGGATGCGCCTCTGACGCCAAAGAGCCTCAATGAGGTGCTGCAGAAGCGGCCCCGAGGCAAGGATGCGGACGCTGTGGCCGATCAGGTCCGCACCTGGTTCGGCCCGGACAAGCTGCTCAAGGGGCAGGGGGCGAAGGTGAATGGGCTGGACATCGCCTTCGCCATCGAGGCTCCCAAGGCGAAGAATGTCCTGGTGAAAGCCGAGGGGCAGACGGTTCTGCCCGCCTCCACACCGCTGCGCCGTATCGGCAACACGGACGTCTTCGCCGCCTACGCCCGGCTGAATGAGGGCGACGTGGGGAAATATACCTACGAGGTGGACGGCGTAAAGACGGGCGGCGGGCAGTACGAGGTCTATGAGATCCGACCGGACCGCCTTCCGAACCCCAGCGTGCCGAAGGGTACGGTCACCCCGATGCCCAAGTGGCACAGCCAGATCTTCGACCACACGGAGCGCGATTGGTGGATCTATGTTCCGGCGCAGTACAAGCCGGAGAACCCCGCCTGCGTTATGGTCTTTCAGGATGGCGGCGGCTACCTCGGCTCCGTGCCCACCTGCTTCGACAACCTGATCGCAAAGGGCGAGATGCCGGTCACCATCGGCATCTTTATCCAGCCCGGCAACCTGCTGCCCGGCGGCACGCCGCACGGCAACAATCAGCGCAGCTTCGAGTACGACACGCTCTCCGACCAGTACTCCCGCTTCCTGCTGGAAGAGATCCTGCCCGAAGTGGAGAAGACCTACAAGCTCCGCCATGACGCCGGCAGCCGCGCCATCGCGGGCCTCAGCTCCGGCGCGATCTGCGCGTTCACAGTCGCCTGGCAGCGCCCCAACGAGTTCAGCAAGGTCCTCTCCTGGATCGGCAGCTATACCGACCTGGCGGGTGGCGCTACCGGTATCGAGGGCGGCCACAACTACCCGTTTATGATCCGCCGTCAGGAGAAGAAGCCCATCCGCATCTTCCTGCAGGATGGCGACAACGACCTGGACAACCCGTTCGGCAACTGGCCCCTCTGCAACCAGCAGATGGCGAAAGCGTTCGCCTTCAAGGGCTACGACTACCAGTTCGTCTTTGGGCACGGCGGGCATAGCGGTACGCATGGGACCGCCATTCTCCCCGACTCCCTCCGCTGGCTCTGGCGCGACTACAAACCATGACCTGACTTACCCTGGCTCTGTCTCTTCCCTCAAAGAGCGTGTGCTACTCAAACTCGACGACAAAGCCTTTTGGCCTGTCCACCTCATTGACAGGCACATTCGGATTGTCGTTCCAGTGGCCTTGCCCCCAGAACTGCACATAATTGGAGTGGGGCGCGCCGAAATCGCCATTGGGTTCTCGATAGGGGGTTAAATTCCAAAGGGATCACCGATATAAGCGGCCCACAGGTTCACGTCACGCAGGGTTACCAGAATATGGACATGGGGCCACTCTCCCGGCAAGAGATGAATAGGAGAGATGCCCTGAAAAATCAGTTCATTGACCCCTTGAAGCAGCGAGTGCGCACCGAAGTTGCGCACTGTCTCCGGTGTGGAGTCAGCGCCTCGCATATAGGTGTCCGGGCCGATGCTCAGTCCGAAGGGCCGGAGAAAGTCGGCCCAGTACGGGCCTTCTTGCCCGCACCCTCCTGCGAGATAGACCTTGCCTCCGCGCTGTACATAGGGCACCAGAGCGCTCCGATCCACATAGAGGCTGCCCCCTGTGAATACCACATCATACTCATCCAGCGATTTCGGATGAATGTCATGCACGACGGTATATCCGGCTTGCTGAAGTGTCTCACGGAAGAAATCCCCGAAGACGCCATTATCGGAGTAGATCAGGCAGCGACCCCTGCGCCCTCCCATGAAGAAGACTGCCACGTTTAAGATGTAGCGGCGTACGTCTTCCGGACGGTTGGCCAGGCCATTGTCAAACTTGCCGGTCATGGTGGCAGTGCCACCCGCCGCAATGAGGATCATCCCCCGTTTGGCGGGCAGAGATGTGTTCTCAAAGACAAAGTTGCCTGACAGCTCTCCCGTCACATGCCCCTGCTGTGTGATCGTCACGCGCCAGGGGAGCGAATTCGGACGCGGATCGATCTCCTCTACCACGATCTGATCCGCTTTGCTCAGGTCAAGCGTCGCGGGTAAGCCGTTCACGGTGGCCTGAAGCGCATCCAGACCGGATGTTTTCTCATGCAGCGGGTCTTCTCGCACCAACCAGGCGGTCGGCCGGTCGCCAAGTTCAATGCGTTGGATGTCACTGAGGCGGATCGTACGATGGCCTACAGTCACCGGGTGATCGCGCACCTGGCAGGTCAGCAGATCCATTTTGGTCTTCACTGTCAAGCGAAGGAGCGCCGAGCCACCTCGGGGCGACAGAAGCGTCAGCTTGGTCCGGTAATCGCCCGCTCTACTCAGCGGAACCGTCCAATGGCGTTCGCCCCCATTCTCCTCGCCCGCCATCAGCGTGACGGTGATCGCCCCTTCCGATTTGTGAAACCAGGTGAGGCCGATATGAAAGTCCTGCGCCTTCGTCGCCTGGGAAAAGGGCATGTTGGTGGGGGTCAGTGTGATTTCCGGCCTATCCAGAAAGGCTTTCAGTCGGCCCACCGGGGTGGCCAGGTGGAAGTCGGTATTCGGTACCTCCGGCC
>DATGIG010000436.1:0-24470 GCA_035295825.1 Chthonomonadaceae bacterium | reverse complement strand
GAAGTGGATCAATGATTGCAACTATGTGGTCGTCAAGCACGAGGACGGCACGTTCGCCGAATACCTGCATTTGAAAAAGGACGGCGTCCTGGTCCATCTTGGCGACCGGGTGACGCCGGATCAGCCGATCGCTCTCTCCGGGAACAGCGGCTATTCGACGGAGCCGCACCTGCACGTCTCCGTTTTTTCTGTTGTGGACGGTTACATGCGCAAATCGCTCCCGCTCACATTCGCGCTCCGTGGCGGCGTAACCTTCCAACCGCAGGAGGGGAGGGTCTATTGACGAGGCTGCAAGCTCGTTTTTCCTCTACAGGGTGCCGACCGCCCGAAGAGGACGCATAAAGAAATAATTTCTCCACCGGCAACAAAACGCCTCCCTTATGTCACTATGGATATGGAGACCGCGATGACACCGGAGGTGCAAAGGATCGTGAGACAACTACGACACGGTGACCCGGCCGGGTTCGATTCGCTCTATGCGACCTATGGCGATCGAATTTACCAATTCTGTCTG
This sequence comes from Chthonomonadaceae bacterium, assembly GCA_035295825.1. Classification (GTDB taxonomy): domain Bacteria; phylum Armatimonadota; class Chthonomonadetes; order Chthonomonadales; family Chthonomonadaceae; genus DATGIG01. The sequence continues at coordinate 23,956 of DATGIG010000436.1, read as the reverse complement.
CGCCTGTGCGGGCGCCGTGCCGATGCGGAAGACCTGACGCAGGAGGTCTTCCTGGCGGCGTTTCAGGGCCAGGAGCGCTTTGAGGGCCGTTCGGCCATGTCCACCTGGCTCTATCGCATCGCCGTGTACCGATGGCGACGCCTCTTTCCCTGTCGTAACCGACAGCAGGTCTCACTGGATACGGAGATGCAGGAAGCGGCGGGCGCCGTAGACCCGACGCAGGCCAACATTGACCGTATGGATCTGGGGCTGGCGCTCGCGAGCCTCTCCGAGGATCAGCGAACGGCCTTTGTTCTGGTGAAGGTCGAGGGCCTCACTTATCGGGAGGCCGCCGAGGTGCTACAGATCCCCCAGGGCACCATTCAGTCGCGGGTGCATGATGCGGCCCGTCTCCTACGACGTCAACTCAAGCCACAGGACGATTTTGCCGCCGGCTCACCTCCACAACCCTCTGCGGAACCCCCAATCCCATGGAAAGGAGAGGCGCGACCATGCGATGTCCGGAAGTAGAAGCCCGCATAGATGCTCTGGTGGACGGGGAACTCGACGTCCTGAGCCGCTGGCGGGTCCAATGGCATCTGCGCCGCTGCCCGCAGTGCCGCGCGGAACAGGCTGCGGCGCTTCACCAACGCGAACAAGCGCAACGCTGGCGCACCGGAACCGCGCCGAGCGAACTACGTGATCGTATCGCCGCCGCGCTACACGCCGCGCAGCCTTCTGTTCCCGCTTCCCTGTCCGCCAAGGAATCATCTTCTCAATCCGATTTTGCTCTCTGGACAGGTAGGCGCGATGCAAGGCCCCGCCGTGTGAGCCCGATGCTCAAAATGGCAGGTTTCGCGGCAGTCACCCTCATCATCGTCACGATCCTGCTGACGCGCGTGACGCCGCTGCCTTCGTTGGCTCAGATTCACAGGACGATGCAACGCGCAAGGACCATTCACTGGACCCTGCACCTTCAGCCGCCCGACCTCACGGGAAACCCCATGGCGGCTCCGGCGACCGATGCGCCAAAAGCAGTGTCCCGTCAATTCTGGATGCGAACCGAGCCACCGGCCCTTGCGATGGAGGATGATCGGGGCAAGTATCAACTGTTGAGAGCCCTCAATCCCGGGAGTATCGGCGTCACTACAGGTGGTCCCGGCCCTATATCGGACGGGACTGCGGACGAGGCGCTGGACCTCGGCCTGATCTTCTCTCCGGAGATGCTGAAGCGTGCAGGCGTCTCCGATAGCCCACCAAACGGAGAACCGGCCTGGACTACCGACCAGGTGACATTGGGGAACCGGCGTCTGATTCGATACACCCGCCTGGTAGTGAAGCCAAACGCGCCCTCCTCACAGAATCCTATGAGTTTCGAGGTGCAACGCCACCAGGTTATCCTGGTGGATCCGACTACCGAACGCATCTTTCAGGTGGAGGATAGCATGAGTATCCGGTTTGGAGAGAGTATGACGATCCCCGGTCCCACGATGCTTATGCAGGATTTCCAATACGATCTGCCCGCACCGCCCGGTATCTTCCAGTCGCCCTCTCACCCCCCACATCAGCCCTGAGAGTGCGTGTGGAAACGCTGCGCTTCGGTATTGTCTCCACGAGGTCAAAACCTCGTGGAGACAAACCCTGCGTCTGTCTGCTCTCCTCACTTTCCTCCCGCAAACAACGAATCAGATGTTTTCAACACCCGGTCCCGGAATTCGCACCCGTAAAAAAATAGCAGCGTGTATCCCAACAAACGCGCCCGCAGATGTCACTCTCTCTGTGGAGGCCGCTCATTGGCCGCCGGCTTGCGCCGCTACACAACGGCAGCGCGGGACCATCAAACCATCGGGGGGAAAAACTATGTGCCACACCAAACGTGCGTTCACACTGGTTGAGCTACTGGTCGTTATTGCGATTATCGCTGTTCTGGCGGCGATCCTGTTCCCTGTCTTTGCTCAGGCCCGCGAGTCGGCGCGACAGACGGTCTGCGCCAGCAACGAGAAGCAACTCGGGCTGGCGATGCGGATGTATATGAGCGACTACGATGAGCAGTGGTTTCCGGCCCAGACCATCGGCGACATCGGACCGGGATTCTCGCACCTGCAGCCCTGGATCGGCTATGACAATAACAACGTGCCGCCCATAGGCGACGACAACCAGCCCGCGATCCATCCGATCCATCCCGGTGCGATCGATCCCTATATCAAGAACGAGGGGATCAAACGCTGCCCGGATACCCCCAAGCAGTGGCAACTTGCCTATGCCATCAGCATCTGGTTCCCGGCTGCCGGCCTGCCCTACTATACGACCAATCCGGCGGCGACGGGCAACGAGTTTGGCCCCGCAAGCCGCTATGTCGCCCCGGACCCCGCTACCGGAGAGCCCATCTACCTGGGCGCTACCGATGCGGAGGTGGATCAACCGGCGAGCACGCTCATCGGCTGGGAACATAACGCCCCCGTACCGCTGTGCGATTTTCTGCAGGCGTTCGACTGGCTGAACAGCCCGCCCAGCGACCCCTTGTTGAAAGAGCATTTCCACTTCCTGCACCGCAACGGCTGCACCACGCTCTGGGCGGACGGGCATGTGAAGCATATGATCTATGAGCAACTGCGACGCCCCATGTTCTCGTGCCGCAAAGACATCTATCCCAACCCTTAATCGGCAGGCTTTGCCCTCCGCCACGAAAGGAACTCTTATGAGATCTCATCCTATCCCACAGCGCGCGCTCCCAGCCCTTCCCTGCGCGCAACCGCTCTGGTGTCCCGGCTTCGCGAGGTCGGTATCGGCGGCAATCGGCTGCGCCCTGGCGCTCACTGTCGCCCTGCCCCCGTCGGCGCGCGCCCAGGCCGGAGCGGCGCATCGGCCCCCCTCCGCGGAGAAGCCTGCTCTCACCGCTTCGGCCCTGCCGTCGCCGCATTTTACCGAGATGACCGGCAAGGTGCGCCCGGTTGTGGCCGGTCTGGAGAAGTATCGCTGTTTCGATACGGAGTTCGGCTGGATCTTTGCGGGCGATGCGATGCAGGCCCGCCGTATCGCCCAGGATATACGCGCCGCCGCTGCCGCGTTCCAGCGCGCCTTTGGGGTCGTGCCCGGTCGGGGCGCGGTGGTGGCCGCCGATATGGGCACACCTCTGCCAGCGCAAGGGCTGGCCCAAGCGGGAGCGCACTGGCTGATGCCTGCACTCGATGAGGCAAATCTGAACAGCCCCCTGACCGAAAAGGGCATCAAGGAAGAGATCCGCCGACAGATGGGAAGCGCCGCCACGGATGAGATGATCGCACAGATGATGCAGCAGATCCGGGCGCAGATGCAGTCTCAGGCCGGTGCGTTTCGACCGCTCCGCCATGAGTTGGGCCATGTCTGGCTGGCACAGGAGGTGTACGGACAGAACCTGATGTCCGCCATCGGCGCCCACTATCGTCCGCACTATGGCGGGACGGCGCCCGGCTGGCTCAGCGAGGCCGCCGCCCTGCTGATGGAGGATGAGGCCACCACGACCCAGCGCCGACGCCAGGGCGCCATGCTCCTTCACGCCGAAGCGCAGGGCGATAGCCTGATCCCGCTTCAACGCTTCTGCACCATGGAGCAGCCGCCCATGCAGGCCGGCATGCGGATGATGCCCGGCGGCTCCGGCGCGCCGCCCTTCCCAGGCGGAGGCAATCCGCCTCCCTTTCCCGGAGGGCAGCCGGGCAGAGAGGGAGCGCCTTTTCCTGGCGGAGGCGGCGCTCCCTTCCCGGGAGGGCAACCGGGCGGCGCGCCCTATCCCGGCGGAGGCGGCCCACCGATGATGATGCCGCCCGGTGCGGGGGGTGGCATTCCGGAGTATGTCCTCTTTGGGATCCAGTGCCGTAGCCTGATGGACTTTCTGATGGCGCGCACCCACTCGCCACGGATCCTGCGGGAGATCGTGGAGGCGGATCGCCGACAGCAGCCGATAGCTGCCTGGCTGGCGCGCCATGGGGCGCACTACGGCCTGCCGACCTCGCTGGCCGCGCTTCAGACCGAGTGGCAGCGTTGGGTGCAACGCGAGGCCGCCGGTGCGCCCGCGTCGGAAGATCCCGCGTTCGGCGCAAGGGGGACCGCACCCGCGCGGTCCATGCAGTGTACGCAGTCCGCACGGCACGCCGAGACGCCCTACGCTCTCTTTACGGCCGGTCGCTTTCAGGAAGCGCGCCAGGAGTATCTCCAGGCCGTGGCGACGTCACCTCACGATATGGCGCTCAGGAGCGGCCTGATACGCACCCTACTGCGCCTGGACGACTGGCAGGAGGCGCTGAACCAGGCGCGGAAGGCGACCGGGATCGCGCCCAAAGACCCCGACGCACACGGCCTCTATGCGCTGGCGTTGCTGCGCGCCGGTCAGCCGGACCGGGCGGCGGGCGAGGCGGCGGAGGCGCTTCGCCTCGCCCCGAAAGGCTACTGGTCGCTGATGGCACAGGGGCGTATGGCGCTCTGGAACGGCGATCGGGAGCAGGCGTCCGGCGCGATGCACCGGGCCACAGCCCTTAACCCGAACGAACCGGACGCATGGCTCCTGCTCGCCACCTCCCTACCGGAAGCCATCACGTCGGAGGCGCTCAAGCCGATGGATATTTATGAGGGCCTGCATCCGCGGGGCTATCCACACGATCTGATCCTCACGACCCTGCCCGCGAACCGCCGGCTGTTCCACGGCATGCTCGGCGAGACGCCTTTTGGGATCGCCGACCCGCAGATGCAGCATCGGCTGGCGGAGGCCGACGCCGGTCGCACGCCTCCCGTCACCTTCCGACTGCTCTGCGAACAGCAGGCGGACATGGTCTTGCTGCCGGCGACGCTGCAGGGGCGTAAGCTGCGCCTTCTGTTCGATACCGGAGGCGGAATGGGCCTGCTGCTCGGCCCCTCCGCCGTCGCGGATCTACATCTGACGGCATTGGGCAACTCCTTGGTCCAGGGCGCGGGAGGGGCGGAGACCTCAGACCAGTACCGGGCGGACTCCCTGGCGCTCGGCGATCTGATGCTGAGGGCGGTCCCGATCCACGCCGTCCACCGCGATCTGGGGATCGCCGACGGCATTCTCGGCGTCTCCAGCCTCTCGCAGTATGTGGTGACCCTCGACTTCACCGAACATATGGTCGTTCTGGCGCGGGGCAAGAGCGCGCAGACACCCACATCGCCCGGTCGCCGTGTGGTGCAGATCCCTTTCCACCTGCTCGGCGGCAACATCCTCGTCCCCCTTCAGGTGGAGGGCCGCGCCATCTGGGCCATGGTGGATACGGGAGCCTCGGCAGATCTCCTGTTGTCCATGGATCTGGCGCACAGGATCGCCTCCGAACGCGCGCCGGATGCCTGCCGCGAGATGGTGATGCCGGGGGGAGGCGGCGTCGGGAGCACCGTCCCATCGCAGCGGATGCTGATGTTCCGGGACCCGGTCGAGGTGCGTCTGGGAGAGATACATAAGACCTCACCCGGCATATCCACGCCTGCGGCGGGGGCGGGCCTGTCTACCACGCCCTCCTCCGCGCGGAGCGGGGAGAAGCCGTTTGCCAACGCATTGACGATGGTGGCGGGCAGCGCAATGCTGGATCGGCAGGTCAGCCCTGCCTATGGGTTTGAAATCGGCGCGATCCTCGGCATGCACGCCCTCTCCCAGGCCACACGCGTGACTTTCGACTATCCCCATCGCCTCCTGACCCTGGAGTTCTGAACCGGGCGGCGCACTCCTCCCCGAACAGGTTTAGCTCCGTTCAGAATCCATAATGGACGACTTGCACAAGCCTGTGCTGAGATTGCCAAAGATCCAAAAAGAGCCGCGCAACAGGGCGCGGCTCTTGCGTCAATCTCCTATGTCGGCCTCGCTCTGTCGGCGGGCTTCCAGCACCGCATCGTAGTGCGCTTCGGCCCATAAGCAGAGGTTGTGCAGAGGCTCCCAGAGCGTTTCGCCGAGCGGAGTCAGGGAGTACTCCGTTTTGGGCGGCACGACGGGATAGACCTTGCGGGTAATGAGGCCATCGCGCTCCATGTGGCGCAACGTATAGATCAGCATCCGCTGCGAGACGCCCTCGATCTCACGCTGCAGTTCGCTATACCGCTTTGTCCCTCGCTTGAGTGCATGGATAATCAAGATCGTCCACTTATCCGATACCAGTTCCAACGCCAGTTGCGCGCCTAACCTGGCAGGATCGCCCTTTGCATCCATCTTCTCTTCCCTCCCCATGAAAACATAGTTACATGGGTGTTAGTATAGCACATTCCTGTTTGTACTTCTCAAATAGATAGGTATTGTGTATACTGGAGGTCAGGCTCCTGGCCTGCACCCCCCGACGGCCTGCAGGAGCCAATTCCTCTCTGGAAGGAGAAATTATGAGCGTCAGCATTGATGTGTTGTATCCCGACAATCCGAAGCGCGTCCTGATGATCGCCGCCAACCCGGCGGTATCCCCGGTAACCGGGTGGCCGGTCGGTGTCTGGGCCTCGGAAGTCATCCATCCCTACTACGAGTTTACCGAACAGGGGTATCGGGTCGAGATCGCCAGCCCGCAGGGCGGCAAGCTCGAACTGGATAGCTGGAGCGACCCGCGCGATGCCAGCAAATACTCCGAAGACGACCTCATCAGCCTCGGCTTCCTCTCCTCACCGAAGTACGCTCCCCTGCTGGAGAACACCAGACGGCTCGACACGGTCAATCCCGCGGATTACGATGTGCTGTTCGTCTGCGGCGGGCAATCTCCTATGGTCACTTTCATCGAGGACACAGCGCTCCACAAATTCATCGCCGACTTCTACGAGTCCGGCAAAGTCGTTGCCATCATCTGTCATGGAACCTGTACCCTCCTGAAAATCACGCTCTCCAACGGCAAACGGCTCGTGGAGGGCAAGACCTGGACGGGCTTCGCCAACTCCGAAGAGGACTATGCCGATGCCTTTGTAGGCCGCCGCATCCAGCCGTTCCGGATCGAGGATGAGGCGCACAAACTCACCGGCACCAACTTCATCGTAAATAGCCGTTTCCGAGCCTACGCCGTGCGGGATGGTCGGCTGATTACCGGCCAGCAGCAGTACTCGGCTCGGGAGGCGACCCGGCTGGTCGTCGAGGCGTTGGGGAGATGAGCCGCCGAAACGCAATGCGTGGGGCAGGAGAGGAGGGTTCTGCTCTCCTCCTCATGCCAAAAGAGAGGAGAGAAAAACATGAAAATCGGCGTCCTTGGCGCGGGCAATGTGGGAGGAACGCTGGGGCGGCGCTGGGCACAGCAGGGGCATGAAGTCGTGTTCGGAGTCCAGGACCCGCAAGACCCGAAGCTGGCGGATCTCCTGGCGCAAACGGAGGGGCGTGGACGTGCGGCGACGGTCGCGGAAGCGGCACGCTTTGGGGAGGTGGTCGCCCTGACAGTCCCGTGGAGCGCTGTGCCGGATGTTCTGAACGCAGCGGGCGACCTGAGCGGCAAGATCCTGCTCGACTGCACCAACCCCAACTTCGCTGCCGAGCCGGGCGGGCCGGCCTCCGGCCATCTCAACTCCGGGGCCGAGCAGATCGCCGCCCTGGCTCCGGGGGCGCGCGTGGTGAAGGCGTTCAATACAACGGGGTGGGAGAACATGGCCGATCCCCGGTATGGTTCCGAGGTTGTGACCATGCTCTATGCCGGCGACGATCCACAGGCCAAGTCGGCAGTCGCACAACTGGCTGCCGACCTGGGTTTCGACGCGGTAGATGCCGGACCGCTCAGCTTCGCCCACCATCTGGAGGCGCTGGCGCAACTCTGGGGCCAACTCGCCTACGGGCAGAAACTGGGGCGCAACATCGCCTTCCGCCTGCTGCGTCGCTGAGGCTACTTATAATGCCGGGGTACGATGGGTACCCCGGCAATGGAGAAGAGGGCGCATCCTCCTTCCTACCTCAGCTACTCTGCCTATCCCGCTGGACTTGCCATGCCTTCGCGGAGACGCCTCGCGAAGCCCTCGAACTCTCTTGGAACAACCGGTTTGATGAAGCATAGGTCGAAACCGGTTATCCACGAAGCAAAAACGCTGATTTGTTTGGTCTCCTCATCGGGCGGATCGAGCGGATCAAGAAAGAGACAGTGCGCTATCACGGCGTTGTTCTCCTTTTCTGCGGCTCGCAGAATGAGATGGAGTTCAAATGCCGAACGACTTCCTATGCGTTCGTCAAGGATAACCAACTGGGTTCCTTGCAAGGCGGCGGGCAGGGAGTATTCCGCTGCCACACCTAAGCCTGTCTCTAATATCTTGAAATCGCCGGTCGAGACGACTTTGCGGAAGTCGTCGAAGCGATTGACGCGGCTGAATCCTGCGGCACGAAGCGCATCTGCCAGGGAGTTCAGTACGGATGGTTCCAGGTTGGTACTGACGATAGCGGCGGTCCATTCGGTGGGTTCGGTTGTTGACATAGGAGCATACTCCTTCATGGATTGGGCGAGTTGTCGGCGTCCGTAATGCAGCCAGGACTTGATGGTTCCTTCCGGGCGACCGACACGCTGAGCGATTTCGTGTATGGAGAGATTTCCCAGATAGAACAGGGCGAGTGCATGGGCCTGGTCAGCGGGCAGGCGGCGTAGGGCCTGCTCGACATCCAGACGCATGGCAGAGATTTCCGGCGGGGCAGGCAGTTCCGATACTTCCTGAAGACTAATGTGTGCCATAATGCGGACACGCTGTCTCTGAATGCGCCGCGCCTCGTTTCGCACGATGGCCTGCATCCAGGCGCGGAAACGCCCGGTATCACGCAGGTCGCCAATGTGCGAACAGATACGCACCAACGCGGACGCCACGGCGTCCTGAGCGTCCTCATAATGCTGCACGTCCGCATAGGCGACGGCAAAGAGCCGCAGCCGCAGCCGTTCCACTAATGTCGCAAGGGCATCGAGATCACCATTGCGTGCCTGAACCGCCAGTTTATACTCTTCCAGTTCGTTGGGTTCCATTATCAAAGAAGACCCATCAGGAATCGGAAAAGGTTGAGTTGGAGCAGAAATCTTTTTGTGTTTTAGAATCCTGTCTACTGCCAGGCGGGAGCAGATTGGAAAATTGGCCCTACGGAAAGGAGGCATCGCCGGATGGAGCAAGGTTTGAAATGGCTTGAGATTCGCCCTGCCGGAGAGGAAGACGCTCCCCACATCGTCGCGCTCTACAACCTCCAAGAGCGCGACATGGTCCCGCTGACGGTCGCGCGCTACCGTTCAGAGAGCGCCGAGGAGAGTGGAGAAAAAGGGGGCGAACGCCATGTTGCGCTGCAGGCAGGCCGTCTGGTCGGATACGGCAGTTGCCGATGGGCCTGGTGGACCGGGCAGCCGGGCATCTACTCCATGGAATTGCGGGTCGCTCCGAGCCATGCGCGCCAGGGGATCGGGACCCGCCTTTTTGAGCAGATGCGCGCACGCCTCGCGTTATGGAAGGCTGCCCGTCTTGTCGGTTGGATACGGGCCGATTCAGAAGAGGGTCTCCGCTTCGCGGCACGGCTTGGCTGTCACGAGACGGGACAGGTGATCCAGGAGTATCGCATGGCGCTTGCCGACGCCGCAACCAATGCTTACCCGGGGCTTGAGGCGCGTCTCCTGGGTGAGGGGTTGCGCTTCGTCTCTCTTGCCGAGCTGGGAAATACCGATGAGGCGTTTCTGCATGCGCTCCAGCGGCTCTGGGCGGATTCCGGCGCCTCGTCGCCGGATCCGGATCTACTCCCCAACTCCTTTGAGTCCTGGCGACAGCAGGTGCTGCTTGCCCCCGGATTGACGCCCGATACCCATTGGATCGCCCTGGAGGGAGAACGCCCTGTCGGGATGACATTCCTGAAGCGATTGAGCGACGATGCCTTCGAGAACGACTACACCGGCGTGGCCTCCACGCACCGCGGGCGTGGGATCGCAACGGCACTGAAGCGATGCGCCATCTCCTGGGCGCAACAGCAGGGAGCCCGCTGGTTTTACACCTCCAGCGAGATCGGCAACCAGGCGATGATCACGGTCAACACACGGCTTGGATACCGTCCGGGCGTACAGCGGCAGGAATTTGCCCGCGACCTCCCCTAGCCCGAATCCTTCAGGAAAGCTTCTCGATCAGGATCATTCCGTTCGGAGAGAAACTCGCTATCTTTTTTCTTGACATATGTCGCTGAACATGATATAATGCCTAAGATTACCTTGTAGCCCTGGAAAGGAAGACGATAATGCCTGAAGATCGCGATCTGTTGCGCGGCAACATTCCCACGCTGATCCTCGCGGTGGTGAGTGAAGCGCCCCTGCATGGCCTCGCCATTGCTCGGGAGATCAACCAGCGCAGCAACAACGCCTTACAACTCAAACAGGGCACGCTCTATCCCGCGCTCCATGCGCTGGAGCGGGACGGCTGGATTACCGGCGCGTGGGAGCTTTCGGACAGTGAGCGCCCCCGCAAAATCTACACCCTCACCGAGGCGGGAAAGTTGGAGTTGGAGCGGAGAATGGAGGCCTGGGGAAAATTTGCAGCGGCTATGGACAGCGTGACAAGGAGCCGACGCCGTGAACAACCCGCTTAAACTCTCATGCATTTCCAACGAACTGCAGGCGCAGCAAGGGCAGTGTGACGAGCGTTTGGAAGACTACCTGGATCATCTGTGCGCTCCCCTGATCGGCATTGTGCCTTATGCCGAGCGCAGGGCCTTCCGCCTGGAAGCCCATACCCATATCGCCGGACTGATCGGCGAATATCAATATCAGGGCCAGGAGCTGCAAGCTGCGACCGAATCCGCGCTGCGGGAGTTCGGGGAGCCCTGGAAAATCGGGCAGGCGTTCTTACAGGAGTGGTGTCAGGGAACGCCCTGCCTGCGCCCTGTCGGCCTGATCCGCAAGGCGACCTGCGTCGCCTTCGCCCTCTTCGGCATCGCCTCGATGCTGACCCTCCTGGTGTTGGAGCAGTCTCTTCTTGCCCCGCACCAGGACGCCCTGCTGCTCCTGAGCGGGATGCTGGCGTTCTTCTCTCCCCTCCTTGCGGGATGCCTGACCGGGATGGCAACGCCCGCCCAGGCGGAGCGCGGCGTCCGCAACGCCATGCTCCTGCTGCTCCTGCACTCTTTTACCACCGGCCTGCTCCTGCTGCCCAAGGTGGAAGGACTGGCCTTTGCCGGGTGGCAGTTGCTCTTCTGGCTGCCGGGAGGGCGCGTGAGCGCCTCCCTCACCGCTGCCTGGTTGCGGCATATGCGCCGTCAACGGTTCTGGCAGATCGCCCGCTAAACAGCATATTCAGAAAGGAAGAATGATGGACACACGTACACAGCGCCTGGCAGGCTTTACGCTTATCGAACTACTGGTAGTAATCGCTATCATCGGTCTTCTGGCAGCCTTGCTATTTCCTGTGTTCGCCAAGGCGCGGGGGAAGGCGCGTCAGACCACGTGCGTCGGAAATCTGCGCCAGTTGGGGCAGGCCTTTATGCTCTATGCGCAGGATTACGACCAGCGCTTTCCGGAGCAGTGGAAGGGGCGCACTCTGGATCTGGCTACCTCTTCCCTCACCACGGCCTGGGAAACCTACCTTCGCCCTTATACCAAGAACACCGAGATTAACCGCTGTCCCGACGATCTAACGTCCACTCCCCTCAAGATACCGAACACCAACATCGTACTCTTCAGCTCCTATGCCACCGCCTGGAACGTTCAGGGCAAGTCGCTGGCCGAGATCCCTGCCTCCGCGCTGACGGTTCTGCTGGTCGAGAACCGGCAGAATGGGGCCTTAGGGGATCCGGATTGGCTGGTCCAGCAACTTGGCAAAAAGAGTTTCGTGCCGGAGGATCTGGGGGTGATCTATGAACAGCCGGACTTTCGCCATAACGAGATGGGCAACTATCTGTTTGTGGATACGCATGTGAAGGCCTTGCGTGGTCCGAACCCGAAGTTTCCCGGCTACCAAACCAATCAGGACGGCGTCGCGCAGTGCGGCCACCAGTCGCCCCTGCCTCAATAACGTCTCTCCTTTGCGTTCCGCCCATAGGAATCTCCTGCCGTCAGGAAGAAACTATCCCAACCCTTGTTATGGAAGAGGGAATGCCTGCATCAGGAGGACCGCATGTCTGTATTCAGCTTGCTCTGGCTCCTGCTTCTCACGGGAGGTATGAGGATGGAGAGTAAACCGGCCTGGACGATCCTGGGGCCCGGCGGGGGAGGCGCGCAGTTCCAGCCCACCATCAGCCCGCACGACCCGCGCTTTGTCCTGGTCGCCTGCGATATGACCGGCGCTTATGTGACGCACGATGCCGGGGCCTCCTGGCGCATGTTCAGTCTGCGCCAGCCCGTGCGCTTCTTCGTCTTCGACCCGCACGACCCGAAGACGGTCTATGCGCAGTCACTCGGCCTATGGCGCAGCAAGGATGCGGGCCTCACCTGGAGTTTGATTTATCCTTTACCTGCCGGTGTGCTTGGTGTGAACATTGCGGGCGACCATGGCGAGACGGACCTTGTGACCCGCGACGGTTCGCAGGAGCAGGTGACGGCGCTGGCGATAGATCCAACGGATTCCCAGGTTCTCTACACGACGGTAGATAGGCAGAGCGGTTCCGTCCTCCTCCTCTCGCGGGATGGGGGCAAGACCTGGCATGAGGAGGGTAAGCTGCCCTGGCTGTGCCGGCGGCTCTACATAGATCCCTCCTCGCCGCGCACCGAGCGCGCGCTCTATTTTTGTGGGGCGGGAGAGATCGCGCGGCGGCAGGGAGGGCAGTGGAAGCCGGGATCGCCTCCCTCCGGAGAGGGGAGAGTACGGGACATGGTCCTGGGCTTCCCGTCAGGGGGAGGCGCCCCTAGAGCCTACGCCATTACAGACCACAACCTCCTGGTCTCGGACGATGGCGGCGCAACCTGGCACGCTTCCGCGCTGCCGGGAGACGCGCCCAGGTTTTCTGCCCTCGCGACCAGCCTCCACCACCCGGAAGTAGCCTACGTCTCCTTTGAAACTCTCAAGATCGGAACCGACACCGCGCACGGCGTCGCCCGCACCGCCGATGCCGGACACACCTGGCAGATCGTCTGGCAGGAAGTGGGCGGCAAACCGGCGGAGAACGTCCACGACCCCTGGATGACCGCCGCATTTGGGCCGTCCTGGGCCGGCAATCCCTTTGCGCTCGGCGTCGCGCCCAACGATCCCAATATCTGCTATGGCACGGACTTTGGGCGGACGATGCGCACGACCGATGGCGGCAAGACCTGGCAGGGGGTCTACGCGCACACGCTGCCGGATGGCAGCTACGCCACCACCGGGCTGGATGTGACGACCTGCTATGGGGTCCATTTCGATCCCTTCGACCCGCAACGCCTCTTCCTCACCTATACCGACATCGGGCTGTTCCGGAGCGAAAATGGCGGTAGGGGCTGGCTGCCCTCCGCCCAGGGCGTGCCACGCAAATGGCACAACACTACCTACTGGGTGGCCTTCGATCCGGAGGTGCGCGGGCGGATGTGGGCCGTCATGAGCGGCACTCACGACCTGCCCCGCCCCAAGATGTGGCGTCATCGCGGGCCGGTAAGCTTCAACGGCGGGGTCTGCCGCAGCGACGACGGCGGCGAGACCTGGCAGGTGAGCAACACGGGGATGCCGGAGACGGCGGCGACGCATATCCTGCTGGATCCGCACAGCCCGGCCTCGGCGCGCACCCTCTATGTCGCCGCGTTCGGGCGCGGCGTCTACAAGTCCACCGACGGCGGGGCGCACTGGACCCTCAAAAATGCCGGGATCGAGGGCGCGGAGCCGATGGCCTGGCGGCTGACGCAGACCGGCGACGGCACGCTCTACCTGGTGGTCGCACGCCGCAGTGAGGATGGGAGTTTCGACAATGCCGGCGATGGCGCGCTCTATCGCTCGACAGATGGCGCGGAGCACTGGACCAGAGTAGCCCTGCCGCGCGGGGTCAACGGCCCCAACGGCCTCACCTGCGACCCACAGGACTTCCGACGGCTCTATCTGGCGGCCTGGGGGCGCGATGCGAACGGCAAGGCGAAGGACGGCGGCATCTTCCTCTCGATGGACGCCGGAGCGACTTGGAGCCACGTCCTGGCGGAGGATCAGTATATCTACGATGTGACCATAGACCCCCGCGACCCGCGCACCCTCTACGCCTGCGGCTTCAGCTCCTCGGTCTGGAAGTCGGCGGATCGGGGCGCGACCTGGCAGCGGCTGCGGGGCTATAACTTCAAATGGGGCCACCGGGTGATCCCCGACCCGCAAGATCCCCACAGGATCTATGTGACCACCTTCGGCGGGAGCCTCTGGCATGGCCCTGCGGACGGCGACCCGAACGCCTCCGAAGACATCCTCACGCCCGCCTTGCGCTACTCCCATTAGATCTATTCGTCTGGAGAACACTCATTTTTATCCATTCGCTTTCCGCCTTAGCCAACGAGCGCGTAGTATCTCGGTAGGAAGTTGAACCCAGTCAGAGGAAGCTTTCCACGGCTTCCCGCCTCAACGCGTTCCTTCTATCATAGAAAGGTCGGACCATGAAAAGCGAAATTCGTCTCAGTTCTGTTCAGTTAGCACTCATCACCTCTCTCTCGGCGCTCTGCAGTGCGGGCTTGACGCTCGCTGCCGGAAGCCTACGGCCCTCCGCTGCCAACGCCGCAGAGCGCAGTGACATCTCTCAGCCAGCCTCGACATCGAACCTTGTTGCCGCCGGTGCGGATGATGAGAAGAGCAAGCCTGGAAAGTCGTGTCCCGTCGTACATTTTGAAATCGGCTGCAAGGAGAGCGCCAAGACGAAAGCGTTCTATTCGCAACTGTTCGACTGGAAAATCGACCAGCAGGGGCCAGCGGGCATGATCGACACGGGGAGCAAAGAGGGGATCCAGGGGCACATCACCTCACTCGGCCACGAACCGGAGCACTATGTCACCCTCTATGTTCAGGTCAGCGATATCAAGGCCTACCTGGACAAAGCCGAGAAACTTGGCGGCAAGACACTCATTCCTCCGGTTGTCATCCCAACCGGCCAGTTTGCCTGGATCAGCGATCCGGACGGCAATATTGTAGGTCTCCTGCAGCCAAAGAGAGGCGCCAGCAAGTAACAACATACGCAAGAACGCACTGTCGTGGCCGTCAACTGCGAATTGACGCTAATGCATTGGCATCTGGGCAACCGCATTTTGCGCAAGATCTTGCAATAGCAGCGAAGAGGCCAGGACGTAGCAGGCGAGCGCTCGCCTGCTGCTGGGAACTTCCGAGCGTGTCGGGCCGCTTTGTACAGATGTGAACATCTATATTCAAACCCTCAACGCCTTTCTTGAAGATACCTGCGTCCTGGTCGTGATCGCGTATCTCCTTGCGCGAGGGCGCTTGTTGGTGACCCTCTTTGAGGTGCGCTTATCCGGACGTAACACCGTCACCCTGGGGATCGTTCTGGGCCTGATCGGTCTGACCGAAGCCCTCTTCCCCGGCGCGCGTTACCCCTATGTGACGAACACCCTCATCATCGCCTTTGCCGGGTTTACGAGCGGGCTGTCGGTCGCCCTGATCGCCGCCGGAGTGATGGTGCTGGGGGCCGCCGTCTTTCAGTCGCCGGTGATCGTGACGGAGACCCTGTGCTCTGTGGTCATCAGCGCCCTGGTCGGCAGCCTGGCGGGGCGGCTTGTACGGGACCGCCATCACCCGTTCTTCGGATTGTTGACCGGGCTGTTCGCGCAGATGTCCGCGGTGCTGCTCCGTTTCGGCGTGGACCGATTGCTGCACGGCGACTACTCGCTCTCCCATGCGCTCATCAGCGTACCGGCCAACGGCTTCGGGGTCATGGTGCTGCTGGTGGTCCTCAAAGACGCCCGGGTGCGCGCCGACAGTGAGCGGCACCGCGCCGAGGCGGAGCGCGCCCATGCCCTGGCGAGCGAGGCGCAGCTCCGCGCCCTGCGTGCGCGTATTCACCCCCACTTCCTGTTCAATGCCCTCACCTCCATCTCGGCGCTCTGCGGACTAACGCCGACGAGCGCGCAAGACGCCCTCCTGCGCCTCAGCCAATTGATGCGCCGCGCTCTGGAGACCCATCCCGAAGCGCCCCAGAGCCTGGAAGTGGAGCTGCGCTTTGTGGAGAGCTACCTGGAGATCGAACAGCACCGTTTTGGACCACGGCTGAACATCCGGTGGGAGATCGATGCCGCCTGTAGGGATGTAATGTTGCCTACGTTCGCCCTGCAGACCCTGGTGGAGAACGCCGTCAATCACGGCCTGGCCTCCAAGATCGGCGCAGGCACGATCCGGATCGTGGCGCGCCGCCGGGCCAGGAGGGTATTGCTGGCGGTGGTGGATGATGGCGTCGGGATGAATGAGCGAACCGTACAGGCGTTGCGGATCACCGAGGGGTGTTACGACCATGGGTTGCAGATCTTAGATCAGCAGTTGCGCCTGCTGCACGGCGCGGCGGCACGGCTGCGGATCTTTAGCCGCCCGGACCAGGGCACGCTGGTCGCCTTCGCCGTGCCGCAAAATGCCATTACCTATCGAGGAGGGAGGCCGTGACCCTACTGACCGCCCTGATCACGGATGACGAACCGCTGGCGCGGCTGCATCTGCGCCGCCTGTTGGAGGCGGCGCAGGTAGAAGTGGTCGGGGAAGCCGACAACGCCGCCGTAGCCCTGCAACTCACAGAGGATCTGCGCCCCGACCTGCTCTTTCTGGATATTCAGATGCCCGGTCTCTCCGGGATGCAAGCCGCCGGCGCGCTGCTCTATCTGGAGCACGCCCCGCTGTTGGTCTTTGTCACCGGCTATTCCGAACACGCCGTGGCCGCATTTGAACAGGATGCGCTGGACTATCTGGTCAAACCTGTCGCCCCCGACCGCCTGGCGAAGACGCTGGTGCGCGCTCGGGAGCGCCTTACCGATGTTCGAGAGCGACAGCGTGAACAGCGGCAGGTTCTGGAGCGCGCTGCCGCCCAGCCCCTGCAACGCCTGCCCATCCGGGAGGATTACGCCGTGCGCCTGCTGCGCGTCGAAGAGATCGTCTGCGCCGTTGCAAGAGAGAAGCGGGTCTTTGTGCGGACGCAGGCGGGCGAACACCGCACCTACTACACGCTCACACAACTGGAATCCCTGCTGCCTGCCGACCTCTTCTTACGCATCCACGATTCCTGTATCGTCAACCTGAACCTGATCGAAGAGGTGCTCTTCCTCGGCAACCACTCCTACGCCGTGCGCCTCTCTATCGGGCTGCAGCTACCCGTCGGACGCACCCGCTACCCCGAGCTGCAGCGCCGCCTCGGCCTGGACCTGCCCTCCTCCTAACTCAACCTTACCCTGCTTCAAGGGGTTGTAAACACCTTGTCCGTCGGTGTACGGGCAGGCCCCTGTGCCTGCCCTATAGGGGCAACCACGGGGGGTTGCCCCTACTCTTCGAGGGGCGTGATCACATAGTGCGGCATGAGTTCGCGCAACTCATCGAGGGTGAAGATCGGGTTCTTCGACAACACGACAAACACAACGGCCTGTTTGCTCCCGCCCTCCACCTTATTGGCATCGACATAGTGGACATGCAGCCCTCGCTTTGCAGCGGCTTTGTGCAGTTCGGGATGCATGCGTGGGGCCGTCCAGCCCGGAGGCAGGTTCCCCACGGGATGCGTCTGGATCACGTGGCTATGATGGCCCTTGTACCGCATATGCTCTATCGCATCATCCACGCGTGACAGCCACTCCACCTCCTGGGCGAGATGCTGTTGCATCACCTGCAGGTCATGTTCCAGCGTGTCCCACTCCTCTTTTTCGTGCTTGGTGAGCGTCCGCGTCTTGATTTCGGTGACATGCCCATTCTGCACCTCGATCGTCAAGTGCCCATCCAGAGTACGATAGACATAACGACTGTGGCTGGTCGTTACTCCATTGGCGATATTCGATGCCTCGGTATACGTCCAGGGCTCGCCCAATGTGGAGCGCACTTTGCCCTCCGGAATACCGAGGGTGACTTTATCCCGGATCTCTTCGATACTGCCGTGTGTGATGGCCATTCGATCCCTTCCCTTTGCACAATCTGGTCCGTGCGCACGCATTCATTAGTAACACTAAACGAAAATGGTAGGCCGCATAGTTCCAGGGAACAGCTACCTGTCCCTGATATGCACTACGTTGGAAGGCCTACGAATCGGTTCAAAAGTTCCCCGAAGCCCCTGATTTGTCCTCCTTGAGTTCCATGTGAGGCGTGATGCTGCAAGTACCACGGGACGTTGATGACTCCAACCTTCTCAATGAGCAGGTCACGCTTTCGCTCCTGCCATCCGGGAATTTGTGTCGTTCATCCGGGATGAAGTACAGCCCATCCGTTAACTCCCCTCCGACCCCCTCCCCTCAGTCATACTTATTTTCTGATCTCATTCCATAGTCCCTTTCCTGATGAGGAAAATACGATGTCATGTTGCGTACAGAGGGTTTCCGTTCTCGTCATCCTGCTCTTCACCTCGCTGCCCATGCTCTCCGGTCCGGCGCAAGGGCAGGGACAGTCGGAGACCCAGGGGCGTGCGGCCACTGCCGCACAATCCCAGGCGCAGGGGATTACGCCGGGCCTAGGCCAGGATGTGCCCCTGCCGCCCCTGCCGCCGGAGGTTCCCCCCGCAGAGCGCATGACCCTGGTACAGGCCGTGGACTTCGGCCTGAAGCATAGCCCTCAGATCCTGGCCTCCCACTATAACGCCGAAGGCGCGCGCGCCAACTATGTCGGACAGCGGTCCCCGGCCAATCCCACCTTCAACTACTCCGGACTCAACAACTCGGTGACCTCCTTCGACTTCGCCAACCGCGCCAACTATAGCCTCTATCTCCCCGTCGAGACCAGCGGCAAACTCTACTGGCGCTCCCGCCAGGCGCAGAACCAGTGGCGGCAGAGCCAGGCCGACGCCCAGACCACCGGCCTCTCGGTACGCCAGAGCGTCGCCAACGCATACATCGCGCTGCAGGTCGCCAATCGGGGGCTGCAGGACGAACAGGAGGCGTACGATACCGCGCGGAGACTGCGCGACCTGACGCTCAAACAGTTTCAGGAGGGCGCGGTCCCCCAGACCAATGCCATCCGCGCCCAGGTGGCGCTCACCCAGGAGGCGGGCAACCTGTTCCAGGCCATCACCGCCGTCAGCGAGGCCCGCGCCGCCCTCAACGTCCAGATGGGGCGCGACGCCTCCACGCCCATCGACGCCGTGGAATCCCTGGCGTACACGCCGATCCATCCGAGCCTGCAGGCTCTGCAGACGCAGGCGCTCAAGAGCCGCCCCGAACTGATCTCCGCCGAGTATACGCGCCAGGCGCTGGCGGCCAATGTGGGGTTGCAGCGGGCGGCGTTCTACCCCGACCTGCTCTTCGGCACCGACCTGCAGGCCCTTGGGGACAGCATCTGGTCGGTGGGCTTTACGATCCCGCTCGATCTGGGCAGCATTCGCGGGGCGGTGACGCAGGCGCAGAAGAGCGTCAAGGCGCAGGAGGCGCAGCAGGTGCAATTGCGGCAGAGCGTGCAGTTGGATGTCCAATCCGCCTATGACGCGCTGACGCTGGCGGAGCGGACGGTAGAGGCGTATCAGAGTGGGGTGCTGCCGCAGAGCGAATCGCTGTTTCAGCGCATTCAGCAGGGCTATGTGCTGGGCGGCAACACGATCCTAGACCTCATCGATGCCCAGAACACGCTCCGCACCGTGCGCATCGCCTACTATGCGGCCATCGGCCAGTATCGGCAGGCGCTGGCGCAGATGGAGCACGCCACCGGCCACCCTCTCCCGGAACTCAGCGGCAATGCCGTAACGCCCGCTACCACTCCGATCAAATAACCCTGGTTACATCAACCTTGCGGTGAAAGCCTCGTGAATAATATGAAGCAAAGCACAAACACGCAGCCCAACACTCCCTTGAGACGCCAGATCCTTACCAGTCTGGGGGTGGTCCTCGTCCTGAGCGTGATCGGGTTCTTTCTGATCCGGCAGGCCCGCTCCGAAACTCACACAGACGCCGCGCCCGCCGCAACCGACACGGTAGAGGTGTCGGAAGCCGGACAGGACATCACCCGCATCTATCTCTCTCCCGTGCGTGAGGAGGCGATAGAGAGCAACCTGAAGGCCACCGGGCTGATCTCCTATCCCGCCGATAATACCGTGAAAATCAGCCCGCGTCTGCAGGGACGGATCCAGCAGGTCTTTGTGCGCGTCGGCGACCATGTGAATAAGGGAGACACGCTCGCCATTCTGGACAGCGTGGACGCCGCCTCCGCCATCACCACTGCCCGCCAGGCCGAAAACAAGCTCCGCCTGGCGGAGAACAACCTCCATCGGGAGGAGCGCCTCTACCAGCTTGGTACGCCGGACGTGACCCAGGCGCAGGCCAATCTGGACCAGACGAAGGCGCGCACCCAGGCGACGGCGGACGCCCTGGCTCGCACGCGGGAGCAAGCCCGGATCGGCGGCTTCACGGAGAAGCCACTGGAGGATGCCAAAACGGCGGAGGTGGGCGCGAACTCCGACCTGGCGCAGGCGCAGTCCGATCTGGCGCAGGCCCAGCGCGACCGGGACCGCAAGGCCAAGCTCGTCGACATCGGCGTCGCCGCCAAGAGCGACCTGGAGGCGGCGGAGAACGTGCTGGAGAAGGCGAAGGTCGCGGTCCAGTCCGATCAGGAGAAGCTCGCCCTGGCGAAGCAGGCGGTCGAGCGGGAGCAGAAGGCGTTCAAGACCAATCTGTATGCGGACCAGCAGGTGCGCTCCGCCGAGAGCGATGCCCGCCAGGCGCAGTTACAGGCGGCGGCGGCGGAGACCGCACTGCGATTGGCGAAGGCCGCCGTGCTGCGGGACCTGGAGCAGGCGAAGAGCGACTATCAGTCCGCACAGGTGGACGCGGAGAATGCCCGGCGCGTGCTGCAACTGCTGGGCATGCCCGACGCGAACGGCACGCTCCGGATCACGGCGCCGATTGCTGGGGTCGTCACCGAACGCAACGTCAGCCCCGGACAGCTTGTGGATCAGTCCCAGATGACCCCCTGGCAGATGTTCACCCTCAGCGCCACCGAGACCGTCTGGGTGGATGCCGATGTCTATGAGAAGGACATCGCCGACATCACGCCGGGCAAGCCGGTGCGGATCCACATCGCGGCGCTGCCCGGCCAGGAGTTCACCGGGACCGTGCTCCATATCGCGCCGACCCTCGACCCCAAGACCCGCGCCATCAAAGTCCGCGCCGAGATCGCCAATCGCAGCGGCCTGCTCAAGGATGGGATGTATGCGGAGATGACGGTGCTGTTGGGGCGAGGCAAGAAGACCTTGTGTGTGCCCCTCGCGGCTATCCAGCACGACGGCGACAGCGACTACGTCTTTGTGGCGGAGAGCGGCAAGTACCGGAAGACGCCCGTAAAGCTCGGCGCACAGCTCCAGGACAAGTGCCTCATCGCGGAGGGTCTGCACACGGGCGAGATGGTGGTGGTCCATGGCGCGCTCTTCCTCAGTAATGAGGCGAACGGCGGATAACAACCCATGATTGACCGTATCGTACAATTCGCGCTGCGGATGCGCGTCCTGGTGCTGATCGCCGCCATCGCGCTGCTCTGCTGGGGCAGCTTCAGCTTCTTCCAACTGCCCATCGAAGCCTACCCGGACGTGATGAATACGCAGGTGCAGGTGATCACGCAGTGGCCCGGCCACGCCGCAGAGGAGGTCGAGAAGCTCATTACAGTCCCGCTGGAGACCAGCCTGAACGGCGTGCCGCGCGTCTCCAGCATCCGCAGCCGCTCGCTGTTCGGGCTCTCCGTCGTCTACTTGATCTTCGACGATGGCGTGGACGACTATTTCGCCCGCCAGCAGGTCAATGAGCGGGTCGCGGCGGCGGACATCCCTCCCAATGTGCAGCCGGCCCTCTCGCCCCTCGCCAGCGCGACCGGAGAGATCTACCGCTACACGCTGACCGGCGCCGACCTGACGACCCTGCGCACGCTGGAGGACTGGACGCTGGAGCGCGAATTCAAGTCCATTCCCGGCGTCGCCGATGTAAACACCTTTGGCGGCACGATCAAGCAGTACCAGGTGCAGATCGACCCGGCGAAGCTCAAAGCCTACGACATCACCCTCAAAAACGTCACCGACGCCATCGGCAGCGCCAATGCCAACGCGGGCGGGAGCAATATTGAGCGGGGCGGCGAGGAGTACGTCGTGCGCGGCGTGGGGCTTCTCCACGATGAGAAGGACATCGAGAACGTCGTCGTCACCACCCGGAGCGGCACTCCGCTGCGCGTACACGATCTCGCGACGGTGCGGATCGGCTATCAGCCGCGCCTGGGCAAAGTGGGCTGGCGACCGGGCGGCGGCGGGCCGGAGACGGATACCGACGACGCCGTGGAGGGCATCGTGCTCCTGCGGCGCGGCGAGAACCCCGACCCGGTCCTGAACGCGATCCATAAGAAGGTCGCGGAGTGGAATGGCGGGCGGCTGCCGAAGGGCGTGCAGATCGTGCCCTTCATCGATCGCACGGACCTGGTCCACACCACCTCGCACACGGTAGAGAAGAACCTCATCGAGGGGATGCTGCTGGTCATCACGATCCTGTTCCTGTTTCTGGGCAATGTCCGCGCCTCCGTCATCGTCGCGATGACGATCCCCTTCAGCCTCCTGTTCGCCTTCTCCTGTATGGGCCTGATCCATGTTCCGGCCAACCTGCTCTCGTTGGGGGCGATTGACTTCGGCATCATCGTCAATGGCGCGGTCATCCTGGTCGAGAACATCTATCGCAATCTGGCGCGCCGCCCTGCGGATCAGTCCCAGCACGATTGTATCCTGGAGGCGATCCGCGAGGTGCAGAGCGAGATCGTCTTCACCACGCTCATCATCATCATGGCCTACCTGCCGCTCTTCACCATGCAGAGCGTAGAACAGAAGATGTTTGCGCCGATGGCCTATACCATCGGCTTCGCGCTGGTCGGCTCCCTTCTCATGGCGCTGCTGGTCGCGCCGGTCCTCTGCGCCATCGCGCTGCGGGGCAAACTAAAGGACGAGGAGAACTTCGCCTCCCTGCGGCTCAAGCGGAGCTACCGCAAGGGGGTGGAGTGGGCCATCGCCAACCCCCTCCCGACCCTGGTGACCGGGATCGGGCTGTTCGTCCTCTCCCTGTTCCTGGCGCCTGCGCTGGGCACGGAGTTTTTGCCGCACCTGGACGAGGGCAACCTCTGGATCCGCGCCACCATGCCCACCACGGTCTCCTACACCGAGGCGGCGGCTATCGTGCCCAAGGTCCGGGCGATTATGGCGAAGTACCAGCCGGTGCGACTGGTGGTCTCCCAACTGGGCCGCCCGGACGACGGCACCGATGCCACCGGCTTCTACAACGCCGAATTCTTGGTGGACCTGAAGCCCAGCGATCAGTGGCGGGGCTTCCGCACCAAGGACGCGTTGGTCGAGAAGATGAACGCCGAACTGGGGCAGATCCCCGGCGTCAGCTTCAACTTCTCCCAGAATATCGAAGACAACGTGGAGGAGGCCGTTACGGGGATCAAAGGGGAACTGGCGGTCAAGCTGTTCGGCGACGATCTGGACACACTGGAGAAGAACGCGGACGCCATCCAGCATGTGCTGGCGGGCATTCCCGGCGTGGTAGACCTGGACACCTTCAAGGAGACCGGCGAGCCCCAGGTCCAGGTGAAGGTGGACCGCGATAAGATCGCCCGTTATGGCCTGAATGTGCAGGATATTCAGGATGTGGTGGAGACGGCCATCGGCGGCAAGACGATCACCCAACTGCTGGACGGGGAGAAGAAGTTTGCCGTGGTGGCCCGGCTGGCGCCGCAAGACCGCCGGGATATCGAGGAGATCCGCAACATCGCCGTCAGCACCCCGGATGACCAGCGTATCCCGCTGGCGCAACTGGCCGACATCCATACCGAGCGGGGGGCGGCCTTCATCTACCGCGAATCGAACCGACGCTTCATCGCCATCAAGTTCGGCGTGCGGGGCCGCGATATCGGCGGCGCGGTGCGGGAGGCCCAGGCGAAGGTGGCGCAGGCCGTCTCTCTCCCCTCCGGGTACTACACGGTCTGGGGCGGCGAG
>DATGIG010000435.1:0-2272 GCA_035295825.1 Chthonomonadaceae bacterium | reverse complement strand
GGATTGCGCTGATGTAGTCGGGCGGCAGCAGGTCCGGGACCTTGAAGTTCGGGGCGGAGGGGTCGGCATTGAGGATAAAAGGGTCGTAGGTCTTGCCCAGGTAGCCCGCTGTCTGACCGTGCGGCAGGTTGCCTCCGGTCGCCCCGATGGGACGCGGGAGCAGGACATGCGGCGGGACGTCGCCCTTCGGCCCCTTGAGGTAGCTCAGTACACAGCCGATGTTGGGGTGCTCCAGCCCGCCGGTGAAGAGCCGCCCCGTCTGCATCATCTGGTGGCCGGTATCGTGGACCGCTGCCGCCGTGTGGTAGACGGAGCGGACGATGGAGAACTTGTCGGCGTGCTGCGCCATGCGGGGGAAGATCTCGCTGATCTCCATGCCCGGCACGTTCGTCTTGATCGGCTTGAACGGCCCTCGGATCTCCGCCGGGGCATCCGGCTTCATGTCCCAGGTATCCAGTTGCGACGGCGCGCCCAGCAGAAACAGCATGATGCAGTTGACATCCCGGTCTTTGCGGGCCGCGCCCTGCGCCTGCAGCTCCAGCAGGCCGGGCAGCGTCAGGCCCAGCATCGAGAGCGCCCCGGCGTGGAGAAAGTCACGCCGGGTCAGGCCGTCGCACAAGTGGACCGGTTTGTCCGCATCCAGTCGAAACATGGGCATCCTCCCCAAAACAGCGAAAGCATGCCTCTATTATACACGCAAATGTTTAGTGGCCGGCGTACCAGTCGTAGCCGACCTTGGCCCAGAAGTCCTCCGGGCGTTCGTTGGTGAAGCGGATCGTGCCGATGCGCTTGATGTTCTTGATGCCATACTTGACCGGAATGACCAGCCGGAGCGGCGCGCCATGTTCGGGTGCGAGCGCCGCTCCGTTCATCTCATAGCAGAGGAGGGTCTGGGGATGGAGGGCGCTCTCCATATCCAGGCCGACATAGTAGCCTCCATCCGGGGTCTCGATACCGACATACTCCGGCATCTTGCCATCGATCTGTTTTGGGGGATACCTGGCGACGAAATCGGCGAACCGCGCTCCCGTCCAGTGCACGATGGTGCTCCAGCCCTCGATGCACTTGAATTCCGTCACCATGTCCACCCGCTCCAGGCTTTTGATCTCCTCCAGCGTGAAGGTGACCGCAGGCTCCTGGGGTTGCATCTCTCTGCGCGGTGGCGGGGCGACCACCCCCTTCTTATCCTCTTCCGGATGGGGCGTCAGCATATCCCGCACTTGGGGGTGGGGCGTTGTGGGCATCGGCATGGGCATCATATTCGCCCGAGAGGTATCCTCCAGTCCGATGACCATCAACTTCCAGGTTGCGGGATCGAAGTTATCGCCCAGGCCATACCCGCCATTGGCCCGTATCTCGCTCGCCGCAGAGCGCAGATACGTCGGTACAAGGCGCGAGTGGCTGAAGTAGGCCTCCGTCAGCTTCTCATTGACATGGAAAGCGCTCCGGAAGGGCCAGGGGATCCCGGCTTCAAGCGGCTGCGCCGTGAGCCACTTCCAGCCGACGAACCCGGCAGCGAGGGCCACGCCGCCCCAGAGAAAACTGCGGCGCGAGAGGCGGTGCATCTGCTGCTCGACGGCGGTATCTTCCTGCGGTTGTGCAGTGTTCATCTGCGCTTCTGGTTCCGGGGTGTTCCGGTCGCTCATGGTTCGTTCCTCGTTTCGTTCACGGAGGAGACCGGCAGGGTGCGCTGCGCTTCCAGGCGCTCCACGCGCGCCGCCATCTCCTTCAGCATAATGTCCATTTCATGAATTTTGCGGTAGGTCAGCACATTGACCTCGTAGTCGAGCCGCGCCCGTTTCTTCTCGTGGGCGTTTTCGCGGTTCTGCGCGATCAGCACCGAGCCGCTGAGAAAGAGCGATTCGATGGCCAGGATCAGGCCGAGCAGGGAGTATGGGTAAGTGTCGAAGCGGGCCAGCATCGCGACGATGCCCGAGTTGAGGGCGATCCAGACGCCGATCCAGGCGATATGGACGACCAGAAAGTGCGGTTTCCCGACAAAACCGGTCACGCGCTCCGCCAGCGTTTCGTGCCACCGCGCCTCTTTCTTTAACTCCTCCTCCACATAGAGAAACTCGCCGAGGGCTTTGTCGCAGGCCGGGTTGGCGCAGAAGACGGCGTCGGGGGTGTTCTCCATGCCGCAGACGGGGCAGACGCGCGGGATCGCTTCTTCCGTGCTTATGGTCGGTTTGATTGCGTCGGAGGGAGCGCTCACGGGGCTGTCTCCTCCGCCGGGACGACCTCATAGCCCGTGACCATCGCCCGGAAGTTG
>DATGIG010000434.1:0-4409 GCA_035295825.1 Chthonomonadaceae bacterium | reverse complement strand
GCCGCCTTTATCGAGACCGTTCCCGACTCCGGTAAGCTGGACCTGGTGGTCGCAAACTATGCCCACTTCGACAATGAGGCGGGCGTTCCCCAACTCTGTGAGCAGAAGAGCGTTCACGGGGCGTCCCTTATGACCTCCTGCGGCCCACGCCACTACACGCCGATCAAGGCGGTGCTGTTTCGCAACCAGGGGAGCGGGCGGTTTGCTCCACCCCTCACGCTCGCGATGACCAGCGGGCGCGGGTTGGGAGTGGCGGGGTGCGACTACGACGGCTCGGGGCGTCCGGGGATCGTCTTCACCAACGATGAGACCACCGGCGACCTGCTGCAAAACAAGGGGGCGGGGACCTTCGCCAACGTCGGCACGGTCTCCGGGACCGCCTACGACCGCGACGGCAATGTACATGGCGGCATGGGGGTGGACTGGGGCGACTACGATAACGACGGGCGCATCGACCTGCTGGTAGCCACGTTTCAAAACGAGCCGAAATCCCTCTACCACAATGAGGGCGGCGGGATCTTTACCGATATGGCGTATCTGAGCGGTATCGGCACGGCCGCCTACGCCAATGTGGCCTTCGGATGCAAATTCGTCGATTTCGATAATGACGGCTGGCTGGACATCGTTCTCGCCAACGGCCATGTCCAGGACAACATCGCCGAGATCGATTCCAGCACCAACTATCGCCAATCCCTGCAGCTCTTTCGGAACCGGGGTCTGACGGAGGGGAAGCGGGTCACGTTTGAAGACGTGAGTCGGCAGGGGGGTGCGGATTTCGGACGGACGCTGGTGGGGCGTGGGCTTGCCATTGGTGACTTCGATAACGATGGCCGCATGGACCTGCTGGTAGTAGACAGTGAGGGCAAGCCGCTGTTGCTGCACAATCAGGTGCAGAGTGCCAATCACTGGCTGGGGGTGCGGCTGATCGGGACGCGGAGCAATCGCGACGGCTACGGCGCGATCCTGAGGCTGCAGGCCGGAGGGCTTCGGCAGACGCGCCTGTGCCATGCGGACGGCTCGTACATGTCCAGCAGCGACCCGCGCGTCCACTTCGGTCTGGGCTCTGCCGCAAGGGTAGAGGAGCTGATCGTTCAGTGGCCCAGCGGACAGACGGATCGTCTGAGTTCGATCCCGGTAGACCGCTATATCACCCTTCGAGAGGGACAGGGGATCCTGCCATAGCGCCGGGAGGCAGCGTGTCACCGTATGCTGGTTTTGCACTCCTGCTTGGCGGAGGGGTTGGGAGCGCTGATATATCCCTTCCTTGAAATCAGCCCTTCGGCGCGCCGCACCGCACCATAATCAGGTCCAGACTGGTTTCCGCCCCAGACTCGACGACGAAAGAGCGCGTCCCGACCACTTCAAAGCCATAGCGTCGGTAGAACCTCTGGGCTCCGGAGTTGTGTTCCCAGACATCCAGATAGATGTTCGCGGCGCAGCTGAGGCGAGGATGACGCAATGCAGCGTCCATCAGCGCGCTGCCGTAGCCTCGGTTCTGACACTCCGCAAGCACATAGAGCCTGTGCAACTCGCTATCTTCGCTCCGCGAGGAGAGGGAGGCTGCTGCGCCAAATTGCACATAGCCGATCAGGCGGTCCTCTACTTCCGCCAGGAGCACTACATCTTCTTCCAGAATGCGAGAGAAGTTCTCCGGGGAGAGATGCCGAATCAAATGGGCAGCCAGATCCGAGGTGCTGAACGAGTGCCCGAAGGCGTCCGAATAGGTCTTCATCGCCAGCTCGGAGAGCGCCTGTATATCACACTGTTGCGCGTCTCTAATCACCGGTGCGTTCCCATCGCCAGATCAAGCCATCCGTTGGATCCACGATTTCTCCGATGCGTTCAAACCCGCACTTGGTGAGCACTCGTGTCGAAGCAGAAGGGGATGGCAAGGTATGCGCCCGGACGCGCCGCACGCACCCACTGCCGAACGCAAAGGCAATGAGCGCCTGGGCTGCCTCCGTGGCATACCCCCGCCCCTGGAAGCCGGGCGCTATGCAATAGGCGATCTCAACCACGCCCTCTGCGTCCGGTGGCCCGGTGAAACCGGCGCTCCCAATGACCGATTGCCTCTTCCGATGGACAACGGCGAAGCCATGCACCCAAGGATCGGCGGTTGTCGCGGTACGGAGTTGAGTGAGCCATGCGGGTGAGACCTCCTCCGATACCATGAAGTCGCGAAGGCCCTCTGCTGCAGGCATACCAAATAGCCCCTCGAATTGTCGGCTCCCCTCGATTAACGCCAGTAAATGCTCGGGCGCGAAGGTCTGCAGTCGCAGTCGGGTAGTCTCGATGGAGCGCAAAGGCTGACTTGAAAGAGATGCCGCCATTCTGTCGAATGCGCTCGGACGCTTCCGCGCCTTCCAGGCGGAGATCACCGCATCTACATTCCGTTCCAGCAGTTCAGTAGAATCGATTTCAATATCGTAGAGCCCGAAGGTATGTGCGGTTGCGTAATCCTGGCGCGCTTCGCCGAGCCTCCTATCGCCGCGCGCAATTTCACGGCGTTCCAACTCGGGCAGGGGACAATGAAGGCCCACAAAGAAGACGTCGAACGGTTCCAGGAGTTGCAAGAGCCTGCGCATCCAGGCTTCGGTCTCAATGATGTGCTCGACGATGAGGTTGTTGCCCGCACCGGCCAGCGCGGGCAGCGAACGATGAAATCCCTCGAAGAATGCCGGTCGCATGTCGGCCCACGCAAAGTCCCCACTCCGGATGCGCTGCGACGGCAATACTTTGGCCTCACGCAGGTGATCAATGGAGAAGTGCCAGAAGGGCTCTTCCAGTTTCGCCTGCAGCGCTTTACACAACGTGGATTTCCCAGAACTGGACGCGCCGTTAATAAAGATGATCTTCACCGCCAAGTCTCTGTTTCCTTATTTTACCCACCTTGCGACTAACGTTTGCTTGCTCCGCCCCGAACTTACTTCGACACAATGAGCAAGCCAGGTGGGATCGGTGCTGAAGTCTGGTTCAGGAGGTTCCGTTATGCCCCAAATTTGCCCTTGCATCGAATCCCGTGATTGCGGATTCTCAAAGAGCAATCTCGGCTCCAGTTTCCAATCGTAATCTCCTAGCACGCAACTGAGATGGACGTGGGCTTCGACAGCATCAAGGCGGGTAAGAAGTTGGCTAAATCTCCACATCCACTCATTCCAATCTTCCTCGATTTGCTTATAAGATCCGGCAAAGCCAATAACCGGAAAACCATAGGCCGCAGGAGAAGGACCCCAGAATATATCGGTGAATGGATAACGATCATCAAAATCGAAAGCATGAATAATTTCCATACTCTCTTTCACCAGCAGGTGTTCTCGCACTTTGATGAATCCATCCACAACGGACTCTGTATCCCATCCTGTACCGGGAATGAAGATTTGCCTCATAATCTCCTCTTTTTCAGCCTCGGTTGGCATTATAGCGGGGAATAGGTATGGTGTCAATGGCAGCATTCCGAGCCTGCCGAGGAGGCGTTTGAGCAACCATGCTTCCAGGTTATTCTGTGCGACGTAACGGCTACTGGGGGGTATAATGAGATATATGTGAGCCAACACTTTCGCTGTGAAAGGGTACGCGGATATGCGAAATGGGCTTTTGCTCCTCTGGTTTCTGACAATAGCGTCAGTTACATGGGCGGATACCGGCTCCTCGCTTACGGTGCTGCCTGCCCAGACTACGCTGGCCGGATCGAAGGCGACCCAGCGCCTGCTGGTCGAGGCACAGCGCGACCAGGAGAACGCCGGAGATCTCAGTGCAAAGGCCGTTTTCGTCTCCTCCAATCCGAAGGTGGCGACGGTAGGGACAGATGGGGTCGTGCGGGCGGTTGGAGATGGCAGTGCGACGATTACGGCGAAAATCGGCAGGCAGCGGGCAAAGGCGTCGGTGCGCGTTGTCGGGACCCACGCGCCATTTGCCTGGAGCTTTCGTAACCACGTCCTGCCGGTCCTCACGAAAGCCGGCTGCAATTCCGGTGCGTGTCATGGCGCGGCGGCGGGTAAGGGCGGCCTGAAACTGACGCTACGAGGTTACGACCCAGACGCCGATTTCAACGTCCTGACACGGCAGGCGAATGCGCGGCGTGTGGTACCCGGCGATCCGGACCACAGCCTGCTCCTGCTCAAGCCAACGATGACCTATCCCCATGGCGGCGGCAGGCGGATCGTCCCCAACTCGCCGGACTATGCCGTGCTGGCGACCTGGATCCAGGTGGGCACGCCCCGCCCTCGCCCGGAAGACCCCCGCCCGCAGGGCCTCGAAGTCTTTCCCGATCTCTCCTCTCTGCAGGTCGGCGATGCGCAGCAGATCCTCGTCCGCGTCCGCTACTCGGACGGGCATAGCGAGGATGTGACGCGATGGGTCAAGTTCGGAACCAGCGACAACAGCGTGGCGACGGTGGACGATTTCGGTAA